>NZ_JBEXPR010000006.1:0-317091 GCF_040612135.1 Streptomyces sp. NPDC006458 | reverse complement strand
CCTCGTACTGGATGTACTTGGGTCTGTGCCCGGTGCGGCGAGAGGGCGTGCCGGGCGTCGCGACGGGGCGAACGTTGCCTGTCGGGGCACTAGAGGCTGTCGTCCGGAGCAGGTCGGCGTCGCGGAGCGTGCCCGGCGGGCCTGAGCGCGGCCGGCCGGGCACGGAACCTCAACCGGTCGTGCAGGCGGAGCCGTTGAGCGTGAAGGCGGTCGGGGCGGTGTTCGAGGTGCCCTTCGTGCCGATGAAGCCGAGGGCGACCGAGCCGCCGGCGGGGATGGTGGAGGTGCAGGAGGCGGGGGTGACTCGGACCGAGCCTCCGGTCCGGGCCGGGGTCCCGCCCCACATGGTGGAGATCGTCTGGCCGTCGGCGAGCCAAGTACACGTCAAGACGCGTGCGGGGATGAGCTCGGCCGGGCCGGGGCGGGCTGCCTTAAGGTAGCGGTGACCTGCCTAAAGGCTTCAGGCATGTACGCAGACACTTCAGGAAAAGGGAAGGAGACCGTCGTGGCGCGCGCCGGACTCACCGCGGAGCGCCTGACCCGGGCCGGGGCGGAACTGGCCGACGAGGTCGGCTTCGAGCAGGTCACCGTGTCGGCGGTCGCCCGGCGCTTCGACGTGAAGGTGGCGAGTCTGTACTCGCACGTCAAGAGCTCCCAGGACCTCAAGACCCGGATCGCCCTGCTCGCCCTGGAGGAACTCGCGGACCGCGCGGTCGACGCCCTCGCGGGCCGGGCCGGAAAGGACGCCCTGCGGGCGCTCGCCGACGTCTACCGCGACTACGCCCGCGAGCATCCAGGCCGTTACACGGCGGCCCAGTTCCGGCTGACTCCGCAGGCGGCCGCGGCCGGCGCGGGGGTACGGCACGCCTCGCTGACCCGGGCGATCCTGCGCGGCTACGACCTGGCCGAACCCGACCAGACCCATGCCGTCCGGCTGCTGGGCAGCGTCTTCCACGGCTACGTCACCCTGGAGATGGGCGGCGGCTTCAGCCACAGCGCGCCCGACACCCAGGAGACCTGGACCCGGATCATCGACGCCCTCGACGCGCTGCTGCGGAACTGGCCGGACGCCGGGCCGACGGGCTGAGCCACCGCGGGGGCCAGGGCCGACGGGCCTGATGTCCGATCAGATCGCCTTTCTCCAGCGGTACTTCACGCCTCGGCGGGCGGCACGGGGAACAGCAGGCAGCTGCTGGTGGCGTGGGCGAGCAGGCGCTCGTTCTCGTCCACGAGGGTGGCCTCGGCGAGCGCGGTCTGACGGGTGCTGTTGACGACCCGGCCGATGGCCCGCACCGGGCCGGTGTCCACGGTCACCCGGCGCAGGAACTTCACGCTCAGGTCGAGCGAGGTGTAGCCCATGCCCTCCGCCAGCACGGACTGCACGGCGCAGCCCGCCGCCGAGTCGAGCAGGGTGGCGAAGACGCCGCCGTGCACGCTGCCGATCGGGTTGTAGTGCTCCTCCCCGGGCTTCAGGGAGAACACCGCGTAGCCGTGGTCGACCTCGTCGAGCGTGAAGCCCAGCGTGGCCGTGATGGGCGGCGACGGCAGCCGTCCGGCCGCCATGTCGCGGAGCAGGTCCAGGCCCGTCCCCTTCCCGACGGCCGCGGCCGTGATCCCGGGGTCCTGCCACTCGTACGTACGGATCCGTCCCATGCGCGCGCTGCCTCCTCGGCTGACTTCGTAGATCGAAGTTAGCCGTGCCGTGCGCTGACTGTCAACGACGAAGTCAGGCGCCTACGATGGCGCCATGCAGTGGCTTGAGACGAGCACGGAGAACTGCCCCGTCCAGCGGACGCTCGAAGTGGTGGGCGAGAAGTGGACGTTGCAGATCCTGCGCGACGCCGCCAACGGGGTGCGCCGGTTCGACGACTTCCGCCGTCATATGAGCCTGTCCGAGGCGGTGCTCAGCGACCGGCTGCGCAAGCTCACGGCCGCCGGGATCCTCTCGGCCGTGCCCTACCAGGAGCCGGGCTGCCGCGCGCGCAACGAGTACCGGCTCACGCGCAAGGGCTGGGATCTCTGGCCGGTCCTGATGGCGCTGGGCCAGTGGGGCGAGACGTACGCCGGTGAGCCCGAGGGGCCGGTGCTGGACATCCGGCACAAGGACTGCGGGGCTCCGGTCCGGGTCGTCGTGGAGTGCTGCGCCGAGAACACCACGCTGACGCCGCGGGACGTCGTGGCCCGGCCGGGGCCGGGGGCTCGGCGGCTGACGTGAGCAGTAGCAGGGCTCGGCGCAACATCACGGTCAACGCGACACCAGTACTCGGCGCGGCATCAGGGCTCGGCGCAGTGGCGGAGCTCGGCGCGGTGCCGGCGTCGGCAGGGTTCCAGGGTCTGGCTCGGTGGCGGGGTCGGTGCCGGGGCTCCGTCTGGGGCCCGGGGCGGTGTCGGCTCTCGGGCGGGTCAGGCGTCAGGTGCGGCGCCGGACTCCCCGGCGTAGCGCTCGCCCAGTTCGCGGCTGCGGTGGGCCGCCGCGTCGACGGCCTCGCGGATGGCCCGGCCGACACCCTCGTCGACCAGGGTGGTCACGGCCGCCTGGGTCGTGCCGCCGGGGGACGTCACGGACTCACGGAGCGCGCCGGGCGCCTCGCCGGTGCCGCGGATCAGCGCCACGGCTCCCTCGGCTGCCTGGAGGACCATGTCCCGGGCGGCCTCCTCCGGGACGCCGAGCTCGGTCCCGGCCTTGATCATGTTCTCGATGACGTAGAAGAAGTAAGCGGGCGCGCTGCCCGAGAGGGCGGTGGCGGCGTCCTGGCACTCCTCGTCGAGAAGGATCACCTTGCCGACGGGGCTGAGCAGGTGCTGGGCCCGGCGCAGATGCTCCTCGGTGGCGTGGCGGCCCGGGGAGATCACGCACATGCCCGACTCGACGAGCACGGGGGTGTTCGGCATGACCCGGATGACGGGTGTCTCCCCGCCGAGCCGCCGCTCGACGAACCTGGTCGGGATGCCGGCCGCGGCCGAGACGATCAGGCAGCCGGGGTCGAGGTGCGGGGCGATGTCGTCGAGCAGGTCCGCCACGTGCTGCGGCCGTACCACGATCAGCACCGTGTCGGCCGCCTCTGCGGCGCGCTGCGGCGCCACCGCGGTGACGCCGTACTTCCACTTCAGTTCCTCGGCGCGTTCCGCGCGCGGCTCCACGACGAGGATCTCCTCCGTGGCATGGCCCGACCGTACGAGACCGGCGAGCAGTGCCTCGCCCATCTCCCCGGCGCCGAACAGCGAGATCATGGCTGCACCGTAACCCGCGGCCCTCGGACGTGCCTGCCGAGCGGTGCGCTCCGGTGCCGGGCGGGACGAAGCCGTCCGCCGGTTTCGAAGCCGCCCGCCGGTTTCACCGAGGCGGGCGGCTCGTGTCCCGCGGTCCACAGGTCGTCACCGGCGGTGGCACGGAACCGTCGCAGGGAAGCAGCCACAGCCTTCACACCTGGACGATCGCCACCCTGGTCGGGCCGGTGCGGCACCCGCGCCCCGTGTTTCAGGGGCTCGGGCCGGGGCCGGGGGCCGGGCTCAGGCGTCGGACTCGTCGTCGAAGCTGGCGAAGTATGCGGCCGCCATGTCCTCGTCGCCGTGTCCCTGCTCGGCCGCACGGGCCAGGCGTGCCGCGCTCGCCTCGGCCACGTCCAGGCGGACGCCGTGCCGCTGTCCTGCCTCGACGATCAACCGGGCGTCCTTGGCCGCGGTCGACACGGCGAACTGGGCGGGCGAGAGCCGGCCCTCGCGGACGAGGTCCGACTTGACGCGCAGATAGCCCATGTCCAGGCCGCCTCCGGCGATCAGGTCGAAGAAGTTCTGCGGGTCGACGCCGAGCACCTTGGACAGGGCGAGCACCTCTCCGGCGGCGTTGGTCGCGGCGAGCACCCAGCTGTTGGCGACGAGCTTCAGCCGCGTCGCGGTGGCCTCGGCGCCGTCCTCACCGGTCCACACCGTACGGGCGCCGACGGCCTCGAACACGGGCGTGACGCGGTTGCGGCCCTGCGTCGGACCGGCGGCGAGGACCAGCAGCTGTCCGGCCTCGGCGGGCTGGCGGGTGCCGAGGACGGGGGCGTCGTAGAAGACGAGGGCGTGCTCGTCGGCGAAGGCGGCGAGGTCGGCGGTCCCGTCCAGGCCGGCCGTGGTGGACTGCACCCAGGCCGCCCCGGCCCGCAGGCCCTTGGCGGCCTGCCGCATGACGTCCAGGGTGACGGGGCCGTCGAACAGCATCGTGAGGACGACATCGGCGCCCTCGACGGTCTCGGCCGGTGTGTCCGCCACGCGCACGCCCTCGGCCGCCAGTGGCTCCGCCTTGGCGCGGTCGCGGTTCCAGGCGCGGACGGTGTGCCCGGCGCGGGCGAGGTTGCGGGCCATCGCGGCGCCCATGATGCCGGTGCCGAGCACGGCGACGGTGAGTTCGTCGGTCATGAACTCCACCCTCCTTGGTCCCTGGGGCGCGGAGCAAGCCGCTCCGGGGACCTTTATGACGTGGACCGCCCCCGGGCGTCGAACGCGCTGATGGGAGGCCGTTGTCGGACCCGGGGTCGAGCTGCCGCGCCAGGACTGCTGGGAGCGCCGGAGGGCCGCGGCGTCAAGGCTCCCAGGGGCCGCCGCGCCGGTGTCCCCGCCCGCCGCACAGTTCGGGCGGGGACACGCGGCCGCGCTCAGGCCTGAGCGGCCGGGAAGGTCGGGTACTCGACCCCGGAGACCTGCTGGACGACACGGACGACCTGGCAGGAGTAGCCGAACTCGTTGTCGTACCAGAGGTAGAGGATGGCGTTGTCGCCGTCGACCTTGGTGGCGCCCGCGTCGACGATCGACGCGTGGCGGGAGCCCACGAAGTCCATGGAGACGGCGTCGGGGGCGGTGGTGAAGTCGATCTGGCGCTTCAGCGGCGAGTGCAGCGAGACGTCGCGCAGGTACTCGAGGACCTCGTCGCGGGTGGTCTCGCGGCCCAGGCGCAGGCTCAGGATGGCGATCGAGACGTCCGGGACGGGGACGCGGATCGAGCTGCCGGTGATCGGGGCCTTGAGCTCCGGCAGCGCCTTGGCCACGGCCGAGGCGGCACCGGTCTCGGTGATCACCATGTTGAGCGGCGCGGAACGGCCTCGGCGGTCGGCCTTGTGGTAGTTGTCCAGCAGGTTCTGGTCGTTGGTGAACGAGTGGACGGTCTCCACGTGGCCGCGCAGCACGCCGTACTCGTCGTCCATGGCCTTCAGCGGCGGGACGATCGCGTTGGTGGTGCAGGAGGCGCAGGACAGAATGCGCTCGTCCGGCTTGATGGTGTCGTGGTTGACGCCGTGGACGATGTTCGGGACGTCGCCCTTGCCGGGGGCGGTCAGGACGACCTTGTCGACGCCGGGGCGCAGGTGCTGCGAGAGTCCCTCGCGGTCGCGCCACTTGCCGGTGTTGTCGATGAGGATGGCGTCCTTGATGCCGTACGCCGTGTAGTCGACCTCGCTCGGGCTGTTGGCGTAGATCACCCGGATCGCGTTGCCGTTGGCGAAGATCGTGCTGGACTCCTCGTCCACCGTGATCGTGCCCTGGAACTGGCCGTGGATCGAGTCGCGGCGCAGCAGCGAGGCGCGCTTGACGAGGTCCTGGGCGCCGCCGCCGCGCACGACGATGGCGCGCAGGCGCAGGCCGTTGCCGGAGCCGGCCTTCTCGATCAGCAGGCGGGCGACGAGGCGGCCGATGCGGCCGAAGCCGTACAGCACGACGTCACGGCCGTCGCCGCGCTCGATCTTGTTGGCGCCGGTGGCGCCCGCGACGGCCTCGGCGGTGAACTCGGCGACGGACAGCCCGCGGTCGTCGGCCTTGTACTCCGCGGCCAGCATGCCGATGTCGATCTGGGAGGGGCCGAGGTCCAGCGTGGTGAGGGTCTGGAGGAACGGCATCGTCTCAGTGACGGAGAGTTCCTCGCCGTCGATCTGGCGGGCGAAGCGGTGGGTCTTGAGGATGCTGACCACCGACTTGTTCACCAAGGAGCGGCTGTGCAGCAGGACGGTCACATCCCGCTCGCGGTGCAGCTTCCCGATGATCGGGATCATCGACTCCGCGATCTCCTCGCGGTTCTTCCAGTTGGTGAACGAGTCGTCGTTGACAGTCACAGTCTTCACTTTCGAGCTAGACGGCGCTCATATGCTAACCCGACCGGCATCGGGCCTCTCACAGGGTGGTCCGGCGGCCGGATGCGGCGACCTTTCGCCCGGGTGAGCCCCTTTCGCGCCCCCTGCTCCACCCCTCTTCCGCGCTCGTTTGCGCACCGGGGCCGCGCCGGGTGTCATGAGGTATGGGCGGCGAGCCGGTCTCGGTGTTCCTCTGCGGCGATGTGATGCTGGGCCGGGGAGTGGACCAGCTCCTGCCGTGTCCGCTCGATCCGGCGATCCCCGAGCAGTACGTCCACGACGCCCGGGTCTACGTCGCCCTCGCGGAGGACGCGCATGGGGCCGTGCCCCGGGACAGAGGGTTCGGCTACCCGTGGGGCGAGGCGCCGGCGATGCTGGACGCGGCGGCGCCACATGCCCGGATCCTGAACCTCGAAACGGCCGTGACCAGGCACGACGGGTTCCTCCCCGGCAAGGCCGTGCACTACCGGATGCACCCGGACAACCTCCCGGCCCTGGCCGTGGCCCGACCGGACGTGTGCGTACTGGCCAACAACCACGTCCTCGACTACGGCCGCCGCGGTCTCGCCGACACCCTGGCCGCGCTGTCCGCCGCCGGGCTGGCGACGGTGGGCGCGGGCGCGGACCTCAGGGAGGCGGGCGCGCCCGTGGCCCTCCGTCCCCGGCCGGACGTGCGGCTGAGCGTGTTCGGTCTCGCGGCCGCGTCCAGCGGGGTCCCCCGCGACTGGGCGGCGACGGCCGGGCGCGGCGGAGTCCATCTCGCCGGGGACGCCACGCTCTCCCGGCTCCTGACGGCCGTGACGGAACGCAAGGGGGCCGGGGACCTGGTCGTGGTGTCGGTGCACCTGGGCTCCAACTGGGGCTATTCGCCGGCTCGTTCGGACCGCGCCCTGGCCCATGCCCTGGTCGAGGCCGGAGCCGATGTCGTCCATGGGCACTCCTCGCACCATCCGCGCCCCCTGGAGCTCTACCGCGACCGCCTCGTCCTGCACGGCTGCGGCGACCTCGTCAACGACTACGAGGGCATCGGCGGTCAGGAGCGCTATCGTGACGACCTGCGTCTGCTGTACCTCGCCGAACTCGACGCGGACGACGGCCGCTTGCGGCAGGTGCGGCTGATCCCCCTGCGCAGTCGCCGACTGCGCCTGGAACGGGCCCCCGAACAGGACGCCAGGTGGCTGCGCGACACCCTGGACCGCGTCAGCCGGCCCTACGGCATCCGGGTCGACCTGGCCGGGGACGCGACGGTGGCCCGGCCGGCCGGCTAGGACGCGTGCGGCGCCGGGTCGAGCAACTCCCCATCGCGGCGCAAACGGCCCTCCCGCCGCCGGTCAACGCGCTCCCATCAGGCAGGCAAGTGCCTGCGCGACGCCGCCGGTACGCGTGATCCACCCCTTGTCGCGGCCCTTCCCAGGCGTTTCAATTCCTCTGACCTCCCACAGGAGAACACCCGTTCCACCACTGTCACTTGCTTCTTCTCCCACCGGAGAAGCCGTCCCCACCACCGTCAGAAGGGGTGCTTCTTGAACGCCCTCCGCGTTTCCGCCGTCACCGCGGCGGCCTGCGCAACCGTGATCGCGACCGCGATGAACTCGTCGGCGATCAACACGTACAACTCCAGTCCGGCACCCGAGCGCACCGAGGTCGGCGCGCTGGTCGCCACCTGGGATGACGACGCCGATCCGGGGACCGCGGACCGCGTCGACTGGGTGTGCTCCGGCACGATGATCGACGCGGACACGTTCCTGACCGCCGCGCACTGCACCACCGACTGGCCTGACAACGTGCGGTTCTACGTGTCGCTGGACCAGGACGTCCAGGCGGGCCTGACCGCCGCCGCCCGGCAGTACCCGGGCGACCCGGCCGCGCAGGCGAACGCCGTCGCCGTCGAGGGCATCGCCCACACCCACCCCGACTACCCCGGCCCGGCCGCCGACGGACACGACATCTCCGTGGTCGAGCTGCCCGCCGCGAAGGTCGCCGCCCGCTGGTCGTTCACCCCGGCCACGCTGCCCACCGCCGACCGGCTCGGCGAGCTCGGCCCGCGGGGGCTCGACTCCACCGACTGGGTCGTCGCCGGGTACGGCACCCAGGAGGCCCAGCGCGGCCCCGGAGGCCACACCCACCCGGGCGGCGGCGTCCGTCTGAAGGCGCCCCTGTCCTTCAACGCCCTCAACAACGCCTGGGTGCGTCTGGCGATGACCGCCCCGCAGGGCAACGGCGGCGCCTGCTACGGCGACTCCGGCGGTCCCAACTTCGCGACGCTGGACGGCAAGCGGGTCCTCGCGGCCACCACCATCACCGGCGACGGCCCCTGCTACGCCACGAACGTGGTGTACCGCCTGGACACCCCGGACGCCCGCGCCTTCCTGGCGCCGTACGTGCGACTGCCGTAGCCCGCACCGCGGGCACCGAGCCGTGGGCGCGGCGGTACGGACCCGCCCACGGCTCGCGCGTCCCGCGGTCCTCGACCCGGAACCGGGGCACCCGCGTCAGAGCTTCGTCCGTGCCGCCGTCAGGACCACCGCCGCCGCGCCCGTGCCCAGGAGCGCTCCGGCGATCACGTCTCCCGGATAGTGGACGCCGGTGTGCACCCGGGAGTAGCCGACGGCGACGGCGATCAGCCCGAGCGGGATGGTCGAGACCGGCAGGGCGGGGCCGACGGCGGCGGCGAACGCGACGGCGGAGGCCGTGTGTCCGGAGGGGAAGGACGCCGAGTCCGGCATGGGCACGTGCCGCCCGGGGAACGGCGAGTCCTCGGCCCGGTGCGGACGGCGCCGCCGTACCAGCTTCTTGCCGACCAGGTTGGCGCTCGCCGAGGCGACGCCGACGGCGGCCATGCCCAGCAGCGCCGCGCGGCGGGGCCGTCCGGGCACCAGCGCGAGCAGCCCCGCGACGGCGAACGAGATCTTCGAGTGGTCCGCGGTGGCGGACAGCCGGCGCAGGGCGATGTCCAGCGCCGGTGTCTCGGTGACGGTCACCGCCTCGTACAGCGCCTGGTCGAGGGCACCGAGATCGCGTGCCAGTCGACGGTGGGGCAGGTGGTCGTTGGCCGGACGGTCGGACATCAAGCGGCTCCCTGTGGTGCTGTGCGAACGGTCAGTGCCAGGTGGACGATGCGCCGCCAGTCCACCGGCGGTGTCACATAGGTGGCCCCCGGCCGGTGCCGCGGCACCCGCACGCACAGCGCCTTGGGCCGTACGGTGCACACGACCGGCACGGACATGGTGAGGGCCTCTCCGTCCACGGCCACCGGGATGGTGTCGGTGTCGGCCCGCACGACCACGCGGGTCGCGGACAGCACCGTGATGCCCCCGGCCCGTTCGCCGAGCAGCGCGACCTCGGCGGCCCCGGCCGCGCCCTCCACGCGTACGGCGATCACGCCGAGGCTGCCGCGGTCGAGCCGGGGTCGGCGGCCACCGCCGAACGGGTCGGCGCGCGCGTAGGGGTTGTTGCTGATCAGCAGCGCCTGCGGGCCGGACAGCTCGGTGCCCCCGGCGTCGGCCTCCAGATGGGCGCCCTCGCTGCCCTGGAGGAGGTCCGGGAGGTGTTCGAGGGCGGTGGCCGTCTTGGCGTCCCGGTAGTCGGGGTTCTGCACGATGTGCGCGTACGCCCCGAAGGACACCGTGTTGACGAAGGGGCGCCCCTCGACCTCGCCGAGGTCGACGCGCAGCTCGACGCCTTCGGTGAGGGCGTCGAGACAGGTCGAGGGGTCGGTGCGGTCGAGGCCGAGGTCCATGGCGAAGTGGTTGCGGGTGCCCGCGGAGACGACGAGGAAGGGCAGCCGGTGCTCGACGGCCACCGCGGCGACGATGGCCAGGGTGCCGTCCCCGCCTGCCGCGCCGATGAGATCGGCGCCCTCGGCGACCGCCCGCCGGGCCAGGGTCTCGACATCGGGTCCGTCGGGTTCGAGCAGCACCACGCGGGCGCCGAGCGCCTCCGCGCGCTCGACGAGCCCGAAGCGCTCGACCTTGCCGCCGCCGGACCGCGGGTTCATGATCAGCACCGGGCGGCGGGGCGGCGGTGTGCCGCGGGCGTGCATGCCGTACGGCTGCCGCAGCCGGCGCAGACAGGCGCGGGCGGAGCCCAGCGCGGCCGCCCACAGGACGATCACCGCGACGGCCAGGATCCACACTCCCGTCGCGGCGAACAGCACCAGCACACCGATCGGCGTGATGACGGCAACCAGCACGCCCAGCAGCCGCGCGGCCCGGCGATGGGCGAGGGCCCACCACACACCGGCGCCGGTGAGGGCGGACCCGAGCAGCCCGATGACGAGCAGAAGGACACCGCCGGAGCCGGCCGCCGCGGCGATGGAGGCGAACGCGCCCAGCGCACACAGCACGGCGAGCCGTGCCCAGGTGCGGGCCCGGCCGTCGCCCGCCCCGCTGCCACCCGAGCCGGAGCCGGGTCCCACCGCAGTAGCCATCCCTTTTCCTGCCCTCCGTCCGATCGTCGTCGTCTGCCCCGCCGTCGGAGCGTCAATCCGACCGCGAGCGCGACGATCTCATGATTCATGATGGCCCTTCGCGGGCCGTCAGGCACGAAAGGCCGCCCCCTGACGCGGGGACGGCCTCCTGCCGTGCGGGCGACGGGTCGGGCGGAGTCACGCGAAGCGCTGTCGGGGCGAACCGTCGCAGGTCTGCAGCCGCAGCGCGTCCCTGGCCGTGGCCAGGGTCAGGCATTGTCGCTCTGGACGAGTTCGTCGGCGTACTGCTTGCCGCCGCCGATGCGGATGTTGCCGGTGTGGGCGCCCGAGCAGGAGACGTTGCAGGTGACGTCGGCGGGGATGCCGGTGCGGTGGACGGCCGCGTCGGGCGAGCGGTGGCACCAGTTGTCCGGGCCGTTGGTGCCCGGTTCGTAGGTGCCCGTGCCCTCCCCGCTGATCTCGCTGTCGCCGAGCGAGATCAGCGAGGTCTTGCGCTGTCCGGGCGGGCGCTCGGCCGGGTCGCCGTACAGGGCGGTGGCCTCGGCGGCGCGAATGCGCTCCAGTTCGGGGCGGTGGCCTCGGCGGCGCGGACGCGCTCCAGTTCGGGCGGGAGCGGGGTCGCTGCGGCCGTCGCCCCGGCGGGAGCGGCGCCGGCGGTGGGCGCGGTCAGCCCCGCCGGCACGGTGGCGGCCGCCGCGACGAGGGCGGCGGCCGTCCATCTGATCCTGGGTCTCGTGCGCTTCATCACGCCTCCCCGATGCAGGTGTCACCCAAGGTCGTACTGGCGGGCAGCTGCAATGGGAAGACATTGAACGTGAGAAATGTTCACTTTTTACGATCGTGCGGCTCGCCGCAACACCCGCCGGACTCGCCGCAATTGACGGCTCCGGCGTCCATCCGGCAGAAGCAGGACGCCTCGACGGGTACGTCCGCCAGGGCGGTGGCGATCTTCAGCTGCTGGGCGACGATGCCCGCCTCGCCGAGCTTGCCGAGCCGGACGAGACACTCATGGAAGCCGTGCAGCGCCCAGACGTTCCCGGGGTGCTGGCAGGCCCGCGGAAGCGTGTCGTCCAGCCCCAGGTCGGCGCGGTAGACGGCCTCCGCCCGTTCGACCTGCCCCTGTTCCAGCAGCAGGGCGCCGAGCGCGTGCCGGGTGGGCTGCATCCAGCCCCAGGGCTCGTCGTAGGGCAGGGTGTCGTCCAGTTCGACGGACCGCTCCAGGGCCGCGAACGCGGTGTCGAAGTCGCCCTTGCGGTAGGCGAGTTCGCCGTCGAACATGGCGGACGCGATGGCGAGGATGTCGGCGCAGGTGTTGTTGAACAGCATCCGGGTCTCGGGCACCCGCCCGACGGCCGCGCGCAGCAGCTCCCGCTCCGCCTCGGCCTCGGGGAGCCGGCCGGTGGCCGAGAGCGCGACACCGCGGGCGTAGTGCAGCATCGCCGTGGTCACGCAGTACAGCACGGGGTCGGCGGGGAGGGGCAGCCCGAGGATCTCCGCCCAGCGGCCGAAGCGGATCAGCACATGGACCCGCATGGCGAGGAAGGCCTCCAGCCAGTCGGCCATGGGCGGGCTCTCCACCCGCAGCAGGTCCTCCGGGATGCTGGCCTCCAGCTGCGCGGCGGTGTCCAGGGCGACCTGGGACTGGCCGAGGAACATGGCGCCGTAGATCTTGAAGTGGTAGTTGTGCGAGCGGTACAGGGTGTAGAAGTTCATCGCGCCGTTTCGGGCGAGGACCTCCTGGTCGGCGGCGATGGCCATGGTGTTGTCGGTGACCACGCTGCGGTAGTCGCCGCACAGGACCTCCAGGTGCGAGGGCATGTGCTGGAGGTGGCCCGCGGCGGGGACCAGGCCGCGCAGCCGGTCGGCCACGGGCAGGGCCGCCTCCGGGGTCGGGGACATCTCCATCAGGTGGATGTAGAGGTGCAGCAGGCCAGGGTGGGCCGCGCCCGACTCGGTGGCGAGCGCGCGGTCGAGGACGTCCTTGGCCTCCAGTGTCCGGGCGCCCTGCGCGGGCTCGCCCGTACGCATGTCCCACAGCTGCCAGGGCGTCAGGTTCATCAGCGCGTCGGCGCACAGGGTCGCCACGTCCAGGTCGCCGGGGGCGAGCGCGAGGACGGCGACCATGCGCTCGGCGTAGGGCGCGTTCCACACCGAGCAGTCCTCGACGGGCCGGTCCTGCGGATAGCGGGCGCGCAGGGCCTCGATCAGGGCGCGCTCGACGGGGGTCGCGCGGTCCGCCAGCTCGTGGGCGCGCTCGACGGCCGCGTGGGTGCGCTCGACGGTCCGCGTCAGGTCCCGCTCGTCGAAGAACTCCCACGGTTTGTTGTAGTTGGGGCCGAGGGCGTAGGCGATGCCCCAGTGGGCCATGGCGCAGTCGGGGTCGGCCGCCACGGCCGCCTCGAAGCAGGTGACGGCCTCCTCGTGATGGAAGGCGTACGTCCACACCAGCCCGCGGTCGAACCACATCTGGGCGGTGGGTGAAGAGGTCGTCACGGGGCGGGTGTGGCTGCCGAGGTCGTAGTAATCCATGTGTCTTCCCTGGCTGTTCGGCCGCCCGGGGCCACCGATGGGCCGCGGTCGTGCGGCGCAGCCTAGCCGCGACCGACCTGGCCCGCGCCTGCGTAACCACTTATACTGGTTACGCGGTGACAGGCCTCGGGAAGGACAGGTCATGCCCACGGGACTCACCAAGGACGCCGGCTGGGAGATCGGCGTCTCGCGCACCCTGCCCCATCCGCCCGCCGCGGTGTGGGACCTCGTCAGCGGACCCGAGGGGCTCGCCCTCTGGCTCGGCGCCGGGGCGGACCTGAGGCCGGAGCGCGGGGCCGTGTACCGGACGGCCGACGGCATACGGGGCGAGGTGCGCGGCCACCGCCCCGGTGAGCGCATCCGCCTCACGCACGGCACATCGACCGTGCAGCTGACGGTCTCCCCCGCGGGCGACGGCACGAAGGCCGTCCTGCGGTTCCACGAGGAGCACCTGCGCAGCGCCGAGGAGCGCGAGGCGCGGCGCGCGCACTGGAGGCGGGTCCTGGACGAGATCGCCGCCGTACTGGGCTGAGCCCGGGGCGGTGGATTCCGGGGCGCGGTTCAGGGAGATGGGCGGTGCGGGGGCGGCGGGTCAGGCCTTGCGCGCCGCTGCCCGCTCCTCCAGTCGACGCAGCGCGATTTCACCCCATCGGATGTTCTCCCGCTCGAAGGCGATGCCCCGCAGAAGGGTGAGGTACGGCCCGATGCTCTCGGCCTCGGCGAAGTACTCGTCCTCCGTACGGCCGTCCAGCAGCCGCTGCCGCAGCCGCTCGTAGCGTTCGAGCTTGGCCGTGGCCCACTCCGACCGCTCGGCTACGGCCGCGCGCACCGCGTCGATGTCGCCGACGTCCGCGCACTGCACCTTCACCATGAGCTCGTCGCGGATGGCGGTCGGCTTGGCCGGCGGCTCGGAGACGTAGGCGCGCACGGCCTCGTGCCCGGCCTCGGTGAGGGAGAACAGCCGCTTGTTGGGGCGGCGCTCCTGCTCCACGACCCGCGCGGTGATCAGGCCGTCGCCCTCCATGCGCTCCAGCTCCCGGTAGAGCTGCTGCGGTGAGGCCATCCAGAAGTTGGCGACCGAGGCGTCGAACTCCTTGGCGAGGTCGTAGCCGGACGCCTCGCCCTGGAGCAGGGCCGCCATGAGCGCGTTTCGCAGTGCCATGGCAGCAAGCTAGCACTCGTGTTGACTAGTCAACGGGCTGACTATGTCGGCCGGGCTCGACGGTCACCCGCCCCCCGCGCTCGCCGCTCAGTACTTCCGGGCCCCCGCCATGATCGCCTGCCGGACGCGGGTGGTACGTCCCGCGGCGGCAGACGTCGCGGATCTCGTCGAGGCCGGCCTCGGTGAGCTCGCGGCCCTCCTCGCGGGCCTGGCGGGCGCCGATCCCGCAGCCGTACTCCAGGCTGGTCGCACCGAGGACGTCTCCGAGCACCCACAGCGGGCCGGACAGGTCGGCACGGTGCCGCGGACCCTCGGGCGGGCGGCATCCGGCCGGTGGCACGGCCGTGGGCGCGCGGACCACGGCCGGCTCGCCCGCCACGCCCGCCACGGCCGCCACGCCCGCCACGCCCGCCACAGCCGGCTCGCCCGCAACGCCCGGCTGTCCGGTCGTGGGCGGCCTGACGACGGTCTCCGGTTCGAGCGGGGTGATCCACTGCCGCGTGTAGCGGTGGTCGTCCCAACCGCCCCTCCAGGAAGCGCCCGTTGTCCAGGCGCAGCACAGAGCTGAGCGTGAGGGCGACGCGGGCCATGAGGCCGCCCACCATCTGGGCCTGAAGTCCCCGGGGATCGACCGCCGGGCAGACGCCGACGGCACAGGGCGAGCGCTCGAAGGTGCCGCCGGTCCGGTCCGCGCTCAGGCGGTCAGTGCCTCCTCGGACCCCAGGCGGTCCAGCAGCCCTTCCCGGTGCAGGGCGGCGACCGGGGCCAACAGGTCCGGGTGGCGCAGGAACGGCGCGGCCCGCAGGGCGCGTTCGTCCGGGGCCGTCAGCCGACGGAATCCGAGCGGTGTCACGGCGGTGTGCCTGGCCCTGCCCACGGCGTCCACGCAGCGTACGGCCAGGTCGGGGTCGGCGAGCAGACACGCCGCCCAGCTCGCGACGACCTCGTCGACCCAGCTCCGCCAGGCGGAGTCCTCCGGGTCGGCCGCGTCGTCGAGGTCGGCGCCGGAGATCCGGTCCAGCCGTGCCGAGCCGCCCGGACCGGCCAGGGTGACCAGCGCCGCGTCCATGGCCGTGGGGTAGCGCAGTCCGGCGGCGACGGTCACCGCCTGGCGGGCCTGCGCCTCGCACAGCGCGGCGGCCAGAGCGCCGGCGCCGGGCGGGTAGGCGGACATCAGCCAGCGGGCGGTCGCCGCGACGAGTGAGCAAAGGTCTGGAAGCACTGCCGGGCCGTCCGGATCTCGTCGGTCGATGGGGGGTCCCACCACGGTAGCCCGCCCCTCCCCGGGCCGGACATGCCCGGAAACGGCCCGTTTCCGTGTCCTCCACCACACCCGGGCCCACCCGCGTCACCGCACCGGCCCCACCCGGCTCCACGTGCACGTCCGTCCCTGAGGTGGTACCCCGAGAGCATGACCGGCATCGAACTGAGCAGCAGCGCTTTCGACGACCACGCGCACATCCCGCGCCGGTACGCGCTGGAGGGCGACAACCTCTCTCCCCCGCTGACCTGGTCCGGGGTGCCGGACGACGCCGTCGAGCTCGTCCTGGTGTGCGAGGACCCGGACGCCCCGTCGGGCACCTTCGTGCACTGGGTCTGTGTGGGCATCGATCCGCACAGCGACGGCACCGGTTCCGGCGAGCACCCGCGGGGCGGGACCGACCTGGTCAACGGCTACCACCAGCGCGGCTGGGGCGGCCCCCACCCACCGCCGGGCGACGACGCCCACCACTACCACTTCCGTCTCTACGCCCTCGGCGAGCCCTGCGTCCTGCCCGACGAGCCCTCGGCGGACCAGGTGCACCGGATCGTGGCGGAGCGGGAGGTGGCCAGCGGCACGCTGGTGGGCATGTACCGCCGGTGAGCCCCCGCGAGTACGGCCAGGTCGGACACCGGCGGGCGGCCGGGCCGGGCCGTCGCCGCCGCGGTCAGCACCGGCGTCGCCGTGCGTGCCGGCCACCACGGTTCCCGGACGCGCTCGTGTAGCCGCCCCGGCACGGGGCACTCGGGCGCGGGCGGGTCCGACCGGAGCCCGCCGTCCGACGCTGGAGGTGAAGAACATGGGTCACGGAGGGAACGTCATCGACGAGCTGATGACCGACCACCGGGAGGTCGAGGACCTCTTCGCCCGGATCGAGGCGCTGCCGGCCGGTGCCAGGGAACGCAAGCTGTACGCCGATCAGGTCACGATGGAGCTGGTGCGGCACTCGGTGGCCGAGGAGGCATACCTCTACCCGGCCGTGCGCAAGCACCTCCCGAACGGGGACGCCCTGGCCGACCGGGAGATCGAGGACCACGCGAAGGCCGAGCGGACGATGAAGGACCTGGAGAGCTGCGCGGCGGACGACCCGAAGTTCGACGTGCTGATCAGCGGCCTGATGACCGAGGTCCGTTCACACCTGGCCGACGAGGAGGGCACCCTCTTCCCCGGTCTGCGCGCGGCCTGCCCGCCCGAGGCGCTGGACGACCTCGGCGACAAGGTCCGCATGGCGAAGAAGGCCGCACCGACCCGGCCGCACCCCTCGGCGCCGTCCACGCCCCCGGCGAACAAGCTGCTGGCGCCGGGCATGGGTCTGGTCGACCGGATGCGCGACGCGCTCACGGGACGGGGCAAGTCGAGCTGACGCCTCCCTGCTCGGAAGGGCGCCGGACACCCGGCGCCCTTCCGGCTGTCCGGAGCCGTCTGCGCGGGGGCCCGGAGCCCTTCCGGCTGCCCGGCGCCCTTCCAACTACCCGGAGCCCTCCCGGCTGCCTGGAGCCGTCTGCGCGGGGGCCCGGAGCCCTTCCGGCTGCCCGGCGCCCTCCCGGCTGCCCGGAGCCGTCTGCGTGGGGGCCCGAGAACCGGGAGAGGCGCCACGGCAGGAATGGGGCGGGCTGGCACGGCGTTGTGGAAGGTGTGAGGCCGGAACCCGGGACGGACGGGAACCGCCCGCGCTCCCCCTCGTGCCCGACGGGTACGCGGCCCTGCGCAGTTGGGCCGGCGGGGAGTCCAACGACGTTGCAGCAGAAGGGGCGTGACACCGATGGCGTCGACAGGGCTTGATGCGGCCGGAGCGATTCCGCTGGTGACCGGATGCGGTCGCCGGATCGTGGTGAAGTGCCTCCGGCTCGCGCCCGAGGAGCGGCCCATCAGCCGGGTCACGCTGGACGTGGGCGGCCACCAGGACGGCGGCCCCGGCGTCTGGGCGTCCCTGACCGTGTCGGAGGCCCGCGAACTGGCCCGTCTGCTGATCGAACGCGCCGACGTGGCCGAGCACGCCCCCGAGACGGGCTGCGCCGAGGCCACGGCCGTCTGAAGGCCGGGCCCCGCCCGTGTGCCGGGCCACCGCCTCGTCAGGGCAGGAAGTCCTCCACGGTCCGCACGAAGCCGGAGGCGTCGTCGAGCCAGGGGAAGTGTCCGGCGCCGCGCTGCACGACGAGCCGGGCGTCCGGGAAGAGCGCGGCGAGTTCGGCCGTGGCGGAGGGCGGGGAGTTCAGGTCCAGCTCTCCGGCGAGGACGAGCACCGGCCGGTCGAAGGCGGCCAGTGCCGCGCGGGTGGAGTCCGGGTCGAACGCCCCTTCCGAGCCGTAGAGCGCGGCCGCCTGTTCGTTGCGCTGCGTGGCCTCGGCGGCGTGATGGGCCTGGGCCGTCTCGTCCCAACTGCCGTAGCGGAAGGGTGCGACGGCCTGCCAGGTCCGTGCCGTCGCCCGGCCCGCCATGATCTCCTCCAGGGCCGCGAAGGCCTCGGGGAACCAGGGTTCGTCACGGCGCAGCAGGGCGGTCTCGTGGCGGGTGCCGCCGGGGACGGTGATGCCCGCGGCGAAGAGGCTGGGCGTCAGCAGGACCAGCCGGTCGACCCGGGCGGGGTGGTGTTCGGTGTAGCGCAGGGCGAGGTTGGTGCCGGCGGAGTGGGCCAGCAGGGTCAGGTGGTCCAGGCCGAGATGGGCGCGCAGGGCCTCGACGTCGTCGACCAGCCGGTCGCAGCGGTAGCCGGCCGGGTCGGCGGATTCCGCCGACGCTCCGGTGCCCCGCAGGTCCAGCATGATCAGTCGGCGTCGGGCGCCGAGTCCGCCCAGGTCACTGAGGTAGAGGGAGTCCTGCATGGGGCCGCCGGGCAGACAGACCAGCGGCTCCCCTTGTCCTGAGACGTGATACGCGAGCGTGGTGCCGTCGAACGCCGAGAAAGTGGCCATGATCGGCGACCTTTTCAGCCAGTCGCGGTCCGGGCAACCTGATTTCGCCGTCCGGTGCGCGGCGCGCGGGTGACGTTCGGGGACTCGTCGCGAGCGGCCGCCCACTCGTCGGACGTGCGGAAAACCCGTTGCGAGCCGCTCCCCGCTCGTCGGACGTGCGGAAAACCCGTTGCGAGCCGCTCCCCGCTCGTCGGACGCTGGGCGCCATGCCACCCTCCATCCGTCCGGCCACCCTCGCCGACGCACCCGCTGTCACCGACCTCCTCAACGCCGTCGATCTGATCGAGATCGGCCGGGCCGAGACCGATCTGCACACCGTCGAGGCCGATCTGAAGCATCCCGAGGCCGACCTGGAGCGGGACTCCTGGCTGGCGTTCGAGGGCGGGCGGCTGGTGGCGTACGGGCTGCTTTGGGACGAGTCGGGCGGCGAGCGCATCGACGTCGACCACTATGTGCTGCCCGATCACCAGCGGGCCGGGTTCGAGATCCTCGCGGCGATGGAGGCCAGGGCGCTGGAGAAGGCGCGCGACAACGGCGCGCGACGGGCGGTGGTCCATCTGCATCTGAACGTGCGGCCGACGACCGACCTGGACCGGCTCCGCGGCCGCGGCTGGCAGGCGGTCCGCCGCTACCACGTGCTGCACCGGCCGCTGGACCCCGCGGCGGACCAGCCGCCCGCCCCGGACGAAGGCGTGCGGATCAGGCCCTGCGCCACCGAGGCGGACCGCCAGCTCGTGCACCGGCTCTACCAGGCGTCCTTCGCGGAGCACTTCGACTTCCAGCCGCGTTCGTACGACTCGTGGCTGGCCGACATCAAGGCCGACACCGTGGACTGGTCCCTGGTGTGGATCGCCGCGACCGACGAGCTGGGCGACGCGGGCTTCCTGATAGCCCGCAACGACCGTGAGGCCATGGGCTGGATCCGCGGCGTCGGTGTGCTGGCCGATGCCCGCGGCCGGGGGCTCGGCGGGCTGCTGCTGCGGCATGCCTTCGGCGCGTTCGCCGCGCTGGGCCGGGACACCGTGGGCCTCGGCGTGGACACCTCGAACGCCACCGGGGCGCCGGAACTGTACCGCCGCCACGGCATGACGGTGCACTACGCCGTCGACACCTGGGAGACGGTACTGGCGTAGGGCCGGTCCGGCACGTTCCCGGCCGGCGCCGAGGCCCGGGACGGGTTCGAGGTCAGCTCGTCCGCAGGGTGCGCTTGGCCAGCTCGTACGCCGGGAGCATGTTCCGGTGCTCCTCGGTGTCCAAGCCGCCGAGGTGGACGACGACCGGGCCGCTGTCGGTGATGACGGCGAAGGCGCGCTCCTGCTTGGTCTCGTCGAGCAGTTCGATGGTGTGCGCGTACACCACCTCGGCGCCGGTGACGCCGTCGGCGGCCTCGAACGTGCCGTACTTCTCCCCGGCGTTGCCGTCCTCGTCGGCGACGAAGGCCCGCAGGATCTCACGCGGGTCGTCGGTGCCTGGCCTGCCGGTCCATACGCGCAGGAAGCCGATGTGACCGGCGGGCTTGGCGTCCACCTCGCAGGCGGCGCTGACCGGGCCCTGCCGCAGCAGGTCGGCGACGGCCTCGCTGTCCCCGGCCGCGGCGGCGTCGACGGCCTCCGCCTCCCAGTCCGCGGCGAGGTCGAAGCTGACGGGCAGTTCACAGGCCGAGCCGGCCGGGCCGATGGTGGCGCCGCTCCCGACGGTCTCGGCGTCGTCGGCCGGTGCGCTCGTCGAGGCCTTCGCGCTCGGGCCGGACGTCTTCGCCTGCTCGTCGGTCCCGCCGGAACAGGCCGTCAACGCCCCTGCCAGCAGCGCCGCGTACACCAGACCCCGCGCTGCTCTTCCCGCCCCGACCCGCACTTTCATATCCCCTTCCGGAATCCGGCGGGACACTGTATCCAAGCGGGGCGGGAAGATCCGTAAGCAGGGTGTGCGGGGTCAGACGCCGCAGGTGGGCGCCGACCAGTACTGGCTGTCGCGGTGGTCGACGTGGGTGTGGTCGTCGTGTCCCGGGTAGCCAGGACCGAGGATGCCGCTGAAGCCGTGGCTGCGGGCCTGCTTGGCCAGGGTGCACAGCGAGTGCGGACCGGCGCCGAGGTCGGCCGCGTCGCCGTACAGATGGCGGCTGTTGCTCGCGCCGCCGACGGCCGAGTTGCAGGCGTAGGAGCGGAAGCCGCTGGTGACGGTGATCGGCTGGTCGCCGAGGGCGTGCCGCATCGCCTCCAGCTTCCACATGGTGCGCAGTGCGTTTGCCTTGGCGGTGGCCGCGCTGACCGCGCCGCCGGACCAGGTGGTGTTGCAGTCGTTGAGCTCGCCGTAGGTGAAGTGGACCGGCGTGCAGTCGTCGTCCTGGAGCGCGTACAGCTTGTTGTAGGTGTCGGTGCCCGCGACGCCGTCCGAGGACAGGCCGTAGGCCGACTGGAAGCGCTTGAGGGCGGCCGCGGTGGCCGGGCCGAAGGAGCCGTCGACGCCGAGGACCGAGCCGTAGCCCGCGTAGCCGCCGAGGCGGATCTGCAGCTGGGTCACGTCGGCTCCGGAGGAGCCCTGGGAGAGGGTGCGGGTCCAGGTGTAGCAGCCGTCGGCATGGGCGGTGCCCGCGGTGAGAACGGTTCCCGCCAACGTTCCAGACATGATCATGACAAGTGAGGCGAAGAGTCGAAGCGCGCGTCTGAGCATCTGCTCCCCTAGCTAGGCCGGAGGACATCGGGCAACGCAGAGAGTGGCGTGAGATGTGACGCGCGTCAACCACGCCCCGGCCGGGCGATACGGATCCGCGCGAGGCGCCGGGCGCGCCCCCTCGGCGCGCCCCGCGCGCCTCAGCCGTCCCTCCTCGCGCGACCAGCGGTGACCCCTTGCCGCGGCGGCGATCGACGGGCCCCGCAACGGGATTGACCACCCCCCGTCACCGGCACGCCATCCATGTGATGTGGGTCACACGGAAATTTCCGGAAGGCGGATTTCGGCCCCGGCTGCGATTACCGAATATCGGACGCCCGGAGCCTCCGACTGGGAGATCCAGCCACGATCGGCGACTAGCCTTGGAAACGCAGGCCCTGGATGGAGTTGGCCATTTAACAAACGGCACATGTGCGCATGAGGCCGCTTCCCCGCGACTCGCCGGGCACGAAAACCGCAGAACTTAACGTCCTGTTCATGACTCAGCTGGACGTACGGCCCCGGGCCGCGGACGACGGCGACGGGCGCTCCGTCGAAGGCATGCGCACCAAAGGCCTGAGCGGAAACTCCGTCGGCCTGCTGGGCAGCGCGGTCATCGGCGTCTCCACCGTCGCCCCGGTGTACTGCCTCACCTCCACCCTGGGCTCCACCGCGGGCGAGGTCGGTCTCCAGATGCCGGCCGTGTTCCTCGCGGGCTTCCTGCCGATGCTCCTGGTGGCCTTCGCCTACCGCGAGCTGAACAAGGCGATGCCGGACTGCGGGACCTCCTTCACCTGGACGGTGAAGGCGTTCGGACCGCGCGTGGGCTGGATGTGCGGCTGGGGTCTGGTGATCGCCACGATCATCGTGCTGTCGAACCTGGCTGGCGTGGCCACGTCGTACTTCTGGCTGCTCGCGGGCGAGGTCACCGGCAGCGAGTCGGTGGCCGCGCTGGACGGGAACAAGGCCGTCCACATCGTCACGTGTCTGGCGCTGATCGCCCTGGCCACGGTGATCAGCTACCGCGGCATGACCGCCACCAAGGGCGTGCAGTACGCGCTCGTCGGACTCCAACTGCTGGTGCTCGCCGTGTTCGTGGCGATGGCCTTCGGCAAGGCGGGCGGCGCCGGCTTCCCGACCGGCGCCGACTTCTCCTGGTCCTGGCTCAACCCGTTCGCGGTCGGCTCGTTCGCCGCCTTCACGGCGGGCCTGTCCCTGTCGATCTTCATGTACTGGGGCTGGGACGCCTGTCTGACCGCGAACGAGGAGACCAGCGGCAGCAGCCGCACCCCCGGCCGGGCCGCGCTGATCGCCATGGTCGTGCTGGTCGGCTCCTACCTCGCCACCGGAGTGGCCGCGCAGATGGTCGTCGGCTCCGGAGACCAGGGCCTCGGCCTCGCCAACCCCGAGACCTCCGACAACGTGTTCGCCGCGCTGGCCGGTCCGGTGATGGGCCCCGCGCTCGGCATCCTGCTGTTCGTCGCGGTGCTCGCCTCGGCCGCCGCCAGCCTCCAGACCACGTTCATCCCGGTCGCCCGCACGGTGCTCGCGATGTCGACGTACCACGCGCTGCCCGCCTCCTACGCCCAGGTGCACCCGCGTTTCAAGACGCCCGGCCGCGCCACCGTCACCTCCGGCATCGCGACCGGCGTGTTCTACACCGTCATGACCCTGGTCAGCGAGCACGTCCTGGTCGACACGATCTACGCCCTCGGCCTGATGATCTGCTTCTACTACGCCCTGACCGCCTTCGCCTGCGCCTGGTACTTCCGCGCCGAGCTGCTGAGGTCCGGCCGCGACCTGCTGTTCAAGGGCCTGTTCCCGGTGGTCGGCGGACTGCTGCTGACGGCCGTCTTCGCCAAGACGCTGATCGATATGTGGGACCCGGCGTACGGCAGCGGCTCGGCGGTCCTCGGGGTCGGCTCGGTCTTCGTCATCGGCGTCGGGCTGCTCGCCGTCGGCGTGGTGATCATGCTCGTGATGCGACGGCGCAGCCCGGCGTTCTTCCGGGGCGAGGTGCTCGCCAAGTCCACGCCGGCGCTGGTCGCCGACGACTGAGACGGGCGGACACCGGCCAGGACGCGGCCCTAGGGTGAGCGCATGATCAAGGACGCGTATCTCACTGATCTGTTCTCGCTCGACGGCCGCGTCGCCCCGGTCACCGGCGGCAGCTCCGGCATCGGCCGGGCCGTCGCGGGGGCCCTGGCCCGCGCCGGGGCGAGCGTGGTCGTGGTCGCCCGTCGCGAGGCGGAGCTGACGGACACGGTGGCGGAGCTGACGGACGCCGGCTGCCGGGCCGCCTGGGTGAGCGCGGACCTCGGCACCCGGGACGGGGTGCGGGCGGCCGCCGAGGAGGCGGTGACCCGGTTCGGCGAGCCGGACATCCTGGTCAACTCCGCGGGCGTCAATCTGCGACCGCCGCTCGGCGAGCTGGGCGACGACGTCTGGGACACCACCATGGCGGTCAACCTGGACGCCCCCTTCCTGCTCGGGCAGCGCTTCGGCCCAGCCATGGCCGGGCGAGGCCACGGCCGGATCATCCACATCACCTCGCAGCAGGCGCACCGGGCGTTCGTCCAGAGCGGCGCCTACGGCGTGTCCAAGGGCGCGCTGGAGTCACTCGCGCGCTCGCAGGCCGAGGCCTGGTCGCCGTACGGCGTCACCTGCAACACCCTGGTGCCCGGCTTCGTGCCGACTCCGCTGAACGCCCGGCTGCAGTCCCAGCCCGGCAAGATGGCGGAGCTGGCCGCCCGCACGATGACCGGCCGCAACGGGCTGCCGGAGGACTTCGCGGGCGCGGCGGTCTTCCTGGCGAGCCGCGCCTCGGCGTACATCACCGGGCAGTCGATCTTCGTCGACGGCGGGCTGTCGGTGCACTGAGGCCGCTCAGACCTGGGAGACGAACAGTTCGGTCAGCGGTTCGGCGGACTCGGCGCCGGAGTGGCCGAACGGCGCGTCGAAGCTCCACACCAGGAACAGCAGGAACACCACCAGCGCGCTGAACGCGGTGGCCAGCAGCAGTTCCCGCACGGAGCGGCGGATCTGGAGCGCGAACAGCAGGGCCAGGGTCACCGCCCCTCCGGCGACCAGGCCGAACCAGACCACGCCCGGCAGAGTCGTGCCCGCGCTGTCCAGCCGCTCATGCCGGGCGATGTCCGCGGCGGCCACCTCGTCCAGCAGCGGCTGGTAGGCCTGCGCCTGGAGCTCGTCGGAGGGGGTCCGGTGCGCGATGTCGGCCCGGATACGGCCGAGCAATTCGGCCCCGGTCGAGCCGGGCTCGGTGTCGCGTTCCATGGCGGGCCACTCGGCGGTCACCGCGTGGCGCGCGTACGCGTCGATGTGCCCGCGCACCTGGTCGCGGAACTCCGCCGGGTACACGTCCACCCGCTGGTCGATCTCGTGCAGGGCGAGGGCCTCGCGCCGCACGCTGTCCTCCGCCGCTCCCCGTGCCTCCCACACACCGGCGATGGCCAGCCCCAGGACGATGGCGTAGACGACGCCCACCATCATCACCATGTACTCCAGCACGTCCGGCGTCTCGGAGGTGTCCTCGTCGGCGTCGACCCGACGATGGCGTACGACGGTCGCGGCGACGACGAGGGCGCAGACGACGAGGGCGGCCAGGGTGTAGATCAGCCATTCCGGCACGGGAGAACTCCAGAGGGTGGGCGGGGTCGTGCGAGGGGGTGGTGGTGCGGGTCAGGTGTCGCGACGGCGCCGGGAACCCGGGCGCAGGGCCGCGGCGGCGAGGATCGCGGGCGTGGTGACCACGGTGCTGGTGGTGACCAGCGAGAGGCCGCCGGCGGTCTTCCGCTCGGCCGCGACCGGGGCGCGGTGCGGCGACACCCAGCGGAAGGGGTCCGGGGCCGCGGGGGCTGCCCGGGGGTGTGCGGGCGGCTCCTGCGAGGGCGGGCGGCTGTCCGGTGCCTCGGGAGGGGCCGCCTGCGAGGCGGGCGTCGGCGCCTTCGCGGGGGCCGGGGCGGGCTCGGCCGTCCTCTGTGAGGCGGGGGCCGGGCGGGCCGGCGGTTCCAGCGGGTGCGCCGCGCGGTCCTCGGCCGAAGCGGCCGGCGGCTCGCCGTACACCGCGGGAGCGCCCGGCGGCTCGCCGTACAGGGCGGGTGGATCCCCGTACGCCTCGGGTTCCTCCGCGGACGCCAGGGACACCTCGCCGTACGCCGCGGGCTCCTCCGCGGACGCCAGGGACACCTCGCCGTACGCCGCGGGCTCCTCCGCGGACGCCAGGGACACCTCGCCGTACGCCGCGGG
Source organism: Streptomyces sp. NPDC006458 (assembly GCF_040612135.1). Taxonomy (NCBI): domain Bacteria; kingdom Bacillati; phylum Actinomycetota; class Actinomycetes; order Kitasatosporales; family Streptomycetaceae; genus Streptomyces; species Streptomyces sp. NPDC006458. The sequence goes on along the minus strand of NZ_JBEXPR010000006.1, from coordinate 291,782 downwards.
CTCCTCCGCGTACTCCGCCGCCGTCGGCGCGGCGTCGGGGGCGCAGATCGCCGCGCGGGCGTCCCAGAAGGCTCCGTCGGCCTGCGCCTGCGCGCCCACGGCCCCGGGCAGCGGGACGAACGCGGCGGCGCCCAGGCCTACGGCGATCCAGCAGCTCACCGGTGGTTCCCCTTTCGCAACGTACCTGTCGCGCTGCAAGAACGACCTTCCTGGCGGAGGGTCACGACTCCGGGCGTGACGTGCTGCGGGAGGCATGGGCGGATGCCCGGCACCGGAGCCCCGCACGGTCCCTCACGGGCACCGTCTGCGAGAGTGGGCAGGGCCCCAAGCGCCGGTTTGACCATCCATAAAGCTGGCTTATGAGTCCATAGACCGGACCCGCGTACCAAGTTAGGCTTGCCTTAACTTAGGCTTCCCTTCGAGATCGTTTGTCATCGCTCGAAGGGAACCTGATCATGTCGCGCCCTCTGCGGGTAGCCATCGTCGGAGCCGGACCCGCCGGTATCTACGCCGCCGACGCCCTGCTCAAGTCGGACGTGGCGGCCAGCGAGCCCGGCGTGTCCATCGACATCTTCGAGCGCATGCCCGCGCCGTTCGGTCTGATCCGCTACGGCGTCGCCCCCGACCACCCCCGCATCAAGGGCATCATCAACGCCCTGCACCAGGTGCTCGACAAGCCGCAGGTCCGCCTCTTCGGCAACATCGACTACGGCACCGACCTCCACCTGGACGACCTGCGCGCCTTCTACGACGGTGTGATCTTCTCGACCGGCGCCATGGCGGACCGCGAGCTGAAGATCCCCGGTGTGGAGCTGGACGGCTCCTACGGCGCCGCCGACTTCGCCTCCTGGTACGACGGCCACCCGGACGTGCCGCGCACCTGGCCGCTGGAGGCGGAGAAGGTCGCCGTCCTCGGTGTGGGCAACGTGGCGCTCGACATCTCCCGCATCCTCGCCAAGACGGCCGACGAGCTGCTGCCGACAGAGATCCCGCCGAACGTCTACGAGGGCCTGAAGGCGAACAAGGCCGTCGAGATCCATGTCTTCGGCCGACGCGGCCCGGCCCAGGCGAAGTTCAGCCCGATGGAACTGCGCGAGCTGGACCACTCCCCCACCATCGAGGTCATCGTCAACCCCGAGGACATCGACTACGACGAGGGCTCGATCGCCGAGCGGCGGGGCAACAAGCAGACCGACATGGTCGCCAAGACCCTGGAGAACTGGGCGATCCGCGACGTCGGCGACCGTCCGCACAAGCTCTTCCTGCACTTCTTCGAGTCGCCGGTGGAGATCCTGGGCGAGGACGGCAAGGTCGTGGGCCTGCGCACCGAGCGCACCGAGCTGGACGGCACCGGCAACGTCAAGGGCACCGGCGAGTTCACCGACTGGAACGTCGACGCCGTGTACCGCGCGGTCGGCTACCTGTCCGACAAGCTGCCCAAGCTGCCCTGGGACATCGACTCGGGCACCGTGCCGGACCAGGGCGGCCGGGTCATCGAGGAGAGCGGCGGGCACCTGCAGTCCGTGTACGTCACCGGCTGGATCCGGCGCGGCCCGGTGGGGCTCATCGGCCACACCAAGGGTGACGCCAACGAGACCGTGGCGAACCTGCTGGAGGACTTCGCGGGCGGGCGTCTGCAGACCCCGGACTCTCCTGCCCCTGAGGCCGTGGACGCCTTCCTGACCGAGCGGAACCTGCGCTTCACCACCTGGGAGGGCTGGTACCGGCTCGACGCCGCGGAGAAGGCGCTGGGCGAGCCGCAGGGCCGTGACCGGGTGAAGATCGTCGAGCGCGAGGACATGCTGCGGGCTAGCGGCGCGTAGCACTCCGTGGGTGGGGCGGGGGGCTTCCCGGTGCTGCCGGTGGGTGTGTGCGGCTGTCGTTGTGGCTTGTCGCGCCGTTCCCCGCGCCCCCATTACAGGACGGTGGGTGTCTGCGGCTCTCGTCGTGGCCCGTCGCGCCGCTCCCCGCGCCCCTTCAGGGCGCGTTTCCTGGGGGCGCACAGGGGTGGGCCGCCTCGGAGCGGCGTCCAGGACTCCGGACGGACGGGCGGTGTCGGCTCTTTCGAGTGCGACTCCGCCCTTCCTCGCGTCCAGGACCCGCCCCGAAGCGGCGCCGAGACCCCCGTGCGGACAACTGCGGCCGCCCTCCCGGGTGCGGCCGTGTCCTCCCGTGCGGACAGGGCCCGCCCCGAGCGGATGGCGGGCGTGCCCTGTCCGCCCTGGGGATTCTTGCCGTCGTGCCGCGCTCCGGGACAGGAGTGAAGGGCGCGACGTGGGGGTGCGTACCGCGTGCCCCGCGCGTGGCGCGCACACCCCGTGCGCGCCATGGGAGTTGCTCCGATGCGCGGGCCGGCCGACCCCCGAGTGATTGCCTCGGCGGCCGGGCGGGGATACTTGCAGGTGGACCCACGCCCCCTTCCCTTGATGGACCCATGCCGACCTCCTCGACCGACCGCCCGATGACTCCCTCCACGGTGTGGCTGGCCCGTGGCCGCCATGTCGGACCCGGCGCGGAAGGGGCCGTACGCGCGCGTCTGCGGCAGTTGAAGGACGCGGGGACGATCGACGACCAGCTTGAGCTGCCCGCCGCCGAGGGCTCCCCCGAGCGGGCGTTCGAGGCGCGTTGGCGGCCCGTGGCCGAGGTGACGGTGCGGGCGCGTCTGACGCTCGCGCCCGGCCCGGACGGCGATCGCACCTGGACCCTGGCCGCCGAGGCCGAGCGAGCCTGGGACCTCGCGTGGCCGTCGCCCGCGGACATGTTCTGGCCCGAGGACACCGAGCCGGAGTGGGGTCACGACGCCGGCGCGGGCCTCGTCCTCGCCGGGCTGAACCCGCTGCCCGAGGACGAAAAGGACCTGCGGCGCGTGCTGAAGGACGCCGCGCGCTCGGGCTGGGCCGTCCATGTCGTCGTGCACGAGGCGATGACGCCGGACGAGCGCGGCCGGGTGCCGCTGGCGGACCGGCTGCCCCCGGGGCTGCGGCACCGGGTGGTGGAGCACCGCGCGGCGCCCCATCAACTGCGCGCGGTGAACTACGCCTTGCGCGACCTCGGCGTACGAGTGCCGCGCGGCGGAGCCCTCGTGCTGCCCGGGGAGCCCGCCCCGGCCGCCTACGACGGCGAGGACTTCTCCGTGCGCAGCGTCTTCCTCGACGGGTCGGAACCGGCCGAACTCACCGCCGCGGTCACCCGTTTCGCCGCGCTGCCCCGGCCGCCGGCCGAGGACGCCGAGGCGGCACTGACCGTGCTGCGGGAGGACTGGCGCCTGCTGACGCCGGAGGAGGAACTCGCCCGTGCGCGCGAACTGGTCGCCATGTACGCCGAGGCGCTGGAGGCGATGACGAAGTCGCGGGACCTGTACCGGGAGGCCGCCGAGCAGGCCAATGAGGCGCTGGCCGCCTACCGCGAGGCGGTCGGCGATCGGCCGGCCCCGGAGAAGCCCGCCACGGCGTCGCCGTTCCAGCAGCTCACGCGCACGCTGGAGCGCTTGAGGCCCTCCGCCCGGACCCGGCGCCCCGCACCGGACGGCGAGCACCCGGACGACCCGACTCCGGCCTGAACAAGGGGCGTACGGGCGCACACGGCGTCCCGGAGGGTGTGGGCGCCCGCTGTCGCGGCAATACAGCCGCCGTGAGGGGGAATCCTCATAGAGCGCGTGCGCGCCGTGCCACGGGGCGCACGGACGTGGCACGCGCGCCGCTCACCCCGCTCGCGCACCGGACACAGGAGGGCTCCGTGGACTCGACCACCCCCGCGCTCGCCGCCGTCACGCTGGTGCTTCCGACGGACCCGCACCAGGTCTCCCGGGCCGTCGGCCACACGGACGGGCGCGACTGAGGGAACCGCGGCACGGCGCGGGACCGTCCGAGCCTGGGGCGGCGGCCCGCACGCGCGGCTCCGCACCCAGGAGCCGTCTCCCACGACAAGTCAACCGACAGGCGGCCCCGACCGTCTCAGGTTCAGAGCGACCCCACACGTCCGTGGACACGGAGTGTGACGAAACCATTCACTCGTTCGATTCGTATAAGTGATGGAAGCCCTGCAAGATCCACGGGGCACAGCAAGACAGCGGCCTGTTCCCGGACTTGTCCGGAGCAGCACCGACGAGGGAGAGACCATGCAACCGTTCGCGCTCAACTACGCTCGCCCGGCCGTGGAGTTGGACGTTATCGCTGCGTACACCTATGACTCCGGACTGCAGTTGAACGTGCTCGTCGACGGGAGGATCGCCGCCACCGATCTCACCCTGTTGAGAGAGTTGGGGACCACGACCTCGACTGCGGGCTCCAAGACGCACTTCGACGACTGAACACGGAACGTCGATGACCGTGCTGATCCTGACATCCGAAGAGGATGTGACGGCGGACATGGTGGTCGTGCACCTGCACGCGGCGGGAGTGCCCCTGCTGCGCCTCGACCCGGCCGATCTGACCGGCCAGGTCGCGCTCTCGGGCGAGTATGTGCACGGCACCTTCCGCGGCCACCTGTGGTCCGCGGGGCGCCTGGTGGGAATCGAGGGGCTGAGATCCGTCTGGGTGCGCCGGCCGGGGGTGCCGGCGGCCCGGGTGGCGGAGCCGTCCCCGTGGCTGACCGAGGAGTCCTCACAGGCTCTCTACGGGATGCTGCGGGGCAGTGGCGCGCGCTGGATGAACCATCCCGACGCGGCCCGCAGAGCCCGGCACAAGCCGTGGCAGCTGCGGCTCGCGCAGCTCAGCGGCCTGCCGGTGCCGGCCACCCTGATCACCACCTTCCCGCAGGCCGCGCGGCAGTTCGCGGAGCGTTTCCCGGACCTGGTGGTCAAGCCGGTGTCCGGGGCGCACCCGCAGGAGCCGCCGCGCGCGGTGCCGACCAGCAGGGTGGCGCCGGGCACGGACTTCTCGGCTGTGGCGTACGGCCCCACGCTGCTGCAGCGCCGGGTCGCCAAGCGGGCGGACATCCGCCTCACGGCGGTCGGCGAGCGACTATTGGCCGCGCGCAAGGCGACCGCGGATGACGCGGACCCGGACGACGTGGACGTGCGCTTCGCCGAGTCCGCGGCGCCCTGGCTCCCGGTCGAGGTGCCGCCGCGGGTCGCCGAGTGCGTGCTCACGTATCTGCGCGAGGCGGAACTGGCCTACGGCGCCTTCGACTTCGCCGAGGACGCCGACGGGACCTGGTGGTTCCTGGAGTGCAACCAGTCGGGGCAGTTCGGCTTCATCGAGGTCGAGACGGGCCAGCCCGTCGCGCGCACGATCGCCGAGTGGCTGGCCGTGGCGCCGCCGTCGCTGCCGCGGCAGCGAGGGCGGGGTGGTACCAACGCGGCCGTGCCGTGAGCGCCGCCCGGAGCTTCAGGACACCGCCTGACCGCTGTGCGGGCCGGTGTACGCCCCGCCCCGGGCGAGCAGTTCGTCGTGCGTGCCGGTCTCCAGGACGCGTCCGTCGCCCATCACCACGATCCGGTCCGCGCCGCGCACCGTGGACAGTCGGTGGGCGACGACGAACGTGGTGCGGCCGCGCGGCAGCAGTGCGAGGGCCTGCTGGACGAGCGCCTCGGACCGGGTGTCCAGGGCCGAGGTCGCCTCGTCCAGGACGAGGATGCGCGGGTCCCGGATCAGGGCGCGGGCGATGGCGAGCCGCTGGCGCTGGCCGCCCGACAGCCGGGCGCCGCGCTCACCGACCGGCGTGTCCAGGCCCTGGAGGAGCCGGCGGCAGCCAGACGGGGCTGTGCTTGACGGTGAACACCCCGACCGCGGCGGCCAGGCGCCGGCGGTCGGGGCGGAAGAGATGGGCGAGCGTGCGGACGGGGTGTTCGTCCCGGTAGCGGTGATCGAGCGGCGGCTCGGTCGACGACGCCATGTGGGGGTCCTCTCCAGCGTGCCCTACACGTGGCGAGCGATTACTCCTCCAGGCGCCGCGCCGGAGAGGACCCCGCGTCAGGGAGTCAGGACGAACGGGACGTCAGGTACTCCTCCACTCCCGGCGCGCTGTGCGCGTCCTCCACGCCGACCAGGCCGCCGACGGCCTTCGCGTCCGGCTTCAGCACGTACGTCCGCACGCTCGCGGGCCGGTCGACGTCCGAGAAGTCCTGCGGGGAGCCGAGCCCGGTGTCGGCGTCGCGCTGCGACCGGTGCGCCTTGATGACGTCCTCGCGGGCGAGACTGCCAGCCGCGCAGGCCTTCTTGAGGTCGGCGCCGATCAACTGCGCGGCGTTGTAGCCGGAGAGCACGCCCGAGTCGACCGGGGAGCCCGGGTACTTCTTCTCGTACGCCGCCACCATCTTGCGCACACCGGGCAGTTCCGAGCCGACGGCCGGGATGGCGCTGACCACGTTCAGCATCCCGGCCAGCGCCTTGGCGGCCGGTGTCTTCATCAACTGGGGCGCGAATCCGGGTGCGTTGCTGACGATCGGGACGAGCAGCCCGCGCGAGGCGGCCACCCCGGCGAGGGAGGCCGTCTGGGCGGGGCCGGCGCTGATCAGCACGGCCTTCACCCCGGCCGCGCGCAGCGCCGAGACCTGCGCGGACAGATCGGTGTCCGTGGCCTTGATCTTCTGCCCGACGATCTTCATTCCGGCGCGTTCGGCCGCCCAGGTCGAGCCTTCCAGGGCGTTGCTGCCGTAGTCGCCCTCGAAGTAGACGTGGCCGATCTTGTCGCCCTTCTTCAGGCCCTTGGTGCGGGTGAGGAAGTCGACGGCGGCGATCATGTCGAGGTCGTAGGTCGTGCCGAGCACCTGCACGGACTGCTTGCCCAGCAGGGAGGCGGCCCAGGCCTGCGGGAAGGTCAGCATCCGGTCGCGCTCGATGTCGTCGAGCAGTGCCGCGACCACCGGGGACCCGACCACCTGGGGCAGCGCGACGACGTCCGGGGACATGTCGGCGTAGGCGGTGACCGCCTTCTGCACGTCGTAGCCGTGGTCCTCCACGACGATCTGGACCTTGCGGCCGCAGATGCCGCCGGCCGCGTTGGTCTCGTCGGCCCACATCTGCTGCGCCTGGACCAGGCTCTTGCCGAGCGTGGCGTATGGGCCGGTCAGGTCGGTCAGGGCGCCCAGCCGGACGGTCTTGTCGGTGACGCCGGGGCCGGACTTGACGCCGTCGGCGCCGTCGTGCGCGGTGTCGTCGCTCGCCTTGGAACTGCACGCGGTGGAGGACAGCAGGAGCGCCGCGAGGGCCGAGGCGAGGAGGATGCGGGGGCGGGGGTGCATGACGTTCACGGGGTGTGCTCCTTGGCTCGTGGCGCGGTAACGGGCGGGGTGACGGACGAAGGGGTCGTCGCGGGGGCGGGTTCGGTACAGCGGCGCCGCAGGCGGGCGCGCAGACGGCGGACCAGGCCGTGCAGACCGTCGGGGGCGTACAGGAGGAAGCCGATGATCGCGGCGCCGTAGAGATAGCGGGCCGCCTCGGTCGGGCCGACCGAGCCGTCGGTCGAGCCGGGGGTCGCGACCAGCGGCAGATGGTCGGCGTACCGGGTCATCAGCAGGGGCAGGGCGGTGACGAAGACCGCGCCCGCGGTGGCGCCGGCCACCGAGCCCAGGCCGCCGATGACGATCATGGCGAGGTAGTCGACGGAGAGGGCGAGACCGAAGTAGTCGGGCACGATACGGCGGAAGGCGAGGGCGAGCAGCGCCCCGGCCAGTCCCGCGTACATCGAGGAGACGACGAAGGCCGCCGAGCGGTGGCGGGCCACGTGCACGCCCATCACCGCGGCCGCGGTCTCGCTGTCCCGCAGGGCCGCCAGCGCCCGGCCGGGCCGCCCGGCCCGGATGCCGCGGGCGGTGAACCAGGTCAGCGCGAGCAGGGCCAGACCCAGATACCACAGGCGTTCCTCGGCGCCGAACGGGACACCGAGCAAGACCAGTTCGGGGCCGTCGTCCGTGAAGCCGAAGCCGCCGACGGTCAGCGGCGGCACCGAACGGCCGTTGAAGCCGCCGGTGACGGAGTCCGCGGTGAGCAGCACATGGTGGCCGAGGAAGACCAGCGCCAGGGTGGCCACACCCAGGTAGATGCCGCGCACCCGTCCGGCGACCGGGCTGAACAGGCCGCCCGCGGCCCCGGCGAGCAGGACCGCGAGAACCAGGGCGAGCAGGGGTGGCAGGCCCGGCCCGGGCTCCCCGGCGAGCCAGGCGTACCCGTAGGCGCCGACGGCCAGGAAGAAGGCGTGGCCGAGGGAGAGCTGTCCCGCCGTGCCGGCCAGCAGGCCGAGGCCGACGGCCCCGATCGCGGCGGCCATGGCGAACAGGCCGACCCGCAGCCAGAACGCCTCCACGTAGAAGGGCAGCGCGCACAGCAGGAGTACGGGCAGCACGTACGGTGCCCGCCTGGTGAGTTCAGACACGGACCGCTCCCTTCGCGCCGAACAACCCGGTGGGCCGCACCAGGAGGACCAGCACCATCACGGCGTAGGGGGCGACGTCGCCGAACCCGTCGCCCAGGACGTGGAGTTCGGACTGGTAGCCCGCGACCAGCGACTCGGTCAGGCCGATGAGCAGGCTGCCGGCCAGGGCGCCGGGCGGGGAGGCCATGCCGCCGAGGATCGCGGCCGGGAAGGCCTTGAGGGCGATCTGCCCGGTGGTGCGTTCCAAGCCCGGCGCGGGGAACGCGGCGAGGAACACCGCGGCCAGCGCGGCGAGCGCGCCCGCCAGGCACCAGGCGAGGGTGCGCACCCGCACCAGCCGGACGCCCATCAGGGCCGCCGCCTCCAGATCCTCGGCCGAGGCCCGCAGGGACAGGCCCCAGGAGGTGAACCGGAACAGCGCGAAGACGGCGCCGATGACGAGCGCGGACACGCCGATCGCGGCGAGCCGGCTGTCGGCGACGGTCAGCGGTCCGAGCCGGGTGACGGAGTCGCCCCACGGGTCGCCCAGGCTGAGCAGATCACCGCCGATGCGCCGGGCGAGGTCGGTGAGCAGGACGATGTCGATGCCGATGGTGACGATCGTCTGCACCTGGGCGGCCTGCGGGTCCCGGTCGCCGCCGCGCAGCAGCAGCCGGTCCAGGGCGCCCGCCACGGCCGCCGTCACCAGCACGGCCAGCGCCAGGGCGCCGGGGAACCCGAGGTCGTCGTGGAGCACGGCGGTGAGGTAGCCGCCGAGCAGGAGCAGCGAGCCGTGCGCGAAGTTGAGCACGCCGGACGCCTTGAAGATGACGACGAAGCCGAGGGCGACGAGGGCGTAGACCGAGCCGAGGGCCAGGCCGTTGAGGACGTGGTCGAGGAATCCGGTCATGCGGCGTCCTCCCCTTCTCTTTCTCCGTCGCTTTCGTTTGCGCCGGCTGCGTCGCCGGTGCCGTGGCTGTCGCTTTCGCCGTCGCTGTGGCTGTCGCTTTCGCCGTCGCTGTCGCTGTCGCCTTCGCTGTGGCTGTCCCTTTCGCTGTCGCTGTCGCTGTCGCTTTCGCCGTCGCTGTCGCCTTCGCTGTGGCTGTGGATGTGGCTGTGGCCTTCGCCTTCGCCTTCGCCGAGATAGGCGCGCAGCACCTCGGGGTCGCGGCGGACCTCGTCGGGGGTGCCGTGGGCGATGGTGCGGCCGAAGTCCAGGACCGTGACCTCGTCCGCGAGCCGCATCACCAGGCCCATGTCGTGCTCCACGAGCAGGACGGACAGGCCGAGTTGCTCGCGCACGTCCTGTACGACCTCCACGGTGCGGGCCCGTTCGGCGGCGTTCATGCCGGCCACCGGTTCGTCGAGCAGCAGCACACGCGGTTCCAGGCACAGGGCGCGGGCGAACTCCACGCGTTTGCGGTCGCCGTACGACAGGACCGCGACCGGGGTGTCGAAGTGGGCGCCGAGACCGGTGAGTTCGGCGATCTCCCGGGCGCGGGCGAGGTGCTCGCGCTGTTCGCGGCGGGCGCCGGGCAGCCGCAGGGCACTGGCGGCGAAGCCCGCGCGGCTCAGGGCGTGGCGGCCGAGCAGGAGGTTGTCGGCGACCGTGCCCTCGGTGGTGACGATGTTCTGGAAGGTGCGGGCCACACCGAGCGCGGCGATGCGGTGCGGGGCCAGCCGCGTCAGCTCGGTGGCGCCGAGGCGGACCGTGCCGGAGGCGGGCCGGTACAGGCCCGACAGGACGTTGAAGCAGGTGGACTTGCCTGCCCCGTTGGGGCCGATGACGGCGTGGACGGTGCCGGGCTCGACGGTAAGGGAGACACTGTCGAGGGCGGTGAGCCCGGCGAACCTGACGGTGACGTCCCGCACGTCGAGGACGGGCGGCGGGGTGAGGGTCCGCTCGGTCACGCTGCCCCCTGAGCGTCGGCCGCGTCGGCGCCCTGAGCGTCGGCGGCATCGCTGCCGGTCCCGCCGTCCGCGCTCTCGCCCAGATAGAGGCGGCGCACCGCGTCCGTGCGGGCGAGTTCGCCGGCGGGGCCGGACAAGCGGACCTGGCCGACCTCCAGGACGTACGCGTGGGAGGCGAGCGACAGGGCCATGCCCGCGTTCTGCTCGACGAGCAGTACGCCGGTGCCCTGGGAGTTGATCTCGCGGATCACCTCGGCGATCCGGTGCACCATGCGCGGGGCGAGGCCGAGCGAGGGCTCGTCCAGCAGGAGGAGCCGGGGCGCGGCCATCAGGGCGCGGCCGATGGCGAGCATCTGCTGCTCACCGCCGGAGAGCAGGCCCGCCTGCTGGCGGGTGCGTTCGGCGAGCCGCGGGAACAGTGCGAAGACCCGGTCGCGGGAGGCGCGGACCTGCGCCGGGGCGCGGCGGCCGAGGCCGAGGCCGCCGGAGCGGAGGTTCTCGTCGACGGTGAGGCCGGCGAACACCCGCCTGCCCTCGGGGACCTGGACGACTCCGGCGCGTACCGCGGCGACGGGGTCCCGCCCGTCGAGTGCGGTCTCGCCGTACCGGACGCGGCCGGCCGTGACCTGGCCGCGGTGCAGGCGCAGCGTGCCGGAGACCGCCCGTAGCAGGGTGGACTTTCCGGCGCCGTTGGCGCCCAGCAGCGCCACGACGGCGCCGGGCGGCACGGTCAAGGACACGGAACGCAGTGCGGACAGGGCCCGGCCGTAGGTCACGTCGAGGTTCTCGACGTGCAGCGCGGGCTCGTCGTCCGGTGGTGCTTCGGGCATCGCGGCTCCTCGGGTCCGTGCCGGGGTACGGGCACGGGGTCTGCGGGAAGGGGAGCTCACGACAGCACGGCCGCGAGGGGCCGGTACAGAGCGATCAGCAGGAGGGCTGCGGGGTCCCAAGGCGGGCGGCGGGTCGTTGTGCCGACGCCCAGGCGACGTCGCGGACAGGTGCGGGGCAGGCCGTGGCGGGGAGGGGTCGCAGCAGGTCGGAGACCGTGGCGGAAGCGGGACCTCGGCCGGTGGCAGGCCATGGTGGAAGCCGGACCGCGGCAGCTCGGAGACTATGGCGGAGGCCGGACCGCGGCAGATCACAAACCACGGCGGAAGCCGGACCGCGGCAGATCGCAGACCACGGAGGCGACACCTCAGCAGGTCGCAGACCATGGCGGAGGCGGGACCGCGGCAGGTCACAGGCCATGGCGGCAGCGGGATGCCGGCAGATCGCAAGCACAGCCGAGACGGCACCGCACCCGATCGCACACCACAGCGGAGGCGGCACCGCAGCAGATCGCAGGCCATGGCGGAGGTGGGGCGGATCGCGGACGATCCGCCCTTCCGGACGTCGAGGACGCGGCGGCGCGAGCCGGGTCAGTCCCGCAGCACCCGTCGCACCGTCAGCGCCAGGCTCACCTCCACCACGTCCGGGGGCCGCTGCAACGAGCGTCCGGTGAGTTGCTCGAACCGGCGCAGCCGATTCAGCACGGTGTTGCGGTGGCAGTAAAGCCGTTCGCCCGCCCGCTGCGCGGAGCCGTCGCAGGTCAGCCAGGCGGCGACCGTGTCGAGCAGCACCTCGCGGTCGGCGGGGTCGAGCCCCGCGAGGGGGCCGAGCGCCCGGTCGGCGAGGGCGGCCGCGAGGTCGGGGCTGGAGACGACGAGGGCCGCGGGCAGCTGCTCGGCGAGCCGGACGACACCGCCCTGCGGCGGGCACAGGCTCAGCGCGAGGTCGGCCTGCGTCCGGGCGTCCCCCACGGCGGCCAGCCCCGCGACGGCGCCGCTCACACCGATCCGCAGCCCGGTACCCGCCTCGACGCCCTCGAACTCCGGGATCTCGCCGTCGGCGGCCAGGACTATGCCGTAGTCCACGTCCGCGCCCGCGTGCCAGTGCACCCGCACACCCGAAACGATTACGGCGGCCCGAGCGCCGGCCGGCCCGGGCCCCCGCCCGCCGGTCACGGCGAGGACGACGTAGCGCCCCTGCTCCGGCAGCTCCAGCGCCTGCGCGGTCTCGGGGAGGTCGGCGATCCGGCTGGTGCCGTCGAGGAGGGCCGCGACCAGCACGCGCACCCGGTTCTCGCGCTGCCAGGCCAGCTGCCGCTCGACGTGGTGGTAGGCGTCCGCGACGAGGGTGCAGTGCTCGTCGACGAAGTTCCAGATGTCGGAGGCGACATGGACCAGCAGCCGCACGTCCTCGGGCGCCGTGCGCGAGGTCTCCTCCACCAGCCGCTGCCACACCAGGGACCCGCCGAGCCGGAAGGCGTGCAGCAGGGCGTCCAGCGGCACGCCCTGCTCGGCGCGTGAGGCGCCGATCTTCCACGAGCAGCGGCGGGCGGCGTCCCGGGAGCCGCGCGGATCGAGCAGCGAGGTGACGCTGTGCCGCAGCGAGCGGTGCACCTCCTGCCACACGGCGACCGGGTCGTCGGCCACGGCCGCCCGGTAGGCGGGCTCCTGGTCCTGCACGGTGGCCAGCAGGCGATCGGTGAGTTCGGCCAGGTCGTCCAGCAGCACGCGGGCCGCGCGATGCAGGACCGTGATGGCCTCGGCGTCGATCAGCGACCGGACGGGCCTCGTCCGCGGTGGCGGTGGTACGACGGCCGGTCCGGTGCGGTGCGGCGTGCGGTGCCTCAGGGCTCGGTGCATCACGGTCCTCCCCCAGGTGTGCGACCTGACTCGTCCATTTCGGAAGGATGGCATACCGTCCGGTCGGTCCCCAGGGGTCGGACATCTCTTTCCGGCGTCGCTGCACGCCCCGCACCTCCCCGTAGGGCCGGTCGTCACGCCCCGCACCTTCCCGTAGGGCCGGTCGTCACCTTCCCGTCGTCGCCCGAAGGACGGTCTCGCGGCGTCCGGTGCGTGCTCTCGCCGAGCCGGACGGTAGTCGCCGTACCGGACGTATGCGGGCTTCCACCCGGTGCGGCGCGTGGGGGGCACCTCCCACGCCCTCAGGGCAGAGGGGAAGGTTGCCGGGCGTCGCGAGGCGGACGGAAGGTGACGACAGGCACTAGAAACTAGGACCGCTCGGCCTGCTCGACGAGGCGCACGAGCTCGACGCGGGACCGTACGTCCAGGGCCGCGAAGACCCTGCGCAGGTGGTAGTCGACGGTCCGGGTACTCACCGAGAGGATCCGGGCGACCTCCCGGTTCGTCGCCCCGTCGGCGACATGGCGGGCGGCTCTGCCTGTCGTAAACCGTTGCGAACCCGCCCGGGGAGCGGCGGGCGACTGCCACTGTCGGGGTCCCGCGGGCCGTGGCCACCGGCGAAATCACCGGTCGTGCGTCGTTGCGCCCCCCGGGCGCCCGCGTCACGGGGCTTGCGCGGCGGCATGGGGCCTGTGGGACGCTCACCTGCATACCGGTGGCCCGGCCGCCGGTCGGCACGACGTTCGGCACCGTGGAGAGGCGGCGGTATGCGCATCGGACTGCTCGGCACCGGACCGTGGGCCCGGATGACCCACGCGCCCGCCCTGGAGGCCCACCCGGAGCTGGAGCTCACGGGGGTGTGGGGGCGCCGCCCGGACGCCGCCAAGGAACTGGCGACCCTGCATGGGGCCCGCGCGTACGACGATGTCGACGCGCTGCTGGAGGACGTGGACGCCGTCGCCGTGGCGCTGCCGCCCGGTGTGCAGGCCGACCTCGCGGTACGCGCCGCCCGCGCGGGACGTCATCTGCTGCTGGACAAGCCGCTGGCCGCGACGGTCCCGCAGGCGCGGGCGGTGGCCGAGGCCGTGCGAGAGGCGCAGGTCGCGTCGGTGGTGTTCTTCACCACCCGGTTCCAGCCCGAGGCCGAGGTGTGGATCGCCGAACAGGCCGCCGAGGAGGGCTGGTTCACCGCGCGGGCGCAGTGGCTCGGGGCGGTCTTCAGCGGCGGCGACAGCCCCTTCGCGCAGTCCCCGTGGCGGCGGGAGAAGGGCGCGCTGTGGGACGTCGGCCCGCACGCGCTGTCCGTGCTGCTGCCGGTGCTCGGCGACGCGGTGCGGGTGGCGTCCGCGGCGCACGGCCCCGGGGACACGGCCCACCTCGTGGTCGAGCACGAGGGCGGCGCGTTCAGCTCGCTCATCCTCAGTCTCACCGCCCCGCTCGCGGCGGCCGGCACGGACGTGGAGCTGCGGGGCGCGGCCGGGGTCGCCCGGCTGCCGCGCGGCGGCGACGGCCCGGTGCCCGCGCTGTCCCGCGCGGCCGACGCGCTGCTCACCGCCGTCCGCACGGGCCGGCCGCATCCGTGCGACGCGGGGTTCGGCCTGCGGGTGACGGAGATCCTCGCCGAGGCGGAGGCACTGCTCAACGCCGACGAGGGATGACGGGGACGCGCCCTCACCCGCAGCCCGCCAGCGGCCGTTCGCGCAGCTCCCCGCGCCCCCGAACAACCCAGTCCCACGCACCCCGGAAACCAGCAGGGCACCTCCCCAGGGGCGCGAGGAACCGCGCGAACAACCACCACACACCCGCACCCTCACCCAAGAGCCACACACCCAATAGAACGGGCGGAAGCGCAGCCCGGCGACCGACGAACGCCGACGCGACCACGCAGCCCGGCGGCAGCCGGGGAAATGCGGTTGGCCGTCGATGGCCGCGCTCCTAGGGTGGCGCGGTGACGACTCAGGTGATCTTCCTCAACGGCGGCTCCAGCTCGGGCAAGACCGGCATCGCGCGCTGTCTCCAGGCCGTGCTGCCTCAGCCCTGGCTCGCGCTGAGCGTCGACACGTTCGTCGACGCGCTGCCTGCCGCCCTGCGGGACTCCGAGGAGGGCCTGGACATCGCCCCGGACGGCACGATCGGTGTCGGCGCGGGCTTCCGGGACCTGGAGGGGGCCTGGATGACGGGCGTGGCCGCGATGGTCCGCGCGGGCGCCCGGATCGTCCTCGACGACGTCTTCCTCGGCGGCGCCGAGTCCCAGAAGCGCTGGCTGCGGGCCCTGAACGGCCTGGACGTGCTGTGGGTCGGGGTGCGCTGCGCGCCCGCGGTCGCCGCGGGGCGTGAGCTGGCCCGCGGCGACCGCGTCGTGGGCATGGCCGAGGCCCAGGCCGAGCTGGTGCACCGGGGCGTGGCCTACGACCTGGAGATCGACACCGCCCGCACCGAATCCGTGGACTGCGCGCGGGAAATCGCCGCGCACCTGCGGTGAGGGCCCGCTGGGCACCACGGCCGGTGAGCGCCCGCGCGGCACCACGGCATCGCCACGCGACCCGAGTCGCCCCGAACCACAGGCACCGTCACGGATCCTCGTCGGGTTCGTCGCTCCACCGGAACCAGGCTGCATCGCCCTCGATGTGCAGCAGGAACGCCGGCACCGGCCCCCGCGGCGACTCCAGGGACACAAGGCGAAGGATCTCGTCGTACGCCGCCTCCCAGGCCTCCACGTCGAGGTCGCCCTCCACGGAGACCAGCGCCAGTTCGCGGGCGAACAGCTCCCGGACCCCGTCGTAGGCGGGACCCGGCTCGAAGCGTCCCGACAGCCAGGGGAAGTCCGCGTCGTCGATGACGATGTCACCCACGAGCTCCGTGCCCCTCAGCACCCGCCAGACCTCGCCGTCGAACCCCACCGCGCCTCCGTTCCACCGGTCGGTCGAGTATCGCGCGGGTTCGGCCCGCCGCCCTCCGGATGCACTCCGCGCCGAGCCGTTGAATGGTGTTAGTGGACCCGATGACATCCGGGGCCGCGGCACACTCCCTCACCGGAGGAGCACCGATCATGTCCAATTCACAGCCCGAAGCTTCCCCGCCCGAGGCGCACTGGCGTCCGGACCGCGCCACTCCGGACAACCTCCTCCACACCCGTACCGGCGCCGACGTGTCGCCGGAAGACATCGTCCTCGCCTCGGGCAAGGACCTCACTCCGAACACCCTGGAGTGGGCAAAGCGGAAGCTGGCGCAAGAGGGTCCCGCGGCCCTCGACAAGCTGCTGCCCTAGGGCGTGGCCGTACGACTGACGGACCCGGGACGTGCCGAGGGGCGCCACCCGGGTCCAAGGCATGAGCTGCTCCCGCTCCCCGCGGACCGCCCGGCAGACGGTGCTGGACGGCCGTAAGCGGAACGGGACGGGCGACAACGGCCGTTGCCCTTCTCAAGGGCCCGACCGGTGGGGCTATCATCACACGCACACAAGGGCCGTGACCGTCCGTCGCCGGGGCGGGACGGCCGGTGTCCACCACCCCACGCGACGCCCGCCACCCCGAGGCCAACCCTCCTCGGTTCACGGCGGGTTCACCCCCCACAGCATCAACGCCGCCGGGCCGGCCGCCCTCGCGTCGTGCACGACGGAAAGCAGCGCACCATGAGCAACAGCAGGGGTCGAGGGCTTCAGGGCGGCGCGCTGGGCCTGTTCGACACCGTGGTGATGGCCGTCGCGGGCAGCGCCCCGGCGTACTCACTGGCGGCGACCACGGCCGTGCTCGTCTCGGTGGTGGGCGTGGCGAGCCCCGCGGCGCTGCTGTACTGCGCGATACCCATGATCGGCATCGCGCTCGCGTTCGGCCACCTCGGCCGGATCGACGTGAACGCGGGCGCCGGCTACTCCTGGGTGGGCCGTACGCTCCACCCCTTTCTGGGCTTCATCAGCGGCTGGGCGCTGGTGGTGTCGGCGACCATCTTCATGTTGGCCGGATCGCTGCCCGCCGGGGCGATGACGCTGGCCCTGTTCGACGAGGACCTCGCGGGCGGCACGGGGGCCGCGACGGCGGTCGGCGCGCTGTGGTTCCTGGTGATGCTGGCCGTGGTGCTCGGCGGCGCCCGGCTGACCGTGCGCGCCCAACTGCTCATGTCCGGAGTGGAACTGATCATCCTGGTCCTGTTCGTGGGGCTGGCCCTGCTCCGCTCCGACAGCGCCCGCCCCTTCGACTGGTCCTGGCTCGGCTTCGGCCACTTCGACGGCGTCTCGGGCTTCGCCTCGGGCGCGCTGGTCGCCGCGTTCTGCTACTGGGGCTGGGACGTCACCGGCAATCTGAGCGAGGAGACCCGCGAGAGCCGTCGTACGACGGGACGGGCGGCGCTGATCGGGATCGCGATCGTCTTCCTGCTGTACGAGGCGTTCGTGATCGCGGTGAACATGATCCTCACCCCGCGGCAGATCCAGGAGAGCGGAGCGGACGTCCTGGCGGTGCTGGGCGAGGAGATCTGGCCGGGCTGGGGCGGCCGGCTGCTGATGCTGGCGGTGATGCTGTCCACCGTCGCCACCCTGGAGGCCACGCTGATCCAGGTGACCCGGTCGCTGTTCGCGATGGGCCGGGACCGGACCATGCCCTCGGCGCTCGGCCGGATGCACCGGCGGTGGAACACCCCGTGGGTGGCGATCACCGTGGTCGGCACGGTGGCGCTGGCGATGTTCCTCGCCGCGAACGCGCTGGGCTCGGTGGGCGACATCCTCGCCGAGGCGATCAGGGCGATGGGCCTGCAGATCGCCGTCTACTACGGGCTGGCCGGGATCGCGGTCGTGGTCGCCTACCGCGGGGTCCTGCTCAGTTCGCCGAAGCGTTTCCTGCTCGGCGGGGTGTGGCCGCTGTTCGGCTCGCTGTTCATGTTCTTGATCTTCGTGGAGTCGCTCGGCGAGATGAGCGGCGCCTCGATCGCGATCGGTGTCGGCGGGCTGGCGGTGGGGCTGGTGCCGATGTTCTGGTACCGGCGGCGGGGCAGCGACTACTACCGCCCCGCCCGGCTGGACGCCGCCCGGGTCATCGCGACGGAGTACGTGCCGGACCGCCGCGCGGCCGAGGCCGCCCGCGTCCACGAGGGCCTCCCCACCGACTTCTGAGGGGACCCTCGATGGCACGCGACCGTTTCTCCCCCGACTTCGACCCGGACTGCGGCGACAGCGCACTCACCGCCGCCCGGCAGGACATCCTCATCGGCCGCTGGCAGGGCCTGCGGGAACTGCTGCGGGCGACCGGCCCGCACTTGGCCGCGCGCGGCCATCGCGTCCGGCTGCTGGCACAGGCCTGCGCGGGCCGCTCCACCGTGGAGTCCTGGCTGGCGGCCGAGCCGCACAGCGCCGACGCCCTGGTGCTGCGGGCGGCCACCGAGACGGCCCGCGCCTTCCATCTGGCCATCGCGGCGGGCCGGGGCGTGCCCATCGACCAGGACCGCGTCGACACCGCGGTGCGGGCGTGTCTGGCGGCGACTGAGGCGGACCCGGCCGACCCGACGCCGTGGATCTCCCTGATCAGCGTCGCCCGGCTGTACTCCTCGGGTGCCCGGCGTCGCGAACTGGCCCGCTGGTGGGACGAGTTGCACCGGCGCGACCCCTACAGCGTCGAGGGCCGTCTCCAGGTGCTGCACTACTACTCGGCGCGCTGGCACGGCACGCACGGCCAGATGTACGACTTCGCCCGGGACGCGGCCGGAGCGGCACCGTTCGGCTGCGCGCTGCCGGTGCTGGTGCAGTACGCCCGCGTCGAGGAGTACCGCTACGCCCTGGACGCCGCCCGGGGCGAGCAGGCCCGGGTCCGGCTGGGCCAGCACTGGAGCCACGACGCCGCCGTCAGCGACGTACGCCGGACCTGGCAGCGCTGGATCTCCGGGCGGCCGTGGGAGGCGATCGAGCCGTGGGAGCTGCGTGACCTCAACCATCTGGCGCACGCGGCCTGTTACGCGGACACCCCGGACATCGCCGCCGCGCTGCTCGGGATGCTGGGCCGCCGGGCCACGCGCACGCCGTGGGTCTGCACCGGCGATCCGGTGAAGGAGTTCACGCGCTGGCGCGGCCAGGTGCTGCGGTGACGGAGGACCGCGGCGAGCGGCCCCGTCCGTCGCACGGCCCCGCCCCCGTGACGGTTCGGGGCGGCGGGGTTCACAGCGCCCGGCGGCGCATCAGCAGTCCCAGCACCAGCAGGCCCGGGAGCAGCGGCAGCCAGACGGTGAGCAGGCGGTAGCCCATGACGGCGGAGGCCGCCGCCTCGACGGGGGCTCCGGCCGCCGTCAGCGCCAGGGCGAGCACGGCGTCCAGGGAGCCGAGGCCGCCCGGCGTGGGCAGCAGGGCCGCCGCGCTGCTCGCGGCGAGGTAGAGCAGCGCGACCCGGGCGGGCGCCAGCGGCAGGGCGACGGCCTGGGTGACGGCGACCAGGACCGCCACGTGCAGCAGCGCGAAGGCCAGCGAGCCGCCCCACAGGGCGGCCGCCCGCGACGGGCGGCTGTGCACCGCCCTGATGTCGGCGCGCACCCCCACCAGCGCCCGTCGGCAGCGGGGCGCGAGCGGGCTGGCCAGCAGCAGGGCCACGGCGACGGCCACCGCGAGGACGGCGGCGAGGCCCGCCGGCGGGATGCGCGGCACCTGGAGCACGCCCGGACAGGCGAGCGCCAGCGCGACGATGAGCACACCGCGCACCAGGGCGCTCGCCGCGGCCTTCACGCCGAGCGCGGTCGCGGCGCGCGCGCAGGGAATCCCGCAGCGCGTCAGGAAGCGCAGGTTCACCGCGCCCGCGCCGAGGCCCGCGGGCAGCAGATGGTTGGCGGCCGAGGCGGCGAACTGCGCGGCCACCAGCCGCCGCGGCGGCAACGGCCGCGCGATGGCGCCCTGCTGGGCCAGCGCCGAGCACATCCAGGTCAGCAGCGTCGCGGCCGCGCCCACCAGCAGCCACCCCTGGTCGGCGACGGCCAGCCGCAGCGCCCCGCTCTCCAGCACCTGCCAGTGCCGGTGGGCGAGGAACGCGGCGGTCGCCACGACGGCGAGCGAGCCCGCCGTGTGCCAGTAGGCGCGCCCGCGGGCCGGGGCGACGGTGGTGCACTGCTGAGACGTCATACGGTTCCGCCCTCCGGGACGACCCTCCACGGCTGCCCCCTCATACGGATCCGCTCTCTCGGATCACCAAGTACTGCCGCCTTCTCATCCGTTCCCGCCCTCCCGGAGCGCCGGTGCGACGCGCACGTCGAACCCGTCGAAGCGGTACGACGCCCAGGAGCGGGCGTAGCCGGGCGAAGGTCCGCCGGACCTGCTCAGGGCGGCGACCGGCATGGCGCGGGCGGTGCGCAGGACGTCCGCGTCGGTGGTGTTGGCGTTGTGGCCGTGGGTGTTCGCGGAGGCGCAGCCCGTGTAGTGGGCGAGCGGGATGGCCAGGTGGCCGGTGATCAGGCAGGGCGGGCGGACGCCCAGCCGGTGGAGTTCGCCCGCCGTGCGCGCCCAGTCGCGGCGTTCGCCGAGGCTGCGCTCGGCCACGTGCCGGGCGACGAGGAACTGTCCGGCGAGATGCCCGGCGACCGCGACGGCGACGAGGGCCGTGACGAGGGGTCGCAGGGTGCCGCGCGGCCGCCGCACCGGATGCCACAGCGCGTCCGCGACGGGGATCGAGAGCAGGGCATAGGCGGGCAGCAGGAAGCGCGGTGCCGTGTAGCCGATCATGAACAGGTAGGGGAAGGCGGCGGTGCAGGAGCAGGCCAGGGGGACGAGGGTGCGTTCGGTGCGCCCGGCCCGGACGGCGATCCACAGGCCGAGCCCGGCCAGCAGCGGCAGCGCGAGCCACCACAGGGTGATCACCGGGTTGGGCAGGTCGCCGGTGCAGGGCCGGCACAGGGTGCGGCCGGCCAGGCCGCGCAGCTGGTCCCCGACCGCGACGTTCCAGCCGAGGCCGCCCTGGATGCGGGAGGCCTCGTCCAGCCGCTCGGTGAGGCCACCGTGGCTGATCCGGGCCTCGATCACCCACTCGGCCGCCCCGGCGACCAGGCCCCCGAGGAGAGCGGCGAGCAGCCGCAGGTGCCGTACCGCGAGGACGAGGACGAGCAGCGGAAGGGTCGCCCAGACCGCGTCGGCGGGCCGCATCAGCGCCATCAGCGCGGCGCTCGCGGCGACGCCCCAAAGGGCCGCCCGGTCGTGGCGGTCGGCGCGGACCCGCAGCAGGCAGCCGGTGCAGCTCAGGGCGCCGATCGCGACCCAGTGGTTGGGCATGGCCTGCGGGCCGTAGAAGAGGGTCACCCACAGGGAGGCGAACAGCGCGCCCGCGGTGGCGAGAACGCGTTCGGGGAACAGGCCGCGCCAGGCGCGCAGGGCCAGGTAGAGACCGAGACCGGCGAGGACCGCCAGGTAGACGCGCAGAGTTGCGACGGAGTCCGACCAGGAGGTGACCGGTGCCACCAGCAGGGTGACCCCGCGGGCGCGCGGTGCGCTGAAGAAGGCCGCGGGGGCGCGGTCGTCGACCTGGCTGACGTAGACGATCTCGTCCCAGCCGAGGCCCAAGCGCGGGGAGATCAGCAGGAGTTGGACCAGGACGAAGGCTGCCGCGACGAGGGTGGTGGGGCCGGGGCGGGCCAGGCGCGGGGTTCCGGCGCGGGTGGCGCTCGCGCTGTCGGCCATCGCCTGCCCCTCCCCCACGGCTCGCACGGCTCGCCGGACGGCCAGCTTTTGTCAGGGAAAACAAGCAAAAACTAACCCACTTCGTGCGCGCGTGCCGAGCGCCGTACGGCCGACCGCATGACCCGGGCCGGGCCGGGCGAGGTCCCGCGGTCCTTCTGGGGAGGGTCCCGCGGGACCTCTGCCGGGGCCTGCGCGGCCCCGGCGGGGAGGCCGGTGCCGTCAGCGGCTGTCCGGGCGGCGGTGCGCGGGCTGTCGCGGCGCCGGGAGCGCCGCCGGGGCCGGGACGGAGCGGACGGCCGGTCCGTCGGGGGTGACGGTCAGGACCTCGCCGTGGTGGCGGATGCGCAGCGGTTCCCCGCAGAGCAGCGTGTACGTGGCCTTGTCCTGGTAGATCTCCACGCGCAGGCGGCGGCCGAGGAGCTGGAGGTTGAAGGCGAGGCGGCCGAGGCGCTCGGGCAGACGCGGGGCGAAGCGCAGCCCGTGGGCGTCCCGGCGCATGCCGCCGAACCCGGCGACCAGGGCCATCCAGGTACCGGCCAGCGAGGCGATGTGCAGGCCGTCGCGGGTGTTGTGCTCCAGGTCGGCGAGGTCCATCAGCGCGGCCTCGGCGGTGTAGTCGTAGGCGAGGCCGAGGTGTCCCGCCTGGGCGGCGATGACGGCCTGGCAGCACGCCGAGAGGGAGGAGTCCCGCACGGTGAGCGCCTCGTAGTAGGCGAAGTTGCGGGCGATGTGCTCCTCGTCGAAGTGGTCGGGGCAGGTGTACATCGCCAGGACCAGGTCGGCCTGTTTGACGACCTGTTTGCGGTAGAGGTCGTAGTAGGGGAAGTTCAGCAGCAGGGGGTACTGGTCGGGGCGGGTGCCCTCGAAGTCCCAGCGCTGGTGGCGGGTGAAGCCCGCGTGCTGCTCGTGGACGCCGAGTTCGCGGTTGTAGGGGAGGTGCACGGCCTCGGCGGCGTCCCGCCAGGCGGCGCTCTCCTCCTCGTCGACGCCGAGCCGCGCGGCCTGTTCGGGGTGGCGTGCGACGGCGTCGGCCGCGGCGAGCAGGTTCGCGCGGGCCATGAGGTTGGTGTACGTGTTGTCGTCGACGACCGCGCTGTACTCGTCGGGGCCGGTGACGCCGTCGATGTGGAACGTGCCGTGCGGGTCGTGGTGGCCCAGCGAGCGCCACAGCCGGGCCGTCTCCACCAGCAGTTCGACGCCGGTCCCGCGCTCGAAGGCGGTGTCGCCGGTGGCGGAGACGTACCGGACGACGGCGTCGGCTATGGCGGCGTTGACGTGGAAGGCGGCGGTGCCCGCCGGCCAGTACGCCGAGCCCTCGGAGCCCTCGATGGTGCGCCAGGGGAACGCGGCGCCGCGCAGGCCGAGCTGGGCGGCGCGCTCGCGGGCGGCGGGCAGGGTGCTCTGCCGCCAGCGCAGGGCCTCGGCGACCGCGTCGGGCGAGGTGTAGGTGAGCAGCGGCAGCACGAAGGTCTCGGTGTCCCAGAAGGCGTGTCCGTCGTAGCCGGAGCCGGTCAGGCCCTTGGCGGGAATGGCGCGCCCCTCGGCGCGGGCGCCGGCCTGCAGGACGTGGAAGAGGGCGAAGCGTACGGCCTGCTGGATCTCCTCGTCGCCGTCCACCTCGACGTCGGCGCGGGTCCAGAAGTCGTCGAGGTGGGCCCGCTGCTCCGCGAGGAGTCCGGCCCAGCCGCTGTGCGCGGCGGCGGCGAGGGCCGCGTCGACCTGGTCGCTCATCGCGGGCCGGGACCGGGTGCCGGACCAGCCGTGCGCGACGAACTTCTCCACCCGCAGCCGCTGTCCGGGCTCCAGTACGGAGGTGACGGTCAGCCGGGCCACGTCCGGGTCGCTCTCGGCGCCGGTCCGGGTGCCCTCGGGGCCGGTGACGGTGTGGTCGGCGGCGACGGCGACCCTCAGGCCGCTGTTGCGGGTGTGGTGGACCAGGCGCAGCCGGCTGCCGGAGGCGAAGGACTCCTCCGGTTCCAGGGGCGACTTCAGGCCGGCGGCGGCGCGCGGGTCGCCGACGGCGTCGGGCAGCGACTCGTTGGCGACCAGTTCGGACTGGACGACCACCCGGGTGCGGCCGTCCACGGGCTCCACCTCGTAGGCGACGGCGGCGATCGCCCGCTGGGTGAGGGAGACCAGCCGGGTGGAGCGCACCCGCACGGTGGTGCCCGCCGGGGATGTCCACTCGCAGACCCGTTCCAGGACGCCCCGGCGCAGGTCCAGGGTGCGCTCGTGGCAGACCAGGCGGCCGTAGCGCAGGTCGAAGGGTTCGTCGTCGACGAGGAGCCGCAGCACCTTGCCGTTGGTGACGTTGATGACGGTCTGCCCGCGGTCGGGGTAGCCGTAGCCCGCCTCGGCGTACGGCAGCGGGTGCACCTCGTGGACGCCGCCCAGGTAGGAGCCGGGCAGGCCGTGCGGTTCGCCCTCGTCGAGGTTTCCGCGCCAGCCGACATGGCCGTTGGACAGGGCGAACACCGACTCGCTCTGCGCGAGGACGTCGAGGCCGAGCGATGTCTCGCGCACGGTCCACGGCTCGACGGTGTAGGAGCGGCCGGCGATCACGCGTTGCCCCCCAGTTCGGCGAGGTCCTTCACGACGATGTCGGCGCCGTGCGCGTACAGCGCGTCGGTCTGTCCGGTGCGGTCGAGGCCGACGACGTAGCCGAAGCCGCCGGAGCGCGCGGCGTCCATGCCGGCCAGCGCGTCCTCGAACACCGCCGCCTGCCCGGCGGCCAGGCCCAGGTCCCGGGCGGCGGCGAGGAACGTGTCAGGGCGCGGCTTGCCGGGCAGGCCGCGCTCGGCGGCCACGATCCCGTCGATCCGGACGTCGAACAGGTCCTCGGCGTGGACCGCGCGCAGCACGTCACGGCAGTTGGCGCTGGCCGAGACGACCGCGGTGCGCATCCCCGCGGCGCGCACCGCCTCGATGTAGCGCAGCGTGCCCTCGTACGCCTGGACACCGCCGGTGCGGATCTTCTCCAGCAGCAGTTCGTTCTTGCGGTTGCCGAGGCCGTGCACGGTGTCCGCCCGGGGCGGGTCGTCCGGGCCGCCCTCGGGCAGTTCGATGCCGCGCGAGGCGAGGAAGGTGCGTACGCCGTCCGCGCGGGGGCGGCCGTCGACGTACTCGCCGTATTCGCCGACCGCGTCGAACGGCCGGTAGCCGGGGCCCTCGCGCTCACGCAGGAACGCGTCGAACATCTCCTTCCAGGCGGCCGCGTGCACCACGGCCGTCTTCGTCACGACGCCGTCGAGGTCGAACAGGCAGGCCTGGATTCCTTCGGGGAGACCGAGTTCCGTCATAGAGGTCACGCCTGCCCGCTCGGCGGCCTTCTTATGACCGACTCGTGTGCGGGTGGGTCTGGTTCAAGACGTCCTGGGGCGGGCTGCCACACTCCTGGGTGTGGCTGTGACCTTCGACGACCTCCTCGTCCGTGCCCGTGCCCTCGCCGCGGGCGGCGGCCGTGCCCTGCTGGGCATCGCGGGCGCTCCGGGCGCGGGCAAGACGACCCTGGCCGAGCATCTGGTCCGCGCTCTCGACACCGGGGGCGAGCCGTGGGTGGCGCATGTGCCGATGGACGGCTTCCATCTCGCCGACGGGGAGCTGGACCGGCTGGGCAGACGGGACCGCAAGGGCGCCCCGGACACCTTCGACGCGGCCGGGTACGCCGCGCTGCTGCGCCGGCTGCGGGTGGAGGCGGACGGCCCGGACACGGTCTACGCGCCGGGTTTCGAGCGGGTCCTGGAGCAGCCGCTGGCGGGCGCGGTGCCGGTGCCGCCGTCGGCGCGGCTGGTGGTGACGGAGGGCAACTATCTGCTGCTGGGGACGGGCGCCTGGGCGCGGGTGCGGGCCGAGCTGGACGAGGTGTGGTTCTGCGAGCTGGAGGAGACCGAGCGGATCGGACGGCTGGTCGCCCGGCACAAGGAGTTCGGCAAGGCCCATGAGGAGGCGGTGGCCTGGGTGCTGGGCACCGACCAGCACAACGCGGACCTGATCGCGACGACCCGGCACCGGGCGGATCTGGTGGTGCCGGGGGCGGCGGTGCCGGTGCCGTAGCCCTGGGTGCACACGCGTTTGAGTGTCCGGAAGCCGAGGCCCGTACCCCTTGTCGGGGGCGAAGTACAGGGTGGTTCCGGTCTTCTCCCGACGACCGGTGCGAAGGTGGGGTAATGCGGCGTTCACTGCTCACCGGGCTCCGGCGGGTCCTGCGGTCGCGCTGGGCGGTCCGCCTGGCCGTGGCGGTGCTGCTCGGGCAGATGGCGGTCGCCATGGTGACCACGGCCGTACGGCAGACCCCCACCATCGACGAACCCGTGTACGTGGGCGCGGCCGTCGTCCAGTGGCGCGAGCACAGCCTGCGCCACAACCCCGAACACCCGCCGCTGGGCAAGCTGCTGATCGGCGCCGGGGCGGCGTTCGCCGGTCCCCGGCTGGAGCCGCCGCTGCCCGCGGACCAAGGGCTGCTGGGGCGGCGGCTGTTGTACGAGTCGGGCAACGACCCGTGGCGGTTGATGCTCTGCGCGCGGCTCCCGGTGATCGCGCTGACCCTGCTGTTCGGCCTGGTCGTCTTCGCCTTCGCCGGTGAACTGACCGGCCCCGCGGGCGGGTCGGTGGCGCTGGCGCTGTACGCCTTCTCCCCCGATGTCATCGCGCACGGCTCGCTGGCCACGCTGGACGTGCCCGCGGCCGGGTTTCTGCTGACGTCGGTGTGGCTGGCCTGGCGGGCACGTCGTCGGCCGGGACTGTACCTGCCGCTCGCGGGAGCCGCGCTCGGGGCGGCGGTGGCCACCCGGATGAACGCGCTGGCGGCGCTGCCCGTGCTGGCGGCCCTGGCCGCGCTGTCCGTGCGGCACGCGCGGCCGGGCGCCCGGGCAAGGGCGCTGGCGGGGGCGGGGGTTGTGGCGCTGGTCGCCCTGGCCGTCGTCTGGGGGGCGTATCTGACGGTGGATCCGCGGCTGCGCTGGGCGCCGGTGCGGGTGCCGGACGTACGGGGGCTGCGCGGGGTGCTGGTCGGTCTGCTGCCGCTGCCGGAGCCGTTCCGGGACGGGATGCGGCTCCAGTTCGCCCTGGAGAACCGGCCCTGGAAGGGCTTCCTGTTCGGCCGCCTCTACACCGGCTCGCTCTGGTACTACCTGCCGGCCGCGCTGCTGGTGAAGACCCCGCTGGGCATGCTCGCCCTGTGGACGGCCGGGGCGGTGTCGCTGACGGCCGTACGGCGACTGCGGCCGGCCGCGCCCTATCTGCTGGCGCCCGCCGCCGTGCTGCTGGCGGCGGCGATGTGGGGCTCGCGGGACTTCGGGACGCGGTACGCGGTGTTCCTGCCGATGTTCCTCGCGGTGGCGGCGGCCGGGGTGCCGGCGCTGCGTCGGCGGTGGGCGCCGGCCGCGGCGGCGGCGCTCGCGCTGTTCGTCGCGGTCAGCTCGGCGCGGGCGTACCCCTTCTATCTCCCGTACTCCAACGAGGCGTTCGGCGGTCCGGCCGCCACCCGGCTGCGGCTGCACGACTCCAACGTGGACTGGGGCCAGGATCTCGGCCGGCTCGCCGAGCGGCTGCGCGAGCGCTGGCCCGGACAGCGCGTGTGGCTCGTCTACAAGGGCAGCGGTGTGCCCTCCTACTACGGCATCCTGGCGGCCGATCCACGCCGCGTCCCCGCGGACCGGGTGCGCGGACTGCTGGTCGTGTCCGACTCCGCGGCGGCGAAGGCCCGGGGGCGGCTGGCCGAGTTGCTGGGCAGCAGCCGGGCGGTGGAGGACGTCGGGCACTCCATCACGGTCTACCGGCGCTAGCGGCCCCGGCGGGCAACGTCTGGCCCGTCAAGGAGCGGCGTGGCGTCCGGTGCGTGCTCCGGGGGAGTGCCGGGTGCGGGCCCCCGTACTGGATGTACTCGGGTTCGCGCCCGGTGCGGCGAGCGGGCGTGCCGGGCGTCGCGACGGGGCGAACGCTGCCTGTTGGGGCGCTTAGCGCTGGTCAGAAGGCTGGGGTGAGCTATGTTGAACGTCTGTGGGCAATGAAGGAGGCACACCGGTGCCATCGCAGCAGCAGGCACGCGCACAGGCGTCGGCGATCAGCTCGGGCAGCGCGGCCGCCGAGGATGAGGCCGCGCCGGCCGCGCCGGCCTCCCAGCTCAGGACGCTCTTCGACAGGCCGCGGCTCTCGCCCGGCCAGCGTCGCATCGCCCAGTACCTGATCGACCACCTCACCGAGGCCGCGTTCCTGTCGATCACCGACCTCGCGGACCGGGTCGGGGTGAGCCAGCCGTCGGTGACCCGGTTCGCGGCGGCGGTCGGTTTCAGCGGCTACCCCGCGCTGCGCGAGAAGTTGCAGGCCATCGCCCTCGGCTCGATCGGCGGGCCGTCGGTCTCCGAGGAGACGGGCAACGAGCTCCAGGCCGCGGTGGACGCGGAGATCGAGAACCTGGAGAACCTGCGCCGCGACTTCGCCGCCCCCGGCCGGCTGATCGACATCGGCCGCAAGCTGTCGCGGTCGACCCCGCTGACGGTCCTCGGTCTGCGCATCTCGGCCTCCCTCGCCGAGTACTTCGCCTACGCGGCGCGCCGCATCCATCCGGACGTACGGCTGGTGACGCGCGGCGGCAGTGTCGCCTACGACGCGCTGCTCCAGTCGCACGAGGCGGGCGGCACCTGGGTGCTGGCGTTCTCCATGCCGCGGCACGCGCAGGAGACGCTGACGGCGGTACGGGTGGCGCGCGGGGCGGGGCTGCGGGTGGCGCTGATCACCGACCTGGCGCTCGGGCCGCTGGCCGACGAGGCCGATGTCACCTTCGCCACCGGGACCGGGTCCCGGCTGGTGTTCGACTCCTATGCCGCACCCGGTCTGATGGCCTCCGCACTGCTCCAGGCCATGACCGACGCGGACCCCGAGCGCACCCACGCGCGGCTGGAGGAGTACGAGCAGATCTCCGAGCAGCATCAATTCTTCCTCAAGGACTGAGGTCGTCGAGGGCCGCTCTTCGGTTCGCATCACCGCAAAAGCGGCATGAATTTTTTCATGCTTATTGCATACCCAGCGGTATATATAAATACTGTCGCGGACACACCCGGCCCCGCCGTCACCTACCCGCGTCGGCAGCTGGGTGTCCGGTCGGGCATCGCTTGCGCGAGCCCCCGTGGACGGCCCCGGTCATCCCCTAGGCCGGGGCCGCCCACGACCCCGTGGAGATCCCCACGACGCCGCACGACCCGGAAGCGATGATCATGACCATAATGACGATGCGCACAGGCCCGGACTGGCCGTGCCAGGTCAAGACTCCCGGCAGTTATGACTGGGAGCGCTCGGCCGCCAGGTGGCTGCGCGAGCTCGTGCCGGCGCGCTATGCCAGCTATCCCGCGCTGATGCGTCATCCGGTCCTGCTGGCCCGGCACGCGCAGATCCAGGTCCAGCAGGAGGTCCGGGTCGCCCGTACCGCGCTCCAGACCGCCCGCGCCGACCTGCCGCGGCTCGGCATGCCGGAGTCGGTCATCGAGCACACCATCAAGATGTACGCCGCCGAGGTCATGCAGTTGCAGCACATCGCGCGCAGTGTGCGTGCGGTGAGCGAGGCACTGGCCGACCGCACGACCGCGGGGCGCTGACCCCCGCCAAGGCCACCGACCACACCCGGGGCGCCGACCGCCCCGACCGACCGCGGGGCGCTGACCCCCGCCAAAACCACCGACCACACCCGGGGCGCCGACCGCCCCGATCGCACCCCTTGTACGCCGGCTGGGTCCCCGCTCGGACCCGCTCCCCATCCCACGGGTCCGGGCTCAGCCGGGCCGACGCCCGGGCCGACTCCCCTTGAGGCCCGGGCCTGTCGGCTGCCCGCACGTCCCGCGCGGGCGGGACCGGCGCGTCAGGCGCCGGCCAGGAAGCGCCGCAGGGACGCGGACATCGCCGCCACGAAGTCGTCCTGGCGCTCCTGCGGCAGGGCGTCGAGCGACAGATACGGGTTGAGGTCCTCCAGCTCCACCAGCAGCAGTTCACCGCCGGGCGCCCGGCAGGCGTCGACGCGCTGGATGCCGTGTTCGAGACCGTTCCAGACGATGAAGGATCGGGCGAACTCCAGGTCCGCGGCGGTGGGTTCGTACGGCCGCAGTTCCCAGCGCCGGTCGGGGTCGGGAGCGTGGAGCGCGTACTGGAAGTCGTGGTCGACGAAGTAGAAGGACACCTCGTAGGCGAAGTCGATGTGCGGCTGGACCAGGACCTCGCCGTCGGTCATGTCGCCCGCATCGACGGTGGACACGATCCGCAGGCCTATGGAGTCCGCGCCGAGCTTGGGCTTGATCACGTACCGCTCGGCCGACGGCAGCCGGTGCAGGTCGGCCGCCCGGTCGACGGTGGGGATCACCGGGTACCCGGCCGCGCTGAGGTCCGGCAGATACTGCTTGCCCGCCATGTCCGCCTTGCCGGTGAGCGGGTTGTAGACCCGTGTCCCCGCGCGCCGGGCGCGGGCGCGGAAGTCGTCGTGGGCGTCCAGGTGTCCGAGGACGGGGCCGCTGTTGCGCACGACCACGGCGTCGAAGGCGTGCATCAGCGCCGCCGCGTCGCGCGGATGGCACAGCGCGAGGTCGAAGTCCTCCCGCAGCCGTGCGGTGAGCCGGATGTCCTCGTCGCAGTAGCGCCGCCCGCGCGCCGGGTAGGCCAGGTCGGTGACGTACAGCAGGCGGTGCCGGGCCTCGGGCATACGGGACTCCTCGCGGGTGCGCGCCCGGGGGCGTCACCGGACCCGGTCAGGCTACTCGGCCGACTCCGACGGTATTCGCGCAGGTGGGGGCCCTTCCGAGTGATCAAGAGCACTCAGTTCCCTCTCGGGACTGCACTGAGTGCCATCGGACCCCCGCGGCTGCTACGTTTCCCGTCCATGACCTCCCCCAGCACCGCGCCCCGGCGCGACGAGAAGTCCGGCACGGCCGGGAAGCCGCCCATGCGGGACGCCCTGGTCGAGGCGGCGTTCCGGCTGTTCACACAGCGGGGGTACGAACAGACCACCGTGGACGACATCGTGGCGCTGGCCGGTGTCGGACGGCGGTCGTTCTTCCGGTACTTCCCCTCCAAGGAGGACGTGGTCTTCCCCGATCACGAGCGCTGCCTGGCCGACATGACGGCGTTCCTGGCCGCGGGCGACGGCACCGAGGACCCCGTGCGACGGGCGTGCGACGCGGCCCGGCTGGTGCTGCTGATGTACGCCGAGAACCCGGACTTCTCGGCCCAGCGCTACCGGCTCACCAGGAAGGTGCCGGGCCTGCGGGCGTACGAACTGTCGGTGGTGTGGCGCTACGAGCGGGCACTCGGCGACTATCTGCGCCGACGGCTGCGCCACCGGCCGGACGGGACCCTGCGGGCCGATGTGATCGCGGCCGCGGTGGTCGCTGCGCACAACAACGCGCTGCGCTCCTGGCTGCGTTCCGACGGCGCGAGCGACCCGGAGGCGGCGGTGGACCACGCGCTGGGTCTGGTGCGGTCCGCGTTCGGCGCGGGCCCGGCGCTGCCCGTCGTACGGCCCGAGGAGCCCGAGGACGTCGTGGTCGTGGTCTCGCGGCGGGGTGCGCCGCTGTGGCGCGTGGTCCAGGAACTGGAGACGACGCTGGCCCGCGACTGAGCCCGCCGGGGAAACACCTGGGACCCAGTACCGAAAATCCGGGGACCGAGTACCTTTACGGCTGGCACTCAGTGCCATACGCTGTGGCCGTGCACGGTGGCACGGCCAACCGCGCACAGCCGTGCGCGGCCTGCCGCGTGCGGGATTCCGGCCGAGTGCAGGGAGTTGCCAGCGTGTACCACCACTCAGGAAGCGTCGCTCAGCAGGCGGTCGGCTCCGCCGCGGGCGTACTCGACCACCGTCCCACCGGCCGCGCCGCGGAAGCCGCCCCGGAGACGATCCACTTCCAGCGCTGCACCTGGTGCGGCACCGCGATGTACCACCGGCTGCTGTGTCCGGTGTGTCAGGGCAGCGAGCTGCGCACCGAGCGCAGCGAGGGCGTCGGCACGGTCCGCCACTCCACGGTGGTGCACCGCAACACCCCCGCCGCGCGCAATGTGTCGCTGATCGAGATGGCCGAGGGCTTTGTGATCCGCGGCCGGGTGATGGGCCCGCCGATCGGCATCCACAGCGGCGACCGCGTCCGGCTCTCCACGGCCAAGGACCCGGTGCGCGGCGAGCCCGTCTTCCAGCTCGTCGACGAGCCGTACCGCGCCTGGACCTGACCGGGAGCTCCGCGTCAGCCGGAGGTGAGCACGACCCGGATGCCGAGGGTGCCCCTGGTCCCGCGGCGCAGCCGGCTGCCGAGCAGCGTGAGCCGGCCGAGGATGCCGTACTTGCGGGCGACGAGCGTGCGGTAGCGGGCACTTGTCGCCTCGTCGCAGATCTCGGCCGTGCCCGGGACCTGCTCGCCGGTCGGGTTGCCGCGCAGGTCGCAGGGGCCGACCAGGACGTCGGCCCGGTTGCGGATCCGCTTGACCTTCCAGGAGTCGGCGGCCGTCCAGACCCCCAGCGCGTCGCCGTCGCGCACGACCCACACCGGGGTCGCGACCGTCGTGCCGTTCTTGCGGTAGCTGGTGACCAGGAGGTACTTGCCCGCGGCGAGCCGGTCCAGTGTGGTGGTGTCCATGCCCGGCAGTGTAGGTGTCGGCGGCCCTGTCCCCCTTCGGCGGCCGGTGCGGGACCATGGCTCCAGGGCACAGGACAGGGAGCCGTGGTGTGACCGGGAACCGGGAGAGCGGCGCACGGGCCGGGCCGGCGGACACCGGCCGGGACACCGCCTGCCACACCCCGAGCGCCCACCGCGCCCGCGAGGCACCGGACTCCGCCGACACCCGGGAGGTCGCCTGCGACGAGTCCGGCTCCGACGGCGAGAACCTCACCACCGGCAACACGGACGTCTTCGCGCACGCCAGTGTGCTGCTGCCGACCGCCACGGCCGCCGGACACGTACAGCACATCCGCGACCGCATCGGCTCGCCCGCCGAGGAGTACAAGGCCGGCCATCTGCTGCGGGAGAGGAACCGCCCGGTCCTGGAGTGGCTGCTGGCCCCTTCGGGCCCGCTGCACGGGCGGGCCCATGTGCATCTGGTGGAGAAGGCCTACTTCGTCGTCGACCGGGCCGTCGGACTGCTGCTCGGCGACCCCGCCCCCGCCCCCGCGCTGTTCCGGGCCGCCCGCCACGAGTTCGGACCCGAGGAGCGCAGACAGTTCCTGGAGTCCGCCAACCAGTTGCTGCGCGTCCGCGCCGACAGCGAACCGGACGCCCCCGTCGACGCGTTCTACGCCACGCTCGACGCGCTGCGCCTGGCGCATCCCGGCGGCCCGGCGGCGAACGTGCTCGACGCGCTGGCGGGAACCCGCGGACGCGCGGACGCCTATCGGGCGCGGGTCCTGGCCGGGCCGGTGCCGATCCCGCTGCTCGACCCCTTGCCGCAGGCCGTCGTCCGGACGGCCGCCCACTGGAGCGCCGGAGGGCACCGGGTGCGGCTCGTGCACGACGAGCAGAACATGCTCACCCCGGAGCGCGTCGCCCTGATCGTGGCGCGGGCCCGGCGCACCGGTGTCGCCCTCGACTCGGTCCGCCGCGTCGACTCGCGCGACGACGCACGCGTCCAACTCGCCGACTTCCTCGCGGGGATCGCCCGCAAGATCGCCTCCGACGAGCTCGGCGGACACGGCGACCCCGACCCCCGGCTCACCGCGCTGCTGCGGCCGTACGTCGGCGCCGATTCGGTGTGGGGAGACGTGCGGAGCCGATCCCGGCTGGGCATGGATGTGGCGGAGATCAACTGAGGTGTCTAGATTGCTCGTTGCCCCCTGTTTCGACCCGGCACCCCAGGAGCTGAATCCCGTGACCGAGAACCCGGCGTCCGCAGAACCCACCATGGAGGAGCTGCGCGCCCGGATCAACACCTCGCAGCCGCACACCGCGCGGATCTGGAACTACTGGCTCGGCGGCAAGGACAACTACGAGGTCGACCGCGCCGCCGGTGACCAGATACGCCAACTCCACCCGGGGATCGGCGAGTACGCCCGCGCCGACCGGCTGTTCCTGGGCCGGGCCGTGCGTCATCTGGTCGCCGACCAGGGCATCCGCCAGTTCCTGGACATCGGCACGGGCCTGCCCACCGCCGACAACACCCATGAGGTGGCCCAGCGGATCGCCCCCGAGTCGCGGATCGTGTACGTCGACAACGACCCGCTGGTCCTGGCCCACGCCCGCGCCCTGCTCACCAGTACCGAGGAGGGCCAGACCGACTACCTCGACGAGGACCTGCGCAACGTCGACGCGATCCTCGAACACGCCTCCAGGACACTGGACTTCAGCCGGCCGGTGGCGCTGATCCTGCTCGGCGTGGTCATCTTCATCGGTGAGGACGAGGACCCGTACGGCCTGGTGAAGCGGCTGACGGACGCGCTGCCCTCGGGCAGCCACCTGGTGCTCTCGCACACCATCACCAGCCCGTCGATGCCGGACGTGGACGAGGCCGTGAAGTTCTGGAACGAGCACGGCACTCCGAAGCTGACCCAGCGCACGCCCGAGGCCGTGACCCGCTTCTTCGACGGGCTCGACCTGCTGGAGCCGGGCGTGGTGTCCTGCTCGCGCTGGCGGCCCGAGCACGCGGCCGGAGCGGAGCCGGAGGAGGTCGCGATGTTCGGCGGGGTGGCTCGCAAGGCGTGACTGAACACCCCGGGGACGCGGTGCGTATGGAGGGTGGGCGCTCGACTGCGGGAGCGCCTCCGCGGTGTCGGTGCCGCGTCCTTGAGGGGTTCGGGAGCCATGCATGGGGCACGCACGACGACGGATCGTCCGGCGAGTGACGCGGCTGGCGGCCGTCGGCGGCCTTCTTCTGGGAGGCACCATGGTCGGACAGGCGGTCGCGAGCGAGCCCGCCCCGCCACGCGCCTCGGCCCCGGCGGCGCCCGGCGCCGCCGGGGCCGATCTGGTGGCCCGGCTCGGTGACTCCCGTGCGGCGGGCAGCTGGATCGGCGCCGACGGACGTCCGGTGGTCGCGGTCACCGACACCCGTGCGGCCGCCGAGGTACGGAGGGCGGGGGTCACGGCGAAGGTCGTCCCGCACAGTCTGGGCGAGCTGAGGTCGGCCACCGCGGCCCTGAGCGCGACGCCGGTGGTGGCGGGCACGGCCTGGGCGGTGGACTACCGCGCCAACGAGGTGGTGCTGCGGGCCGACCCCACGGTCTCCGCGGCCGACTGGGCCCGGTTGCAGGACCTGGCGGAGGGCCTCGGTGCCCCGGTGCGCATGGAGCGCACGGAGAGCGTCTTCACCACCCGGCTGAACGGGGCGCGGCCGATCCTGTCCACGGCGGGGCGCTGTTCGGCCGGTTTCAACGTCACGGACGGCCGCGCGGACTTCATCCTGACGGCCGGGCACTGCGGGCCCACCGGCTCGGTGTGGTTCTCCGACACCCGGGGCAGTCAGGAGGTGGGCCGGACCGTGCGCAACAGCTTCCCCGGCGACGACTACTCGCTGGTGACCTATGCCGGGGGCCGGGCGGGCGAGGGCGCCGACGTGGTGGACGTCGGCGGCGGACAGGGGTTGCGGATCACGGGCGCGGCCGAACCCTCGGTCGGGCAGCGGGTGTTCCGCAGCGGCAGCACCAGCGGACTGCACGACGGGGTGGTCCGCAATCTCGATGTGACCGTCAACTACCCCGAGGGCAGCGTGAGCGGGCTCATCGAGACGGATGTGTGCGCCGAACCCGGGGACAGCGGAGGGCCGTTGTTCTCCGAGGGCATCGCGCTGGGCATCACCTCGGGCGGCAGCGGCGACTGCGCGGTGGGCGGTACGACGTTCTTCCAGCCGGTGACCGAGGCCATGAAGGTGCTGGGCGTCCGGCTGATCGGTGCGGGACAGCAGCCGGGTGGCGCGCCTGGGCAGGCGGCCGGTTCGGACCCCGCGGGCGCGGTCGCGCCCGGTGACACCACGCCGGGGTCGTCGGCGCCGGTGAACGGGGTCCAGGCGTCGACACTGCTGTCGAGGCTGGCCGACCCCAGGAACGTGGGGCCGGGGCTGTTGATCATCGCCGGCAGCCTGGTGGCCCTGGTCGCCACGCGGTTCATCCGCGCGGAACAGGACCGCCAGGCCTATCGCAGGTACTACTCGGCGACCTGGGGGTGAGCGGCGCTCACGCCGCCCGCGTCTGCTGCGGGGCCACGGCGGCCCACTCCATCACGAGCCGCTGGTATTCCTCGCGCTGCTCGATGGTCAGTGTCCCGCCCGCCCGGCGCCACAGCGCCCGGATCTCCTCGTTGACCTCCGCGGCCGATCGCTCGGAAACGGGTTCAACACTGGTGGACATGCTGTGAAGCATACGGCGCCAGGAGTGAAGGCCGTGTGAGTAAGGACGTGCAAAGCGGACATATGGGACCGTGTCGCTGATCACGTCCCACCAGTCCGGAGCTCAAGCGGAATTCAAGCGTCCAGAGGGTGGACGGGGCCCGACCGACGCCCGGTTCGCGGCCCCGACCTGCCCCGCTTGCAGATCGGATGCCCGGCGTGCGGCTCAGGTGCCCGGCGTGCGGCTCGGATGCCCCGCGCGCGGCTCAGGTGCCCGGCTTGCGGCCGTACACGAAGACGTCGTCGCCCTTCTTCAGCAGTCCCCAGTACTTCTTGGCTGTGGCGGTCGTCATATTGACGCAGCCGTGCGAGCCCGGCGGGTTCCACATGCTCAGCTGCACCGAGTGAAAGGCCTGGCCGCCGTCGAAGAACTGGCTGTAGGGCATGGGGACGTCGTAGATCGTCGAGACGTGGTCGATGTCACGCCAGTAGATCTTCTTCAGCCCGGTCCGGGTCTCGTAGCCGTCGCGGCCCGTGCGCACCGGCACCGGGCCGTACACCAGCCGGCTGCCGTCCTGGATCCAGCTGATCTGCAGCGTGAGGTTCACACAGGCGATGCGGCCCTTGTTCGTCGGGCACTTGCCGTCCTTGTTGGGGTTGTTCCCCACGGCCCGCTGCTTGAGCATGAGGTCCATGACGCCCCAGGTGACGGGGCCGGCGTAGCCGATGTTCGGCTTGATGCCGTGCTTGTCCTGGAAGGCCTTGATCTTCTGGCAGTCGGTGGGCGACTGCACGCCGTCGACCGGCAGGCCGAGGAACTTCTCGACCTTCTTCTGGTAGGGCCCGGTCTGCGTGGTGCAGCTCGCGGCCTGGGCGGGAGTCGCGCCGAGACCGAGGGCGAGCGGCGCCATCAGCGCGCCCGCCCCGACGACGGCGGCTCCTCGTCTGTGTATGTCCCCCATGGGTGGTCCCGACCTTCCCGTACGGCCGCACGTGTGCCGTGCGACTCTGTGTCCTAGACCGGCTCCGCCGGGTCAGGGTTGCATCCCCGGGCGTTTCGCGACGAAACGGTGACATGAGCCACCCGCGCCGCCGTCCCCCGAAGTCCCGGGCGGCCGCGGGAGACCTTCTCACGCCGTCCGCGCCGCCCGGCCGGCGGCGGGCTCCGGCTGCCGCGGCGGGAGGGCCCGGCGGACACGCACCGGCGACAGGAGCACGGGCAGGAACGAGACCGCCGCCACCGCGGCACCCGCCCACAGCGTCACGCGCACCCCCGCCAGTTCGCCGAGCAGCCCCGACAGCGCGGCACCGACCGCGAGCGCGCCGGTGAGCATGAACCGGAAGGTGGCATTCATACGGCCGAGCAGATCGTCCGGTGTCATCCGCTGGCGCAGGCTCACCCCGAGGACGTTCTCCGTGCCGATCTTCGCCATGGCCAGCACCCAGCCCGCTCCGGCGGCCCACAGCCAGGACCCGCGTCCGACGAGCGGCACCAGCAGCGCGGCGGGCGCGAGGAGCGGCCCGACGAGGGCGAGGGCGCGGCCGTGGCCGAGGCGCGCGGCCAGCGGGCGGGCGCACCGGGCGCCGAGCAGCAGGCCGAGGCCGCCCGCCGCCCAGAACAGGCCCAGGGCGCTTGCCGACAGGCCGAGTTCGCGGACGAACAGCACCGGGAGCATGGTGTTGACGATCTGGACGCCGAGGTTGGTGAGGGCGGCGGTGAGCGCGAGGGCACGCAGTTCGGGGTTGCCGAGGACATGGCGCAGGCCCTCGGCGATCTGCGCGCGCAGCGGCGCCTGCGGCGCGGCACGGGACGGCGCCTGCCGTCCGTCGAGGGCGATGAGCCTCAGCGCGGAGGCGAGGTGGGCGAGGGCCGTGAACAGGACGGCGACGGGCGCGGTCAGCGCCTGGACCAGGCCACCGCCCGCCCCGCGGCCGGCGATGTTGCTCACCGCCTGGAGGCTGACCACGGCCGAGTTGGCCCCCACGAGGGCCTCCCGCCCGACCAGGCCGGGCAGGGTGCTCTGCGAGCCGATGTCGAAGAACACGGTCGCGCAGCCGGTCAGCAGCACGACCGCGAAGAGATGTCCGAGGGTGAGGGCGTCCAGCCACCAGGCCAGCGGCACCGAGGCGTTGAGGGCGGCGCGGATCAGATCGGCGCCGATCAGGACACGGCGGTGGCGCATCCGGTCCACCCAGGCCCCGGCGGGCAGGCCGATCAGCAGGAACGCCAGGGTGCTGAGGGCGGCCAGTGCCCCCACCGCGCCGGGGCTCGCGTCGAGCGCGGCCACGGCGACCAGCGGGACGGCCACATAGCCGACGTTCGTGCCGAGTTGGCTGAGCGTCGTGGCGGTGAAGAGCGTACGGAAGTCGCGGACGTGCCAGGGTGAGTCGGGGCGGGTGCGCCGGGATGAGTCGGAGCGGATGTCGGTCACATCAGCACGCTGCCGCACCTCTCCGTCGCAGGACAAGTGAAAGGATCTACACCAACACTTAAGCGATTCTGAGGAGTTGAGGGTCGGTCACCACAGGACCGACTCGCCGGACAGCGTGCGGCCATGCCCGCTCCTTCCTTCAGCGACTCCCCGCGCTCCTCGGTGTCGTGATCGGCGCTCTCGGCTCCTGTCCGGCGATCGCGCGCAGCGACACCGCCCGCTTCCGGCGGGAGCGGGACGCCCGGTGGGAGGAACGGCGGCTGTCCGTGTACGCGTGCACGGGCCGGTGATGTCCCGCGGCCCCGGGGGCGGACGTGCCACTGGCGTTCGCGGCCCAGGGGCGCACGGGCCGGTGATGTCCGCGGCCCAGCGGCGGCGCAACGGGCCGGTGATGTCCGCGGCCCAGGGGCGCACGCAGCCGGTGATGTCCGCGGCCCAGAGGCGGCGCACGGGCCGGTGGTGTCCGGGGTCAGCGGCCCCGGGCGGTCGGGGGCGGTCGGGTGAGCCGGGGGGTCAGCGGTAGCCGGTCGTGTCCGCCTTCTTGCCCGCGTCGGAGACCTCCACCAGGTAGCGCCAGGCGTCCGGGCGGCTGCCGTCGAGGTCGGTGAAGCCGTAGATCTGGGCGAG
This sequence comes from Streptomyces sp. NPDC006458, assembly GCF_040612135.1. Classification (NCBI taxonomy): domain Bacteria; kingdom Bacillati; phylum Actinomycetota; class Actinomycetes; order Kitasatosporales; family Streptomycetaceae; genus Streptomyces; species Streptomyces sp. NPDC006458. The sequence goes on along the minus strand of NZ_JBEXPR010000006.1, from coordinate 252,924 downwards.
CCCGCCGCTGGACAGGGACTGGCCGTTGAAGCGGGCGACCGCCGGGTCGGCGGCGAGCGCCACGACCGCGCGGCCGACGTAACGCGGGGTCTCGGAGATGGCGAAGTGGGGCACCCGCTCCAGTGCGTCGCGCCAGTTGTCCTCGCGGACGCCGAAGTGCTCCAGCATGATCTCCGACCGCAGCCAGCCAGGCGTGAGCGCGAGCGCGCTCGCCCCGCGCGGGCCGAGTTCCTCGCCGAGGGCGAAGCCCATCCGCAGCACGGCCGTCTTGGCGAGGTCGTAGAAGAAGGAGTTGCGGTAGTTCTTCCCGTTGTACTCGGCGGTGCCGTCGGTCATCTCCACGACCAGGCCGCCGGGGTGGCGCAGGAGCAGCGGCAGCGCGTGATGGCTCGTGATCGCGTGCGTGTCCACGGCCAGCCGGAGCAGCCGCAGTCCGTTGTCGAGGTCGTGCTCCCAGACGGGCGACTCCCACTCGAAGAGGTTCTCGCCGCCCCAGATGTCGTTCACCAGGACGTCCAGACGCCCCTGCTCGGTGTCGATCCGTTCGACGAGGGCGCGCACCTGACCGGCCTCCAGGTGGTCGGTGGGCACGGCGATGCCCTCGCCGCCCGCCTCGGTGACCAGGTCCGCGGTGTCCTCGATGGTCTCGGGACGGTCGTACTCGGAGCGGCGCTCGCGGGTGGTGCGTCCGGTGACGTACACGGTGGCGCCCGCCGCTCCCAGTTCGACGGCGATCCCACGGCCCGCGCCCCGGGTCGCCCCGGCGACGAGCGCCACCTTGCCCTGCAACGGCTTGTCCATGTCCTTCAGCAGCCTCTCGCGCTCGTGCTCTCTCACGTGCCTTCGAGACTGCCCCGTCATCCGGACATCTTCTGTCACCTTTTACCGCGGGTTCACCCGGCGGCGCGGCAGGTCGGCCCGTCCGGCGTCGTCATGCCGGTGCTGCCGTGCGGGGCGCCGGATCAGTGGCCGCGGTCGATCCACTCCTTGAGGTGCGGGGCCTCGGCGCCGATGGTCGTGGCGTCGCCGTGGCCGGTGAGCACCTTCGTCTCGGGCGGCAGGGTCAGCAGGCGGTCGCGGATGGAGTCGATGATCGTCGGGAAGTGCGACCAGGAGCGGCCGGTCGCGCCCGGTCCGCCCCGGAAGAGGGTGTCTCCGGTGAACACCGCGCCCAGGCCGGGGTCGTACAGGCACACCGCGCCCGGAGCGTGCCCCGGTGTGTGCAGGATCCGGAGGTCGGCGCCCGCGGCCTCGATGACCTGGCCGTCGTGCAACCAGGCGTCCGGCTCGCGCTCCGGGTGGGTCTGCCGCCACAGCGGCAGGTCGTCGGCGTGCAGCCAGATGGTGGCCCCGGTGCGCTCGGCGAGGGCGGGTGCGGCGCCGATGTGGTCGTTGTGGGCGTGGGTGCACACGATGGCCGTCAGCCTCCGGGTGCCGACGGCCGCTGCGATGGCGTCGACGTCATGGGCGGCGTCGATGACGACGACCTCGTGGTCGTCGCCGACCAGCCAGACGTTGTTGTCGACGTCCCAGGTGCCGCCGTCGAGCGTGAACTGGCCCGAGGTCACCAGGCGTTCGATGCGCGGGGTGGTCACAGCACCACCACCGAGCGCAGCACGTCGCCCTGGTGCATCCGCTCGAACGCCATCTCCACCTCGTCGAGCCGGATGGTCTCCGTGACGAACGCGCCCAGGTCCAGGCGGCCCTGCCGGTGCAGGTCGATCAGCATGGGGAAGTCGCGCGAGGGCAGACAGTCGCCGTACCAGGAGGACTTGAGGGACCCGCCGCGTCCGAAGACGTCCAGCAGGGGCAGTTCGAGCTTCATCTCCGGGGTGGGCACGCCGACCAGGACGACGGTGCCGGCCAGGTCGCGGGCGTAGAAGGCCTGCCGGTAGGTCTCCGGGCGGCCGACCGCCTCGATGACGACATCGGCGCCGAAGCCGCCGGTGAGTTCCCGGATCGCCTCGACGGGGTCGGTGTCCTTGGAGTTGACGGTGTGGGTGGCGCCCAGCGAGCGGGCCTTGTCCAGTTTTCGGTCGTCGATGTCGACGGCGATGATCGTCGCCGCCCCGGCCAGGTTCGATCCCGCGACGGCGGCGCAGCCGACGCCGCCGCAGCCGATCACGGCGACCGAGTCGCCCCGGCCGACGTTCCCGGTGTTGAGGGCGGCGCCGATGCCCGCCATGACCCCGCAGCCCAGCAGTCCGGCGACGGCCGGCGAGACGTCCGGGTCGACCTTGGTGCACTGGCCCGCGGCGACCAGGGTCTTCTCGGCGAACGCGCCGATGCCGAGCGCCGGGGAGAGTTCCCGGCCGTCGGTGAGGGTCATGCGCTGCCCGGCGTTGTGGGTGTCGAAGCAGTACCAGGGTCTGCCGCGCAGACAGGCCCTGCAACGCCCGCACACCGCACGCCAGTTGAGGATCACGAAGTCCCCGGGCGCCACGTCCTCGACGCCGTCGCCCACCGACTCGACGACGCCCGCGGCCTCATGGCCGAGCAGGAAGGGGAACTCGTCGCTGATGCCGCCCTGTTTGTAGTGCAGGTCCGTGTGGCAGACGCCGCAGGCCTGGATCCGCACCACCGCCTCGCCGGGGCCCGGGTCGGGCACGACGATCGTCTCCACTCGGACCGGCTCGTCCTTGCCGGGTGCGATCACGCCGCGTACTTCCTGCGCCATGGCTGCTGGGTCCCCTTCCGTCGGCGGGCGTTGTGTCCCTGCGCCCGACCCTACGCGTCGATCACCATGGCGGGAGCGGACGGCGGACGCAACACGCCCGGCCGCGTCCGGGTCGGGGACGCGGCCGGGCGGGTGGGCGCGGCACTGGGCGTGCGGTGCCGGGCATCAGTACTCGATGCCCAGGATCAGTAGTCGATGCCGGGGAGCAGCCCGGTGACCGGGGCGGCCAGGTCGGTGAGCTGCCGCAGCTGGCTGAGGTCGTTCAGCCGGCTCAGCTGCCGCAGCTGGTCCGACGGCCGCGGGAGTGTGCCCTTGTGCTGCTCGGGGATGTCGCTGACGGCGAGCGAGTCCAGGGTGCTGAGCGGGCTCAGCTTGCCGTCGGGCTGGGCGACCGCGTCCGCGGCGCTCGCCGCGGGCGCGACGATGGCGGTGACCCCGGCGGCGAGGCACGCGGCGGCGAGGATACGACGAGTTGAGATCATGTCCTCAGCAACGCGTACCGCCTGCTCCGGACACGGCCCGCGGTCGCCGCTCACCCGTCAGGCGGAGATCGGCCCCCGGCCCCTCGCTCACCCGTACGGTGCCGGATCCCTGCCGCGCTTGCCGGTCCCCGCGGGACGGAGGACGCTCGTACTGAGACCGCGACGTCCCGTCGCCCGCCGGGCCGCGCGCGCCTCGGAGGAGGTCATCATGGGTACCAGCACGAGCCCCGCCTTCAACGCCGACACCCTGCGCCGGGGCCTGGAAGGACAGTCGGCGGACGGTCTGATGTCGCTCTACGCCGACGACGCGGAGGTGCGGATCATCGACCGCAACACCCAGCCCAGCCATCCCATGGTCATGAACGGCCGCGACCAGATCCAATCGATGCTCAACGACGTCTACAGCCGGGACATGACGCACAAGATGGAGGAGTGCATCGTCCAGGGCGACCGCGCCGCCTACAGCGAGTCGTGTCTGTACCCGGACGGTGTCCGGGTGCTCTCCGAGTCGATGATCAGGCTGCGGGACGGCAAGATCGTCGAGCAGATCATGATCCAGGCATGGGACGAATAGCGCGCCACCTGCCGCTCATCCGGTTCAGCACCCGGATGAGCTGGACCTTCTCGGCGCGAGCGGGGCTGGCACCGGCTCCGGCGCGCCGGGCGAGGCGGTCGGGTCCGGCCGCCGTGGCGCGCCAGCAGATGGCCGTGGCCGCGCTGCGGACGCTGCTGCGCCGGGCCCGGCCGCATCCGCTCGCCGCGGCCCGGCCCTCCCGGCGCCGCGCCCGGTCGAGGTGACCGGGGCCCGGCGCCGGGGGCTCCACGGCCTCGGTTACGCTGACCGTGGGCCGTGACTGGCGCTGAGGTGGAGCACCACCGGGGAGCGGCCCTCATCCACAGACATGCCGTGCGCCTGGGCGACGAGATCGATCAGCTCAGGAGTGGATCATGACCCAGGCCCGGCTCATGGACGGCACCGCGCTCGCCCGCACCCTCGTCGAGGAGACCGCCGAGCGCGCCGCCGCCCTCACCGACCGCACCGGCACCGCCCCGTGCCTGGCGACCGTGCTCGTCGGCGCGGACCCCGCCTCCGTCACCTACGTCCGGATGAAGCAGAACCGCTGCCGTACGGCCGGGATCGCCTCGCGGCACGTGGAGCTGCCCGCGTCGACCACCACCGAGGAACTGGTCGGCACGCTGCGGGAGCTGTCCGCCGATCCGGCCGTGCACGGCATCCTGCTCCAGCATCCGATGGGCGAACACATAGACGAGCGGGCCGCGTTCGAGGCCATCGCGCCGGAGAAGGACGTCGACGGCGTCACCTTCGCCTCCTTCGCCACGATGAGCTTCGGCCTGCCGGGCTTCGTGTCCTGCACGCCCGGCGGCATCATGCGGCTGCTCGACGCGTACGACGTCGACCCGTCCGGCAAGCGCGCCGTGGTGGTGGGCCGCAGCGCCATCCTCGGCAAGCCGGCCGGCATGCTGCTGCTCGCCCGGGACGCCACGGTGACCTACTGCCACTCCCGGACCCGGGATCTGTCGGCGGCCGTGCGCGAGGCGGACATCGTGGTCGCCGCGGTGGGCCGGGCACGGCTGATCAAGGGCCAGGACATCAAGCCCGGCGCGGTCGTGATCGACGCGGGCTACAACGCGGGCAACGTCGGTGACGTCGACTTCGACTCGGCCGTCGAGCGGGCCTCGCTGATCACGCCCGTGCCCGGCGGTGTCGGTCCGATGACCATCGCCACGCTGCTGGAGCAGACGGTGGACGCGGCCGCCCGGCAGCTCAGCGTGGCGCGGTAGCCGCACCCGACACATCCAGGCCGCGGGCCCCGCTGCCGTTGGGCGGGGCCGGGCTGTGGGCATACTCTCCCCCGTGCGAGTCGCGATCATGACGGCGGGTTCCCGGGGCGACGTGGCCCCGTTCACCGGTCTCGGGCACGGTCTGGTGGGCGCGGGTCACGAGGTGACCCTGGTGACACACGCGAGGTTCGAACCGCTGGTGGCCGGGTCCGGAGTGCGCTTCCACGCACTGCCGGTCGATCCGAAGGACGAGCTGGAGTCCCCGCGGGGGCGTGGCCTGCACCGCAGCACGACGGGCGCGGGCAAGCTGCTGCGGGTGGCGTCGATGGCGCGGGCCGTGATGGGCCGGATGACGGAGGACCTGGTGGCCGCCGCGCGCGCGAGCGACGTGCTGCTGCTGGCCGCGTCGGTCGCCCCGCTGGGGCTGGCCGTGGCCGAGGGCCTCAGGCTGCCGAGCCTGGGCCTGAACCTCCAGCCCATCGCCCCCACCCGGGAGTTCGGGCCGCCTCTGCTGGGGGACCGTTCCCTGGGCGGCATCGCCAACCGGGTCGCCGGGCACGGGGTGAACGCCGCCGTGGAGCAGGTCTTCGCGAGCGTGGTCCCCGGTGTGCGGGCCCGGCTGGGGCTGCCCGCCGCCCGGACCGGTGCCCTGCGCCGCGACCGGGAGCGGCAGGGCTGGCCGGTGCAGCACGGCTACAGCCCGCTGGTGGTGCCCCGTCCGCACGACTGGCGGCCCGGCCTCGATGTCGCCGGGTACTGGTGGCCGTACGACGGTCGGGCTGAGCGCGCTGATCGTGCGGGCGCTGCGCCGGGCGGGGCTGCGCGGGGTGATCCAGCGGGGCTGGGGAGGGCTCAGGGCGGACGGCGAGGACATGCTGACCGTCGGGGAGATCGCGCACTCCCTGCTCTTCCCGCACCTGGCCGCGGTCGTGCATCACGCGGGTGCGGGCACCACCGCGGCCGGGCTGCGGGCCGGGGTGCCGGCCGTGCCGGTTCCGGTGCAGTTCGACGAGTCCTTCTGGGCGGCCCGGCTGGTCGCCCTGGGCGTGGCCCCGTGCGCGCTGCCCCTGCGCCGGATGACGGAGGACGCCCTCGCCGTGGCGCTCGGCCGGGCCGTGTCGCTCCCGGCGTACCGCACGCGGGCGGCGGTGCTCGGGGAGCGGCTGCGCGAGGAGGACGGGGTGGCGCCGGTGGTGGCGGCGGTCGGCCGGCTCGGTCGTTGAGCGACACGGCCGCGGAAGGCCCTGATGGCGGCGGCCGCCTCCGGGGCCGGGCCATGCCCAGCGCGGCAGCAGGTCAGGGGTGCCCCTCCAACGGCCTCAGTATGGACAGCAGTTGGCGGACGAGTTCGTCGACCACCTCGTCCAGGGTGGCGTCCACCCAGCCCGCGCTCCAGTCGTGGAGAAGCCCGTTGACACTGCCGATGAACGCGGCGGCGGCGAGGCGATGGTCCCGCCGGGCGGCCTCGCCCCGGGCGACCGCGGCGACCGCCTCGTCGCAGATGAGGTCGACCCAGAGCGAGCGGCGGGCCAGCCGCTGCTCCTCCAGGCGAGGGCTCACTCCGATGATCTCGACGAAGGTGATGCGGATGCGGCGCGGGTCGGCGGTGACGTTCCGGGCGTAGGCGCGGAAGATCGCGTCGGCGCGGTCCCGCAGGGGCCTGCCCTCCGTCGCCGCGGCCGCCGCCAGCACCGCCTCCTCCGCCCAGCCGTTGACCTGGAGATGCAGGTCGGCCAGGACGTCCTCCAGGGTGCGGAACTCCTCGTAGAACTGGCGGGTCGACAGTCCCGCGGCCTCGCTGAGCGCGGCGACGGTCGTGGCGCGGTAGCCGGACGCAGACACCGTCGAGCGTCTCGGTGGCGCGCGGTACCGCCCGCAGGGCGGCCAGCACCGGCAGCAGGGCACCGAGCGTGTCCGGCGGGGCCTGGAGACGGAACCTGTGCAGGGGCTCGTGCACCCGCGTGCCCGCCCGCCGCAGCGCCTCGGCCAGGACCAGCGGGGTCAGGCCCCGGAAGTCGTACCCGGTGCTGGACATGCTCTTGTCGAAGCCCTGGTGGGCGTGGCTCTGCCGCGGCGAGTAACCCGAATGGGTCATCGTGACCGTGCAGTCGGTGACCCGCCAGCCATGCAGGCCCTGGCCGAGCGATTCCAGCACGGTGTCCTCCACCGCCCACGCCGAGCACCCGCTCCACCTCGGCGATGAAGTCGGGGTGCCCCGGGGTGTCGATCAGATTGACGGTGAGGTCGCCGATCGGGAACGAGACGACGGCCGACTTGATGGTGATACCGCGCCGGCGCTCCAGTTCCAGCGTGTCGGTCCGGGTGCTCCCGGCGTCGACGCTGCCGATCTCCTCGATGACCCCGGCCGTGTGCAGCAGCCGTTCGGTCAGACTGGTCTTACCTGCGTCGACGTGAGCGAGGATGCCAAGATTGAGCATGTGCACGTAGCGTCATGTCCTTCGGGGAGAGAGTCGTTCCTTTCTGGGCGGACATGAGCGAAGCGCGCATCGCTGTTCTCCTCGGCTGGACGCAGGGACCCCAGCAGTGCAACAGACGTGGGGGGCGGCGGCAACGGATTAAAGGAGCCCCCGGTGCGTGAGATTCTCCCGGTGCTGAGCGGCTGGTGGTCGGCCGGCAGCCCGTTCGGTCTGGCCACGGTGGTGGCGGTCAGCCGCAGCGCGCCCCGCGATCCGGGCGCCTCGATGGCGGTCGGTCCGGGCGACGAGGTCGTCGGCAGTGTGTCGGGCGGCTGTGTCGAGGGCGCGGTCCTCGAACTGGCCCAGGAGGCCCTGGCCGACGGGCGGGCCCGGCTGGAGACCTTCGGCTACAGCGACGAGGACGCCTTCGCCGTGGGGCTGACCTGCGGCGGCGAGATCACCGTGCTGGTGCGCGCGGTGACGCCCGAGCTGGACCCGGCCTTCGGCGCGGTCGCCGCGTCGGTGGCGGCGGGCCGCCCGGTCACGACGGCCACGGTGACCGACGGCCCCGTGGCGCGCGCGGCGGTGCTCGCCGTGTGGCCGGACGAGGTCGGGGGCACCCTCGGCGCGCCCGGCCTGGACGCGGCCGTCACCGCCGACGCGCGCGGTGAACTGGCCCTCGGCGCCACGGGCGTACGGCACTACGGTCCGCACGGCGAGCGCCGTGAGGACGCGGTCTCGGTGTTCCTGCACTCCTTCGCGCCGCCGCCGCGCATGCTGGTGTTCGGGGCCATCGACTACGCGGCCGCTGTCGCCCGTATCGGTGATTTCCTCGGCTACCGGGTGACCGTCTGCGACGCCCGCCCGGTGTTCGCCACACCGCGCCGCTTCCCGCCGGGCACGGAGGTCGTCGTGGACTGGCCGCACCGCTATCTGTCGCGCACGGACACCGACGAGCGCACGGTGATCTGCGTGCTCACCCATGACCCCAAGTTCGACGTGCCCCTGCTTCAGGAGGCGCTGCGCCGGCCCGCCGCCTACATCGGCGCGATGGGCAGCCGCCGTACCCACGACGAACGCCGGGAACACCTGGTCAGGGCCGGGCTCGGCGGGCGCGAGCTGGCCCGGCTGCGCTCTCCGGTCGGGCTCGATCTGGGCGCCCGTACGCCCGAGGAGGTGGCGGTGTCCGTGGCGGCGGAGATCGTGGCCCTGCGGTGGGGCGGCAGCGGCGCCCCGCTGACCGACACGTCGGGTGCCGTGCACCCTCCGTCACCGTCGGAAGATTCCGCTCCCCCGAAGGTGTGAATCAGGACGAACAGGGTAGGCGGCGCCCCAGCGGGGACGAACGCGTCCCTGGCGTGTCCCAACGGGAAGGAGGTCCGTGACAGACCAGCCCACACTCGCAGCGCGCGGGCCGTTCCCGACCGACCGGGGCGGCCCGCCTTCCCTGAGTGCCCCGAAGGCTCAGCGCGGCGGCAGCCTGTGCAGCACCACATCCGTCAGCAGCCCGTCCGCCACCGACGCGGTCAGATAGGTGCGGTACGGCTGTCTGCGCCGGTCCGTGGGCGAGCCCGGGTTGAGCAGCCGCAGGCCGGTGGCGGCGGTGCTGTCCCAGGGGATGTGGCTGTGTCCGAAGACCAGCACGTCCAGCTCGGGGAACCGGGCCGCGCAGCGCGCCTCCCTGCCCTGCGCCGGGCCCGTCTCGTGGATCACCCCGAAGCGCAGACCGCCCAGCTCGGCGTACGCGATCTCGGGCAACCGCGACCTGAGGCCGTCTCCGTCGTTGTTCCCGTGGACGCCGATCAGACGGCGGCTGCGGCGCTCCAGCAGATCCAGAGTGGCCGTGTCCACCCAGTCGCCGGCGTGCAGCACGACGTCCGCGTGCGGTAGTTCTGCGAGCAACTGTTCGGGCAACTCCCTTGCCCGGCGCGGGATGTGGGTGTCCGACATCAGGAGCAGACGCATACGGTCAGGGTAGGCGCGCGTCGATCGTCGAGGCGACGAGCGGGATAAGATCGGGCAACGCGTGGCAATCCTCGACGCGAACGGCAGACGACCCAGGGGGCCAGGAGGCCATGCCGGTGAAGGTCAGTGTCATCGTTCCGGTCTACAACCCCGGACGCTACATCGACGACTGCGTCGACTCTCTTCTGCGCCAGTCGCTCCCCGACGACGAATACGAAGTGATCTTCGTCGACGACGGCTCCACCGACGACACGCCGGCCCGGCTCGACGCGCTCGCCGTGGAGCATCCCCATGTGCACGTCTTCCACCAGGAGAACTCCGGCTGGTCGGGCAAGCCCCGCAACGTCGGCATCGACGCCGCCAAGGGCGAGTACGTGATGTTCGTCGACAACGACGACTACCTCGGCGACCAGGCGCTGGAGCGGATGTACGAGTACGGCGTCGCCAACGCGGCGGACGTGGTGGTCGGCAAGATGGCCGGCAAGAACCGCGGGGTGCCGGTGGAGCTGTTCCGCCGCAACCACCCGCGCGCCACCGTCGCGAACGCCCCGCTGATCGACAGCCTCACCCCGCACAAGATGGTCCGCAAGGGCTTCCTGGACCGCACCGGCCTGCGCTTCCCCGAGGGCCGGCGCCGCCTGGAGGACCATGTCTTCGTCACCGAGGCGTACTTGCGCGCGGAGAACGTCTCGGTGCTCAGCGACTACGTCTGCTACTATCACGTACGCCGGGACGACGCCTCCAACGCGGGCTTCCAGCGCTTCGACCCGGCGGGGTACTTCGGCAATCTGCGCGAGGCGCTCGACGTCGTCGAGCGGTACACCGAGCCGGGCCCGCTGCGCGACCGGCTGTACCGGCGCTGGCTGCGCAACGAGATGGTCGAACGGCTGCGCGGCAAGCGGCTCCTGACCGCCCCCGAGGACTTCCGCAAGGACCTCTTCCAGGAGATCCACAAGGTCGTCGTCGAGCGGTTCGGCCCCGAGGTCGCGGCCGGACTCCCGTCCACCCAGCGGTACGTCGCCAAGCTGGCGGAGCAGGGCCGGTACGAGGACACGCTGGCCTTCGCCGAGTGGGAGGCGGCCATCGGGGTCAGGTCCGTCCCCGAGCGGGTCGAGTGGCACGACGGAGCCCTGCGGATCGTCTTCTCCGCCCAGCTCGCCCTGCACGGCGAGCCCATGACCTTCCCGGCCGGCGCCGAGGCCCCCGGGGCCGAGCCGCCGGACGGCGTGCGGGACGCGATCGACTGGCTGGGCGCGGAGACGGCGGCCCGGTTCGGCAAGAGCACGCTGGACCTGGTGTTCAAGGAACGCTCCAGCGCCGCCCCGCACTTCCAGCCCGTCCAGGTCGACCACGAGAGGGTCCCGGCGGGCGAGGGCCGGGTGCGGCTGGTGCTGCGTTCGACGGCCGTCGTCGACCCCGCGGCCGCGGCCGGGGACACCCCGCCGACGGCCGGGCTGTGGGATGCGGTGGCGCGGCTGAAGCTGGGCGGCTGGACCAAGGAGGTGCGGCTCGGCCCCGCGCCGAAGGGCGACCGCTCCCTGCCGCCCGCCGGGGTGGTCGCGGGCCATGTGGTGCTGCCGTACTGGACCGAGCCGCACCGCAACCTCTCGCTGGACGTGGACAAGGCCGGCAAGCGGCTCGGGCTCGCCGGGATCGCGAGGGACCAGGTCACCGTCGTGGACGGCCGGTTGAGCGCGCCGCTGCCGCTGTACGTGCCCGCGGCGACCGAGGTGGCGCTGCGGCTGACGTCCCCGGCGTCGGCGACCCCCGTCGAGGTGCCCGGCACCCTGGCGCCCGCCCCGTCCGGCACCGGCTCGCTGCTGACGGCCGCGCTGCCCGTCGAGCGGCTGGCCGAGGGCGTCTGGCGCGCCGCGTTCGTCCCGGCGCCGGGCACCCCCGCACGGCACGGGCTGCCGCTCGAACTGCGGGCCCGGTCCGGACAGATCGAGCTGGTGCGCGCGGCCCGGCCGGGTCTCGCGGGGCAGGTGGCCCGCAAGGTTCGCGGGCTGTTCGGGGCGGGGAGGTAGAGATGCGATCTCTCGGTATCGAGGGCGCCTGGATCCTGGAGCCAAAGGTGTTCCCGGACGACCGGGGCAGCTTCCACGAGTGGTTCCGGGGCACGGATTTCGGCGAGGCCACCGGCCACGAGATGTCCCTCGCCCAGGCCAACTGCTCGGTCTCGCGGCGGGGCGTCCTGCGCGGTGTGCACTTCGCCGACACGCCGCCCGGCCAGGCCAAGTACGTCACGTGTGTGCGCGGCGCGGTACTGGACGTGGTCGTCGACCTGCGGGTCGGCTCACCCTCGTTCGGGCGCTGGGAGGCGGCACGGCTGGACGAGGACACCCGGCACGCGCTGTATCTCTCCGAGGGCCTCGGGCACGCCTTCATGGCGCTCACCGACGACGCGACGGTCATCTACCTGTGCTCGACGGGCTACGCCCCGGAGCGCGAGCACGGGGTGCACCCGCTGGACGCCGACCTGGCCATCGAGTGGCCGCAGGGCATCGAGCCGCTGCTGTCGCCGAAGGACGCGGAGGCGCCGTCCCTGGCCGAGGCGCGGCGGACCGGGCTCCTCCCGGAGTATGAGGCCTGCCGCGCCCACTACGAGCGGCTGCGAGCGGGCGGCCGCCCGCTCGGCGACTGACCGACCGCCGGCCGGACGCTCGACGGACGGACGGCCGTCCGCGCAGCGGAACGGGCCGTCAGCCCTGGGGCTGACGGCCCGTTCCGTCGTGTCCGCCTCAGCCGCCGACCGCGAACTCCGCCAGCGCGCGGCGCAGCGGAGGCAGGCCCCGCGAGCGTCCCGCGCCGATGTTGCGGGCCCGCACCAGCGGGCGCCAGAAGCCGGCCGACAGCAGCGTCTCGGGCCGTACCGCCGGCACCCGCTCCAGGATCGCCTCGGGCACCTTCTGCGGGTCGGGCACCTCGAACTCGGCGATGATCTCGTCGTACTTGTCCTTCAGGACGGTGTTCGACGGGTCCGCGCCGAAGACGACCAGCTGTCCGGTCGGCTCGGTGTCGACCAGGACGGTCACCAGGTCGGGCCGGTGCCGGTTGAGGATCTCGACCAGCTTGTAGACGTCCCCGGTCCAGGCGTTGGTGTGCCGGTCGCGGGCGGCCTCGTCGATGCTGCGGGGCAGCATGTCGTCGAAGACGATGACGCTCGCCCAGTCCGAGTGCTTCTCGACGTTGATGAAGTCGCGCAGGGCGTACTCGAACAGGTGCATGCCGTCGATGAAGGACAGGTCGAGCGTGGTGCGCTTCCAGTAGCCGATGGGGCTGCGGCCGCGGGCGAGGTTGCGCAGCGGATGGCGTCCGCCCCTGAGGTGCGCGAGGGGGTTCTCGCGGGCGAAGAAGTCGTCGCTGGTGGCCTTCACCAGGTGGACGTCGCACTTGATTTCCGTGACGACCTTGAAGGCGGGGTCGATCGCGATGCTGGGCACGCGCGACAGCTTCAGGCTTCGGCCGTCGTTGACGCCGATCTCCAGGTAGTTGCGGTTCGCGGTGACCTTGTGCAGGTCGCGCAGGAACTCATGGCGTTTCACGAAGGGGACTCCTTGCGGATGAGGGGTAGTGCCTCGTGCAGGGCGTCGCGCCAGGCACGCGGCGGGGGCAGGCCTGCCTCCTGCCATCTGTCGTGCGCGAGGACGCTGTACGCGGGGCGCGGCGCGGGCCGGGGGTAGGTCGCGCTGCTGGTGGGGCGCACCCGGTCGGGGTCGGCACCGACGCCGTCGAAGACCGCGCGGGCCAGGTCGTACCAGGTGGCCTCGCCGGCCGAGGTGGCGTGGAAGACGCCGTGCAGGCCGGGGCCGATCAGGGGGCCGAGCGCGGCGAGGCTCTCGGCCACGTCGGCGCTCCAGGTGGGCTGGCCGCGCTGGTCGTCGACGACGTCGACGGTGTCGCGGGATGCCTCCAGGCCGAGCATCGTCCGCACGAAGCTGCGGCCGTGGACGCCGTACAGCCAGGCGGTGCGCACGATCGCTGAGGCCTCGGGCAGTTCGGCGAGGACGGCCTCCTCGCCCGCGAGCTTGGTGCGGCCGTACGCCGTGCGCGGGGCGGGCGGGTGGTCCTCCGTGTACGGGGCGGTACGGGCATCGCCGGAGAAGACGTAGTCGGTGGAGACGTGCAGCAGCCGGGCGCCGGTGGCCGCGCAGGCGCGGGCCAGGTGGCGCGGGCCGTCGCCGTTGACGCGCAGGGCCTGTGCCTCGTGGCTCTCGGCGTCGTCGACGGCGGTGTAGGCGGCGCAGTTGACCACCAGGTCGGGGCGGTGGGCGGCGAACGCCTCCTCGACCGACTCGGGGCGGGTGATGTCGAGGGCGGTGTGGTCGAGGCCGGTGACCTCTTCGCCACGCCGGGTGAGGGCGGCGACGGTGTCCCTGCCGAGCATCCCGCTCGCGCCGGTGACCAGCCAGTTCATCGGCGCTCCTTGAGCGGCTCCCACCAGGCGCGGTGGTCGCGGTACCAGTCGACGGTGGCGGCGAGGCCGCTGGTGAAGTCGTGGCGGGGGCGGTAGCCGAGTTCGGTGCGGGCCTTGGTCCAGTCGACCGAGTAGCGCAGGTCGTGGCCCTTGCGGTCGGTGACGTGCTCGACCATGTCCCAGTCGGCCCCGCAGGCCTGAAGGAGCAGGCCGGTGAGCTGCTTGTTGGTGAGCTCGGTGCCGCCGCCGATGTTGTAGACCTCGCCGGGGCGGCCGGCCGTGCGCACGAGGTCCACGCCGAGGCAGTGGTCCTCGACGTGCAGCCAGTCGCGGACGTTGAGGCCCTCGCCGTACAGCGGCACCTTCCTGCCGTCGAGCAGGTTGGTGACGAACAGCGGGACGACCTTCTCGGGGAACTGGTGCGGGCCGTAGTTGTTGGAGCACCGGGTCACGCGCACGTCCAGGCCGTGGGTGCGGTGGTAGGCCAGGGCGAGCAGGTCGGAGGATGCCTTGGAGGCGGAGTACGGGGAGTTGGGGCTCAGCGGGTGGGTCTCGGGCCAGGAACCCGTGTCGATGGAGCCGTACACCTCGTCGGTGGAGACGTGCACGAACGGGCCGACGCCGTGCCGCAGGGCCGCGTCCAGCAGGGTCTGGGTGCCCAGCACGTTGGTACGCACGAACTCGGCGGCGCCGTCGATGGAGCGGTCCACATGGGACTCGGCCGCGAAGTGCACGACCTGGTCGCTCTCGCCGACCAGCTTGTCGACGAGCGCGGCGTCGCAGATGTCGCCGCGCACGAACCTGAGCCGGGGGTGTTCGGGCGGCAGGTTGGTGAGTGTGCCCGCGTAGGTGAGTTTGTCCAGCACCGTGATGTGCGGGGCGTCCGGCCCGTCGTCCGCCAGGAGCGTGCGGACGTACGTCGAGCCGATGAACCCGGCGGCGCCGGTGACAAGGAGGTTCATGAACGGATCTGCACCTTGCTCAAGGGGTGTGCACCTTGCTCGGTACGGCGTGGCGCACCTGCTCAGGTATGGATCTGGACCTTGCTGTGGTCGCCCAGGACGAGGCGGTGGGCGCTGGGCACGCTGGGCGCCGGTGTGACCTCTACATGGCGCCCGATCAGGGAGTTCTCGATGCGGCCGACGCCGTCGATGGAGGACTCGCGCAGCACGATCGAGAACTCCAGCTCGCTGTCCGTGATGCGGCAGTTCTCGGCGACGGAGGTGAACGGGCCGACGTAGGAGTCGGTGACGACCGTGCCAGCGCCGATCACGACGGGGCCGACGATGCGGGAGCCGACCACGCGGGCGCCCTCCTCGATCACGACCCGGCCGATGGTCTCGGAGGTGTCGTCGACCTCGCCGTCGATCCGCCGCTCCATGCCTTCCAGGACCGTGCGGTTGACCTCCAGCATGTCGACGACGTTGCCGGTGTCCTTCCAGTAGCCGTGGATCACGGTGGAACGGACGTCGGCGCCGTCGTCGAGCAGGTGCTGGATGGCGTGGGTGATCTCCAGTTCGCCGCGCCAGGACGGGCCGATGGCGCGCACGGCCTCGTGGATGGCCGGGGTGAACAGGTACACGCCGACCAGGGCGAGATCGCTCTTGGGTTTCTCCGGCTTCTCCTCCAGTCCGACGACGTGCCCGTCGTCGCCGAGCTCGGCGACGCCGAAGGCGCGCGGGTCGGGGACGTGGGTGAGCAGGATCTGCGCGTCGGGCCGGCTGCGCCGGAACTCGTCGACGAGGTCCGTGATGCCGCCGACGATGAAGTTGTCGCCGAGGTACATCACGAAGTCGTCGTCGCCGAGGTAGTCGCGGGCGATCAGCACCGCGTGGGCGAGACCGAGGGGGCGTTCCTGGGGGATGTAGGTGATGTCGAGGCCGAACTTGGAGCCGTCACCCACCGCCTCCTGGATCTCCTCGGCGGTGTCGCCCACGACGACTCCCACTTCGGTGATCCCCGCCGCGGCGATCGACTCCAGGCCGTAGAACAGCACGGCTTTGTTCGCCACCGGAACGAGTTGCTTGGCCGAGGTGTGCGTGATCGGCCTCAACCTTGTTCCGGCGCCTCCGGACAGCACGAGTGCCTTCATCTGCTTCACCTTAGCGGGGATCTTCCGGAGCGGCTGTCGCTTGCCGTACTTCCCCCGTACTCCCCCGTCCACCCGGTTGTTCGCCTTTCGGCCGCCCCAGGTGTCACGGGCAGGCGGGGACCCCCTCCAGCCAGGCGGGTCCCTGGAGGTAGATGTTGGTCATCCAGGCGCGGTAGTCGGGCAGGTGGGACCACACGTCGTTGGTGTAGCCCTCGGAGGTGACACGCTCGGCGTGCTTCTGGCAGCGGATCCGGACGGTGGTCGGTCCGGGGAAGGCGTACACGCGGGCGGCCGCGGTGGACGGCTCCGCCTTGGTCCACACGCCGCTGCCCCAGGTGTGGAAGACGGGGCCGGCCACCGGGCCCGTCTGCACGCGCAGGGCGCCGAAGTAGGCGCCGGTCAGGCGGACGTCACTGACCGTCAGCCGGGTGCCGGACTGCCGGGCCTCGACCATCCGGCCCGCGCCGAGGTAGATCGCGATGTGCTTGAGGTGGTCGGCGGTGCCCCAGGCCAGCAGGTCGCCGGGGAGCAGCGGGGCGAGGCCCTGGTCCGGGGTGAAGCGCTCGGCGGCCCGGTGCGTGTAGTACTGGGCGCTCGCCAGGCCGTTCAGGATGTCCTCGCCGGTGGCGCGGGCGTAGGCGTGGCGGACCAGTCCCGAGCAGTCGAAGCCGAGCCGTTCGGGGTCGTGCTCGCTGGCCGGGTCGTCGGGGTCGACCTGCCCGTACGTCGGGCCGGGTGTGGCGCCGTGGCCACCGCCCCACGTGTACCAGGTGCCCGCGGCGACCTGCTCGCAGGCGGCCGCGACGGCCCGCTCGGCGGCCGGGGAGGCCCCAGCGGCGAGGGGGCGGCAGTCGTCCGCGGGGGCGGCCGCGGCGGGCGCCGGGGTGCCCGGGAGGAGGGCGAGCAGGGCGGCGAGCAGGCTGCCGGCGAGGATGCGGCGGAGCATGGGCGGGTCCCCGTTTCGTCGAGGTGGGGCGACTGGTCGCGGCCAGCCTGCCGAGCCGGCTCCCGGCCCGTCCCGCCCGGCGCGCGGCCCACTCGAAAGAGGCAACGGGAAACGGTCGGGAAACCCTCGCCCGGGAGGGTGAATGCCGGGTGTCAGGGGCGGGCGCAGGGGTGGTCCCGAGCGGCCGGGACCTGCGACAGCAGCGGTCCGTGGGCGTGCGCGTCGAGCGTGCGGCGCAGCCGGCAGACCTGTGCGAGCCGGGCCGCAGGGTCGAGTTCCCACAGGCGTACGGTGCCGTCGTTGCCGGCGCTGGCCACCGTCCGGCCCCCGGGTGCGAAGTCGATGCCCCACACCGCGCCCGTGTGTCCGGTGAGCGTGGCCCACAGCCGCCGGGCCGTCATGTCCCACAGCCGGACCGTGCCGTCGCCGCCACTGCTGGCGAGCGTGCGGCCGTCCGGTGCGAAGGCGACGCCCCGGACGGATCCCGCGTGCCCGGTGAGCGATGCCGTACGGCGGTGCCGTCGCAGGTCCCACAGGCGGACGGTGCCGTCGTTCCCGCCGCTGGCGAGCGTGCGTCCGCCGGGGCCGAAGGCGATTGCGCGTACGGCCCCGGTGTGGCCGGTGAGGGTCTCGCGTGGGCGGTGCGAGGCGGTGTCCCAGAGCCGTACGGCGAGGTCGTCGCCCGCGCTGGCCAGGGTGCGGCCGTCGGGGCTGAAGGCGAGGTCGTTGACGAAGTCGGTGTGCCCGCGCAGCACGGCGGGCGGGCGGTGTCCGGCGAGGTCCCAGAGCCGGACGGTGCGGTCGGCGGAGGCCGAGGCGAGGGTGCGGCCGTCGGGGGCGAAGGCCACCGCGAACACGCTCTGACGGTGGCCGCGCAGTGCGGCCACGGGGCGCCCGGTGGGCGCGTCCCACAGCCGGATGTCGCCGTCGGCGCCCGCCGAGGCGAGGGAGCGGCCGCCGGGGGCGAAGGCGACCGCGAGCACGCTGCGCCGGTGCCCGCGCAGCGTCCCCGCCGGACGGCGGGTGGTGACGTCCCACAGCCGTACGGTGTGATCGGTCCCGGCCGCCGCCAGCAGCCGTCCGTCGGGGCTGTGCACGACGTGGGCCAACTCGGTGAACGGGCGCGCGGTGAGCGCCCGGCCGCGCAGGTCCCACAGCACCGCGCTCTGGTCGAACCCGGCGGTGGCCAGGGTGCGCCCGGCGGGGTCCACGGCCACCGCGAGCACATAGTCGGTGTGTCCGGCGAGGGTGGCCACGGGCCGGGCGCCGCGCACGTCCCACAGCCGGGTCGTGCCGTCCCCGCCCGCACTTACCACGGTGGTGCCGTCGGGGGTGTAGGCCACGGCGTTGACGTCGTCGCCGTGCCCGGACAGGGTCGCCGTGACCCGTCCCGACTCCAGGTCCCACAGCCGTACCGTGCGGTCGGTGCCGCCCGAGGCGACCGCGCGCCCGTCCGGTGCGACGGCGAGGCCGAGCACCTCGCCGCTGTGCCCGCGCAGGACGCCCGGCGACCGGTCCCGGGAGTCGGCGGGGGTGTCTGCGTCCGGGTCGGGGTCCCAGACGCGCACCGTGCCGTCGGCGCCGCCGGAGAGCAGCCGGTGTCCGTCGGGGGTGTAGGCGAGCGCGTCGACCGTGCCCGAGTGGCCGGTGAGGACTGCGTCCGGGCGGTTGTGCCGGCCGGTGCTCCACACCTGGACGGTCCCGTCGGCGGCGGCCACCGCCAGGCGCGTGCCGCGGGGGTGGAAGGCGAGGGCGCGGGCGCCGGTGGTGGCGGCGGACAGGGGACGGGACGGGTGCGCGGCACCCGGCCGCGCGGCGCCGGCCGAGGGGGTGTGCGAGGCGTCGCCCGCGGTCGCGGCCCGCGCGTACCCCTCGACCCCGAACAGCCGCACCGGGCCCTCGGTCGACGTGGCCGCGAGGGTCGATCCGTCCGGTGAGAACGCGATGGCGCGGACCCGGCCGGGAAGCCGCAGGGTGGCGACGGGGGCGCGGTCGGCCGTGCGGCGGAGCCGGACCGTGCCGTCGGAGCTGCCGGTGGCCAGGAGGCGGCCGTCGGGGGCGAAGGCGACCGTGTTGACGGGGCCGCGATGCCCGGTGACGCGGGCGGAGAACGGCTGGGCCTGGGTGCTGAGCAGGGCGCCGCGCGCCTCGGCGGTGGCGTCGGCGCGGTAGGCCTCCTCGGCGAGCAGCATCGACGCCTCGGGGCGGCCCCCGGCCAGGGAGGTGGACCGTACGGCGAGGGCCTGGGAGCGGGCGGTGCGTTCCTCCGAGAGCGCGGCGGAGCGCTGGTGCGCGGCGAGGGCGCCGGCGGTCAGTGCGAGGCCGAGAAGCACCGCGAGGGTGGCCAGCGTGGCCTGCCGCAACCGGGTGCGCCGCCGGGCGAGCCGTTTCCCGGCGTCCTCCTCGGCGAGCGCCGCCGCCAGGAACGCCTCCTCCAGCGGGCTGAGTCCTTCGGCGTCCTCGGCCCAGGCGCGGGCCGTCTCCAGGCGGCTGCCGCGGTACAGGGCGGACGGGTCGCGGCCCTCGCGCTCCCACTCGGCGGCGGCGTGGGCGAACTGCTGGTGGACGAGGAGCCCTGCCCGGTCGGCGTCGATCCATTCGCGCAGCCGGGGCCAGGCGTGCAGCAGGGCCTCGTGGGCGATCTCGACCGTGTCGTGGCCGACGGTGATCAGCCGGGCCCGGACGAACGCGTCCAGGGCGCTGTCGGCGCCCTCCGCGTCGGCCAGGTGGGCCGTCAGATCGGCGCGCCGGGCCCTGCGGCGGGTCGGCGCGGCCTCGTCGGAGACCTGCACGAGACGGGACAGCAGTCGGCGTACCGTGCGCTGCTCGGCCGGGTAGAGCCGGGCGAACACGCTCTCGGCGGTGCGGGCGACCGCGCCCTGAATGCCGCCCGTGCGCTCGTACCCGGCGACGGTGAGGGCGTCCCCCTCGCGCTGCTGCCAGGTGGCGAGCAGGGCGTGCGAGACGAGGGGCAGGGCGGCGGGGATGTGCGCGGGCCGGCCGGCGTCGCGCAGCAGCAGGGGGACGAGGCCGGGTTCGAGGGGGAGGCCCGCCAGTTCCGCCGGGCGGGTGATCGACGCGCGCAGCTCGTCGGGGGTCATCGGGGGCAGGACGAACAGGCCGTCGGTGAACACCTCCGCCAGTTCGGGCAGTTCGAGGCAGTTGCCGGAGAAGTCGGCGCGTACGCCGAGCACCACGAGCGCCCCCTCGTCGGGCGGCGCGGCGAGCGCCGTGAGGAGCCGGACGAAGGCGCGGCGCTCCGGCTCACGGGCGCACAGGGTGAAGAGTTCCTCGAACTGGTCGACGATCAGCACCGGCCGCACGGGCGGCGGTTCGCGCTCGCCGCGCGGTGCGGGAGGCGCGGCGGCCCGTACGGCGGCGAGCAGCCGGTGGGGGTGCCGGGTCAGCTCCCCGGGGGTGAGGTCGAGATCGGCGCCGAGGGCCTTGGCGGTGCGTTCGAGCAGCTCCTGCACCGGGTGGGCGGTCGGGGTGAGCGTCACCTGCGGCCAGCGGTCCGCGCCCGGCATGGGGAATCCTCCGGGCCGCGCGAGGGCGGCCGCCAGACCGGCGTTGAGCAGGGAGGACTTGCCCGCGCCGGACGGGGCGAGAAGCATCAGCGGGCCGGTGCCCACGCGTTGGAAGGCCCGCTCGACGAGGGCGGCCGTGGCCCGGTCACGGCCGAAGAAGCGGTCCGTGTCGTCCTGGGTGAACGCGGTGAGGCCCCGGTAGGGGCAGGCGGGTTCCTCGCTGTCGCCGGCCGGGCGCGGCCGGGTCACGAGGCGGAGCAGCTCGCCCCGCGCGCGCAGGATCTGGTCGCAGCGCCGGGCCACGTCGACGGTGGCGGGCTTGGCCCCGGTCTCGATCTTGCTGAGGTAGCCCTTGCTGTAGTGCGTGTGGCGGGCCAGGTCCGCGAGGGACAGGCCGCGTTCCCGGCGCAGTCGTCTGAGCTGTGCGGGGAAGGAGGCGGTGGTCTGCGCGGAGGGCTCGCACGTGCCGTGCTCCCCGTCCGCCGGGTGGTGCTGCTGGTCCCCCAAGACGTCCCCCATGGCATGGCGCGCCCACATCGTGAGACGGTGGACGGCCAGGCTACTGCGGGGACCTGACGGACCGACATGTCTTTCACCCGTAGTGGCGAAAAGACGCGGAAGCACGCGGGCGGGCGTGCGCGGCCGTCAGTGACGGCCGCGCACGCCCTGCTCCCCCGTGCCGAAGGGGTCAGGGACGGTTCAGCCGCACCGAGTTGATGGGCGTGAGGTCGGCGTAGACGGCCGTGCCGGCGGCGAGCTCGTCGCCGCAGCCGCCGCCGTTGGACTGGGTGCAGAGGTTGGCGCCGGCTCCGCCG
The DNA here is from genome assembly GCF_040612135.1 of Streptomyces sp. NPDC006458. Taxonomy (NCBI): domain Bacteria; kingdom Bacillati; phylum Actinomycetota; class Actinomycetes; order Kitasatosporales; family Streptomycetaceae; genus Streptomyces; species Streptomyces sp. NPDC006458. The sequence continues at coordinate 231,783 of NZ_JBEXPR010000006.1, read as the reverse complement.
GTCTGGTTGTTGTAGACCCAGTGCCATCCGAACTGGTTGCTCAGGTTGTGGGAGCCGTAGCTCCAGAAGACGTGCGTGGGGTTGACGCTGGGGTTGGTCTCGGGGTCCTGGCCCTCGGGATAGATGCAGACGGCGCCGTCCGGGCAGCGGTCCCAGTCGGCGGGCCGGGCCTCGGCCGCGCCGGCGAGGGTGAGGACGGCCGCCGCGGCGGTGGCGAGCGCGGCGGCGCCGCGGATCTTCTTGCGCATGTTTCCCCCTTGCGGGTCGCCTGCTGGGTCGCAGGCCGTGCTTCTCGGTCGGCAACAGCCTGTCCCGGCGGCGGCTCGGGGTCGACGGGTTGCCCGTCGCCCGCCTGCGGGACGTCCGGGAAACCCCCGCTGACCTGGGACTTCCGCGAGACGTAGGCAACGCGGGCCGGTCACAGGTGGAGGGTGATCTCGCTCCAGACCTGCTTCCCGCCGCTGACCGGCAAGGTCCCCCAGGCCGCCGAGGATGCCTCCACCAGCAGCAGGCCCCGCCCGCCGGTGGCTTCCCAGCCGATGCTGGTCGGCTTCACGGGCGTACGCGGCGAGGAGTCGGCGACGGCGATGCGCAGCCGGCTGTTGACGAGGGTGAGGTCGAGGCGGACCCGGCCGTCGGTGTGGACGAGGGCGTTGGTGACCAGCTCGGAGACGATCAGCAGGACGGCGTCGATCTCCTCGGTCACGTCCCAGAAGCGCAGGGTGCGCCGGGTGAAGCGGCGGGCCTGCCGGACCGCCTCGGGCACCCGCCACACCGTCCAGCTCTCGCGGCGCGGCCGTACGGCCATGCCGTCGTAGCGCATCAGCAGCAGGGCCACGTCGTCGCTGCGCTGGGCGCTGCCGAGCAGGGTGTCGGCCACGAGGCCGAGGTGGGCGGGATCGCCCGCGCCGAGCTCGGCGGCGAACCGGGCGATGCCGGCGTCGATGTCGGCCTCGGTGGACTCCACCAGGCCGTCGGTGGTCAGGGCGAGCACGGTGCCGGGCTGGAGGCGCAGCGGGCTCATGGGGAAGTCGGCCTGGCGTTCCACGCCGAGCGGAAGGCCGCCCTCCGCCTCGGCGATCTCGGTACGGCCGTCCGGGTGGCGCAGCACCGGCGGCACGTGTCCGGCACGCACGCTCCAGGCGGAACCCTCCTCCATGTCGACGTCCACGTAGCAGCAGGTGACGAAGAGCTCGGTCTCCAGGTCGACGAGGAGGCGGTTGGCGTGCGAGACGACGACGTCGGGCGGATGGCCCTCGGCGGCGTAGGCCCGCAGGGCGGTGCGCATCTGGCCCATCAGGGTGGCGGCGGCCGCGCTGTGGCCCTGGACGTCGCCGATGACGAGGGCGACGTGGTTGTCGGGCAGCGGGATCACGTCGTACCAGTCGCCGCCGACCTCCAGTCCGGCGGTGGTGGGCAGATAGCGGGCGACCGCCTCGGCGCCGGGCAGCTTGGGCAGGCGGCGGGGCAGTAGCTGGCGCTGGAGCATACCGACGAGTTCGTGCTCGGCGTCGAAGGCGCGGGCCCGCATCAGGGCCTGTCCGGCGAGACCGGCCGAGGCGGTGAGCAGGGCGCGTTCGTCGGGGCCGAACTCGTGCGGGCTGTCCCAGCCGATCAGACAGGCACCGGCCATGCGGTTGCCCGCGGGCAGCGGGAGCACGGCCAGGCCGCCGGGGCCGACGTCGGCGAGGGCCGGTTCCAGGTCGGTGCCGGCGGGCCAGATGCGGGCCCGGCCGTCGTCGAGGGCGGCGGCCAGACTGGGCATCGCCCGTACGGGTGCGTCGGGCCACTCGGTGCGCCACTCCAGGCGCCACAGCTCGGGCCAGATCTCCGGGTCGGGCGGGTCGAGGACGGTGACCACGAGCCGGTCGCCCTCCAGCTCGGCGAGGGCGAGGCGGTCGGCGCGCAGCGGGGCGCGCAGCGCGGTGACGACGGCCTGGCTGACGTCACGGACGGTGCCGGCGGTGGCGAGGGCCGCGGCCAGCCGCTGGACGCGGGCGACGTCCGTGACGTCGGCCCGCAGCGTGGAGGCGTCGGCGACGGTGCCGACGAGCCGGGCGGGGCGGTCCTCCCCGGCGGGCAGCAGCCGGCCGCGCAGCCGCAGCCAGCGGGGCGGGCCGGTGGGCTGGAGCACCCGGAACTCCAGTTCGCGCTCGCCGATGGACATGTGGTCGGCCTCGGTGACGCTCATCAGTGCCGGCAGGTCCTCGGGGACGGTGCGGCGCAGCAGCGTCTCGACGTTGCCGTCGAACTGCTCGCGGCCGAAGCCGAACAGCTCCAGGAGTTCGTCGCCGACCTCGACCCGTCCGGTGTCCACGGCGAGGACGAAGCCCGCGGGACCGGGTGCCCCGGCCTCGGCGGGCACGGGGCAGGCGACGGCGTCGGCGATCAGTTCCAGGCAGGCGCGGTCGTCGGCGCCGAAGCCGCCGGGGTGCTCGGTGACCGCGACCAGGCAGCCGCCCGCACGGTCCCGCTCGGTGGGCAGCGCCGCCGTCCAGAAGCCGCCCTCGGGGGTGCTGGGGGCCGCCGCGCCGTCGGCGGTCTCCTCCGGGCCGCACCACACGGGGCGGGCGATGCGGTGGGCGTCCGCCGCCGGGAAGTGGCCGGCGAGCGGGTAGGCGTCGCGCAGCCCGTACAGCGTGCGGGGGACGCCGACGGAGTCGACGAGCCGCAGCGCGTCCGCGGAGGTGGCGTAGACGGCGGCGAACGTGGCGGCGGTGAAAACGAGTGCCTGTTCGAGCACACGGCGGAGTCGTTCGGGCGAATCCGGGTCGGCGGTCACCGCTTTCAGCGCCATCTCGACACGCTGAGCCCTGCCTCCCCGTCCCTCGGCGCCCGCACTGACCACGTCCGTATTACAGCGCGGATGACGCGCCCGCGCAGCCCCTGCGGGCGTTCCAGGGAGCCTCACCCGGCAGCGGCTCGAAAACAGCCGAACAGATCTTGACTCGTGCGTTCCGCACGGCGGTCTCGTGACAGGTGCGACTGTCCGGGCCCGTGACCCGGCTGGAAGGGTTCGGAGTGCGGCGACCGAGGGGGGCGCATGGACAAGCGGTACGAGGTGTACGCGCTGGCAGACGGCCATTTCTACGACACGCCCGACCGACTGTCGGCGAGCGGGCCGGCACCGGTGTACGAGGCGGCGCGCCGGGAGGTCCCGGACGGCTGGGACGCGGCGCGGATCGGCGACTGGCTGACCCTGACGCCGCTGGACGACGCCGGCCGCCCGGCGGCCGGGCCTTCTCAGGGCTGGAAGATCCACGCCTCGGCCACGCGGGAGAACGCCGAGCGGATCGCGGCGATCGTGTGGGACTACTGCGTGCCCCGGCGCATCCCGTTCAAGTTCGTGCCCGGCCCGCACCTGCTGCACCTGCGCAACGCCAAGTACGCGGCCCGCGACGGCAGCGGCAAGTTCGTCACCGTCTACCCGGACGGCGAGGCCCGGCTGCACGAGGTGCTGCGCGAGCTGGGCAGGCTCCTGGAGGGCTTCGAGGGGCCGTACATCCTCACCGATCTGCGCTGGCACGAGGGTCCGCTCTACGTCCGCTACGGCGCGTTCGCGCGCACCTTCACGGTGGACGAGCGCGGCACGCTGGTGCCCGCGGTGCGCGACGGGTCGGGCCGGCTGGTGCCCGACGTGCGCACGCCGTCCTTCCGGGTGCCGGAGTGGGTGACGCTGCCGGCCTTCCTCCAGCCGCACCTCGACGCCCGGAACACCACGACCGTGGGCGAGCTGCCGTACCGCATCGACAAGGCGCTGCACTTCTCCAACGGCGGCGGGGTCTACTCGGGCACCGACACACGTGACGGGCGCCGGGTGGTGCTCAAGGAGGCCCGTCCGTACGCGGGGCTGGCCTCGGACGGCGCGGACGCGGTCGCCCGGCTGGAACGCGAGCGGCAGGCACTGGAGCAGGTCGCGGGCACGGGCGCGGCGCCCGGGGTCCGTGACTGGTTCGCCCTGGGCGACCACCGGTTCCTGGTCATGGACTTCGTCGAGGGACGCCCGCTGAACTCCTTCTTCGCCCAGCGGCATCCGCTGCTCACCGCGGACCCCGACCCGGAGGCCGTCGCGGCGTACACACGGTGGGCGCTGCGCATCCACGCGGCGGTGGAGGACGCCGTCGGGCGGGTGCACGCACGCGGGATCGTCTTCAACGACCTGCACGTGTTCAACATCCTGGTCGCCCCGGACGAGCAGTCGGTGTGCCTCGTCGACTTCGAGGCGGCCGCCCCGGCGGCCGAGCACGGGCGGCAGGTCGTGGCCCACCCCGGGTTCTTCGCGCCGCCGGACCGGCGGGGCGCCGACGTGGACCGCTACGCGCTGGCCTGTCTGCGGCTGGCCCTGTTCCTGCCGGTCACCACGCTGTTCGTGATCGACCGCGGCAAGGCGGCCCACCTGGCTCAGGTGATATCCCGCCAGTTCCCCGACGTCCCGGATGAGTTCCTCGCCGAGGCGGTCGCGGAGATCACCCGGGAGCCGGCTGGACGCGCCCCCGCGCCGCTCGTCGACCCCGCAGACTGGCCGCACAGCCGTGACTCGATGGTCAAGGCGATCCTCGCCTCGGCCACCCCCGACCGCGCCGACCGCCTCTTTCCGGGCGACATAGCCCAGTTCTCCGACGGCGGCGGCCTCGGCCTCGCCCATGGCGCGGCCGGTGTGCTCGACGCGCTGGACCGTGTGGGCGCCGAGCGATACGAGGAGGGCGAGCGCTGGCTGCTGGCCCGGACCGCGCCGCCGCCCGCGGGCACACCGCTCGGGCTGTACGACGGCCTCGCGGGCGTCGCCCTGGTCCTCGACCGGCTGGGCCACCGGCAGCGGGCCCTGGACCTGGTCTGCGGCATCCTGCGCGAGCGCTGGCAGAACCTGTCGTCCGACCTGTACGGCGGCCTGGCCGGACTCGGCCTGGTCCTGGGGCAGTTGGCCGAGGCGACCGGCGAGAAGGAACTGCACGAGCGGGCCGACGAGGCCGCCGCCCTCCTCGTACGGCGGCTGGCCGAGCCCCGGCCGGCCACGCCGCGGCCGCGTGCCGGACTGCTGCGCGGCGCGAGCGGTGCGGCCCTGTTCCTCCTGCGGCACCACGAGAAGACCGGCGACCCGGCGCTGATGGCGGCCGCCGGCGCGGCCTTACGCCGGGACCTGGAGTGCTGCACCGTGCGCGAGGGCGGCGCCCTGGAGGTGGACGAGGGCTGGCGCACCATGCCGTACGTCGGCGACGGCAGCGCGGGCATCGGGCTCGTCCTGGACGACTACCTGACCCATGTGCCGGGTGCCGCCGAGGAGTTGGGCCCGGTCCGCGCCGGGATCGTCACGGCGGCCACCTGTCGCTTCTACGCCCAGCCCGGCCTGTTCCAGGGGCGCGCCGGCATGATCCTGCACCTCGCCCGCACCAACGCCCCCGAGGCGACCGGAGAGACGCTCGGCGCGCAGGTCGCGGGGCTCGGCTGGTCGGCGATGTCCTACCAGGGCCAACTGGCCTTCCCCGGACACCAGATGATGCGCCTGTCCATGGACCTGGCCACCGGAACGGCAGGGTGCCTGCTCGCGCTCGGCGCCGCCCTCGGCGGGCTGCCCGACGCCCACCTGCCGTTCCTGCCGCCGCTGCGGCGGACCCACTGAGACGCGGCTCCGCGACGACGGAGCCGTGACACCACCACCCCGTCCCCACCGGCACGACACGGGACACGACACGGAGGGAAGAACCGACATGGCACTTCTGGACCTGCAGACGATGGAATCCGAGGAGCGCACCACCGGCGACGCGAGCACGCTCAGCCTGCTGTCCTGCGTCAGCGCCGCGAGCATCCTGCTCTGTCTCTGACCGACGAGGCACGCATGGCTCCGGGCGGCCGGCTCCCCCAGGGGAGGGGCCGCCCGGGGTCCTTTTCCGGCGGTGAGAAGGCGAGGCGGGCGGGATGAGGTCACGGGCGGGTGCGGGACGTGCACGGGCGACCGGGGGCGGACGACCGGGGCGGGAACCGTCCCGACAGCCCTGCGCGGACGCGACCCGGCCCGGGCGTCCCACCGGGGTCGGGCGCGGTGCGCCGACCCGGGCGGAGGCGCTGCGAGCCGGGCGTCCCACCGGGGTCGGGCGCGGTGCGCCGGCCTGGGCGGAGGCGCTGCGAGCCGGGCGTCCGGCCGACGTCCGGGACGGGGCGTCGCCCCGGAGGGACGCGCTGCGCGCAGGGCTTCGGACGGGGCTCCTGGACAGCGCGCGGTCCTCGGCGGATGCGTCACGCGCCGCACAACCCTCCGGACTCCGGGACAGCGCGCCACCCCCCACGGACCCACCACACGCCCCACAACCCACCCCCACCCGGCACAGAGCCAGCGCGGCACACCCGCCGCAACCCACCGGACGCCGGGACAGCGCGGCACACCCGCCGCAGCCCACCCGGCACCGGGACAGCGCGGCACCCTCGGCCGACCCACCACACGGCGCAAAACCCACCGGACATCCGGACAGCGCGCCACCCCCCACGGACCCACCACACGCCCCACAACCCACCCCCACCCGGCACAGAGCCAGCGCGGCACACCCGCCACAACCCACCCGGCACCGGGACAGCGCGGCGCCCTCGGCCGACCCGCCAGACGCACGAGCCACCCGGCACCGAGACGCGGACTCGGCACGGATCGAGCCTCCCGTCGCCGCCGCCGCAGGCGCAGGCGCAACCGAAGGCGCGGCGCCGGGCCGGGCGGGTGCGCCGCGCGGCGGGCGTCCCGTGCGAGTCCGGGAGGCGGACGCACCACGCATCGGCGGTGCCTCGTGAAATCGGCTTCGCCGGGGAGCGCGAGCCGGGTCGGCGGGGTCCGGGCGGTCGCGCTCTGTCTGGTGAGTGTCGCCGCCGCCGGGGCCGGGCTGGTGCTCCCCGCCGTACTGGGGCGGGCACTGGACGCGCTGCTGGCGCACGGCTCCGCGAGCCGGTGGGTGCCGGCCTGCGCGGGGCTGATCGCGCTGCTGGCGGTGCTCGACGCCGCGCAGAGCGTGCTCACCGGTACCGTCGACGCCCGCGCGGCGGCCTCGCTGCGACACAGAACGCTGGGACATGTGCTGGCCGTGGGCCCGCGGGCCGCCGCGCGCCTCGGCTCCGGCGACCTCGTCGCGCGGCTGGTGGGCAACGCGGCCCAGGCCGGGACCGCGCCCGCCGCCCGCGCCGCGCTGCTCGCCGCGCTCGCCGGACCCGTCGGCGCGGTAGTGGCCCTCGCCCTGCTCGACCTCCGGCTCGCGGCCGTGTTCCTCGCCGGGATGCCCGTGCTGGTGCTGCTGCTGCGCGTCCTCGCCCGGGACACCTCGGCGTGCGTGACGGACTACCAGCGGGTGCAGGGGCGGATCGCGACGGCCCTGGCCGAGGCCGTGGGCGGGCATCGCACCATCCGCGCGGCGGGCGTCGAGCGGGCGGAGGCGGCGCGGATCCTGCGGCCGCTACCCGAGCTGTCCCGCGCGGGCCACCGGATGTGGCGGGTGCAGGGCCGGGCCGCCGCCCAGGCGGTCACCGTGGCCCCGCTGCTGCACCTGGGCGTCCTCGCCACGGCCGGGGCGCTGCTCGCCCGGCACCGGCTGTCGGTGGGGGACGTACTCGCCGCGGCCCGGTACGCGGTCCTCGCGACCGGTGTGGGTGTCCTGGTCGGGCAGCTGTCCGCGCTGGCTCGCGCCCGTGCGTCCGCCGGGCGTCTCGACGAGGTGCTCGCCCAGCCGGCCCCCGTGCACGGCACGCGCCGGCTGCCGGCCGGGCCGGGCAGGCTGGAGCTGCGCGGGGTGACCGCCCGGCGGGGCGAGCGGGTGGTCCTCGACGGCGTGGACCTCGACGTGCCCGGCGGGACGACGCTCGCCGTCGTGGGCCGCTCGGGCGCGGGCAAGTCGCTGCTGGCCGCGCTCGCCGGGCGACTGGCCGAACCGGACGCCGGGGAAGTGCTCCTGGACGGCGTACCGCTGCGCGAGCTCACGCACGACGAGCTGCGCGGCGCCGTCGCGCACGCCTTCGACCGGCCCGCGCTCCTCGGCACGACCGTCGAGGACACGATCGGCCTCGGCTTGCCCGGCCCCTCCCCCGCCCGGCTGCGGCAGGCGGCCCGCACCGCGCAGGCCGACGCCTTCGTCCGCCGGCTCCCCCTCGGCTACGCCACCGCTCTCGCCGACACGCCCACCTCAGGTGGGGAGGCCCAGCGGCTGGGCCTGGCCCGCGCCTTCGCGCACGGTGGCCGGCTGCTGATCCTCGACGACGCCCTGTCCAGCCTGGACACGGTCACCGAGGCCCGGGTCACCGACGCCCTCCTGGGCGCGGGCCCCACCGCCACCCGCCTGCTGATCGCCCACCGCGCGGCCACGGCGTCCCGCGCGGACGCGGTGGCGTGGCTGGACGGGGGGCACCTGCGGGCGGTCGGGCCGCATGCCGAGCTGTGGCGGGATCCGGAGTACCGGGCCGTGTTCGGGGAGGAGGCCGGGTGAGCGGGCCGACGCCGTGGCGGGAGGGGCTCGGGTTCCTGCGGGCGCGGTGGCGGATCGTGGCCCGGCTCTGCGGGTGGTCGGTGCTGGAGGCCGGGCAGGCGTTCCTCGCCGGGTACGCGCCCGCCCGCGCCCTGGACGACGGTTTCCTGGCGGGCCGTACCCAGGCCGGGCTGCTCTGGCTCGGGGTGGCCGCGCTGGGGGTCGTGGCCGGGGCGTACGGCACGGGACGGGTCTACCGGGCGGTCGCGGAGCTGGTGGAGCCGCTGCGGGACCGGCTCGTCGAGCGGGTCGTCGAGCGTGGGGTGCGCACGGCGGACCGGGGCACGCTCTCCGGGCTCACCCAGCAGGTGGAGATCGCGCGGGACACCTTCGCCGGGCTGGTGCTGGTCTCGCGCTCGTTCGTGTTCACGGCCCTCGGCGCGCTCGTCGGGCTGTGTTCGCTCGCCCCGGTCCTGCTGCTGGTCGTCGGGCCGCCGCTGCTCGCCGGAGTGGGCCTGTTCGCGGCGTCCCTGCGCCCGCTGGCCCGCCGCCAGGAGACGTTCCTGCACGCCGACGAGGCCCTCGCGGAGCGGCTCGGGGCCGTCTGTCCGGGCCTGCGGGACATCACGGCGGCGGGCGCGGAGGACCGGATCGCGGCCGACACCGGCACCCTGATCGACGGCGAGCTGGGCGCCGCCCGCTCGCTCGCCCGCTGGTCCGTGCTGCGGGTCGCGTCCCTGACCGTGGGCGGCCAGCTCCCCCTGGTCCTGCTGCTCGCCACCGCGCCCTGGCTCCTGTCCCACGGCGTCACCACCGGTGCCTTCGTCGGCGCCGTGTCCTACGTGACCCAGTCCCTGCTCCCGGCCCTGCGCGACCTCGTCCACGGCCTGGGCACGAGCGGCTCCCGGCTGGCGGTGGTGCTGCGCAGGCTGGTCCCCGCGGGGGCCGACGCCGAGGGGGCGCTGCCGCCGGGGCACCGGAGCGCCGCGCCCGGCCCCGCCGCGGCGGGAGCGCCCGCTCTCGCCCTCACCTCCGTCTCCTTCGCCTACGGCGCCGCCGCCACGCCCGTCCTGGACCGGCTCGACCTCGTCGTACCGCCGGGCGGGCACCTCGCCGTCGTAGGCCCGAGCGGGATCGGGAAGTCGACGCTGACCGCGCTGGCCGCCGGGCTGCTGGAGGCGCGGAGCGGGGAGATCCGGGTGTGCGGGCGGCCGGTGCCGGGAGCGGAGGCGGCGAGGCGGCGGGTGCTGGTGCCGCAGGAGGCGTACGTCCACACCGGGACCCTCGCCGAGAACCTCGCGCTGCTGCGGCCGGACCCGGTCCCCGAGGCGGAGCTGCGCGCGGCGGCCGAGGCGGTCGGGGCGACCGGGCTGCTGGAGGCGCTCGGCGGGCCCGGGGCGCAGGTCGATCCCGCCGCGCTGTCGGCGGGCGAGCGACAGCTCGTGGCGCTCACCCGGGCCTACCTGTCGTACGCCCCGCTGGTCCTGCTCGACGAGGCCACCTGTCATCTCGATCCCGCGGCGGAGGAACGCGCCGAGCGGGCCTTCGCCGAGCGGCCCGGCGGCACGCTGGTCGTCGTCGCGCACCGGATCAGCTCGGCACGCCGGGCCGACCGGGTGCTGGTCATGGACGGACCGCGCACCGCATACGGCACGCACGAGCGGCTGATGTCCGGCTCGGCGCTCTACCGCGGCCTGGTCGGCGGCTGGGCGGCGTCACAGCCAGCCCTCGCCCTGCGAGATGCGGATGGCGTCGATGCGGTTGCGGGCGCCGGTCTTGCGGGTGATGGCGGCCATGTAGTTGCGCACGGTCCCGTGGGACAGGTGCAGACTCCCGGCTATCTCGGCGATGGAGGCGCCCTCGGCGGCGAGGGTCAGCACGCTCAGCTCGCGCCGGGTCAGCGGCATCTCGGCGGCCTTGAGGAAGCCGAAGCCTAAGGAGTTGTCGACGAACCGCTCCCCCGCGGCGACCCGCCGGATGCCGTCCACCAGGCGCTGCGGCGAGCCCGCCTTGTCGACATAGCCCGTCGCCCCGGCCTCCCAGGCCCGCCGCAGCAGGCCGGGTCTGTGCGCGGCGGCGAGCACGAGTAATCGCGGCGTGCCCGGCTCGGTCCCGCGGGGGCACAGCTCGCCCAGGGGCGGCACGCCGTCGCCGGCGTCGCACTCCAGGTCCGCGGCGCACACATCGGGGCACACCGCCCGCGCCCGGCCGGGCGCCGCGTGCCACGCCGTGTCGTCCACCCGCAGGTCGGGGACGGTCCGCAGCCACTCCGCGAGGACCGATCGCACCAGACACGCGTCATGCACCAGAAGTACCCGGATCACTGCCGCCCCTTCAGCTCGCCGTCCCCCGCCGGTTTCACAGTTTTGAACGCGTGCCCCATTCTTGGCGCCGCCAGCCGTTCATGAGCGCGAGAGATCCGGCCATCGAGAGGCGCGGGGGCGCGCACAGGGCGTCCGCGCTCCCGCGCGTGCAACGGGTGGGCCGGAATGCGGTGCGACCGAGCGGGCAGGAGCAAGGGCTGCGCGGCCGCGGGTATGCCGTTGGACTGCCTGGACGCGGCGCGCACGGGCGGCGCGGCGGACACCGGCACGGGTGAGCCCGCGCCAACGCCGGATCCCGCACGGCCTGGCGAATGCTCGCCCGTTGGGGAGAGCGAATGCGGGAGCGGGGTGTCCGTGCGGCTTCGGCGCACGCCGCCCCGCCGGGGCCCGCGTACCGGGAGACCGGGGCGCCTCGCGCGTGCCCGGCCCACCGCCACCCACGGACACTGGCACGGGTACGGGTACGGGCACAGACATGGACATGGACATGGACATGGACATGGACATGGATACGACCCCACGCACGCCCGCGCGGCCCCGCACACCCGAATCCCCACGCACCTCACGCACACCCCGCCCACCGCCACCCACGGGCACGGGCACGGGCACGGGCACGGGCATCGATACGCCCTCGCTCCACGCCGGCACGGCCTCGCGCATGGCCGGCGCGACGGAACCCGCACTTCGGTACGGCCGCGCGCGGGCCTGGCCCCGCTGGGCCTCGCGGGCCCGGGTGGCCGTACGTAGCGGGCGGAGCGGGGCCCGCCGGGCCGGGCCCGTCGCTTCCTCGCCGTGCGCCGCGGGCCCGGTGGGGGCAGATTTGAATGCCGGGGCCCTCGCGCGGCGCGCGCGGGGCGGGTTCTCGCGCACGGCAGGGCGAGGAGGTGGTCGGCGTGTCCGACGGGCAGGCACCGGCGGCCCACCACGCGCCGGTCGGCCGGCCGCTGCTGTCGCTGTCGCTCGCGGCGATGATGGACGAGGTGCACGCGCACTCCGGTGCGGTCTATCTGCTCTCGCCCGACCAGCCGTTGCTGGAGATGGCGGTGATGGCCGGACTGCCGCGGTCGTTCGCCGCGCCCTGGGAGCGGCTCGGGCTGAGCGCGCACGTCCCCGTGGCCGACGCGGTCAACGACCGGAGGCTCGTGTGGGTCGGCGGCGAGGAGGAGATGGCCCGGCTGTATCCGCGGATCGCCGTCGTCCTGCCCTATCCGTTCGCGCTCGCCGCGCTGCCCGTGGCGACGGCCGGCACCGTCTACGGGGCGGTCTTCGTGACGTGGCCCGGCTCGCATCCGGCGCAGCTGTCCGAGCACGAGCGCGACCACCTGACCGCGGCCTGCCACCGGCTCGCGGTGCGGCTGGAGCGCGCCGCCGAGCACAGCGTGCCGCTCGCCGCCGAGCCGGATCTGGTCGGTGCCCCGCCCGTCGGCGGCGTCGCCGCGACCCTCGGCACGGTCGAGGCGGCGCGGATGGCGGCCCGGCTGCCGTACGGGCTGTGCTCGCTCGATCTGCACGGCCGGGTGGTCTTCGCCAACTCGGCGGCGGCCGAGTTGCTCGGCGTCCCCGTCAACCGGCTGCTGGGCACCCAGCCCTGGGCGTCGGTGACCTGGCTCAACGACCCGGTCTACGAGGACCGCTACCGGGCCGCGCTGTTCAGCCAGCAGGTCACCTCGTTCGTGGCGCTGCGCCCGCCCGGCGACTGGCTGTCGTTCCGGCTGTACCCGAGCACGACCGGACTCAGCGTGCGGATCACGCGCGCGCGGGGGGTGGCCCGAATGGGGCGGTCCGGGCCGCGCTCCGGGGACGCCGCCGACGCCCCGCCCCGGCTGGTGACCATCTCCCAGGTGCTGAGTCTCGCGGGCGCGCTGACCGAGGCGGTGGGCGTGCAGGACGTCGTGCAACTGGTGGCGGACGAGATCGTCCCGGCGGTCGGCGGCCACGCGGTCGTCCTGCTCGCCTCGCGCTCGGGCCGGCTGCGTGTGCTCGGGCACCACGGTTTTCCGGACCCGCACATCGTGGAACGCTTCGACGGAACGTCGCTGACCGCCCAGACGCCGGGCGTGCACGCGCTGAGCAGCGGGGTGCCGGCGTTCTTCGAGTCACGCGAGCACCTGGAACGCCTGTACCCGGCCCGGCACGCGACCCCGGACGGCTTCGCCGCCTGGGCCTATCTGCCGCTGATCGCCTCGGGCCGGCCGGTCGGCACCTGCGTGATCACGTACACCGAGCCGCACACGTTCCCCACCGAGGAACGGGCCGTGCTCACCAGCCTCAGCGGTCTGATCGCGCTGGCCCTGGAACGGGCTCTGCTCTACGACGCCAAGCACCAGCTCGCGCACGGACTGCAGGCCGCGCTGCTGCCGCACTCGCTGCCGCCGCTGCCCGGGGTGACGGCGGCCGCGCGCTATCTGGCGGGCACCCGCGGCATGGACATCGGCGGCGACTTCTACGACCTGGTGCCGACACCGGAGGGCGCGGCCGCGGTCATCGGGGACGTGCAGGGGCACAACGTGACGGCGGCCGGGCTGATGGGTCAACTGCGCACGGCCGTACGCGCCTACACGACCGTCGGCCAGGCGCCGGAGCAGGTGATGGGCAGCACCAACCGGCTGCTCATCGACCTCGGCTCCGACCTGTTCGCCAGCTGTCTGTATCTGCGGCTGGACCCGGCGAACGGCCGGGCCGTGATGGCGCGGGCCGGGCATCCGCCGCCGCTGCTGCTGCGGCCCGACGGGCGCGTGCGGGTGCTGGACCTTGCGGGCGGGCCCCTGCTGGGCATCGACGCCTCGGCGGTCTACCCGACGACCGAGGTCGCGCTGCCTCCAGGCTCCGTCCTCGTCCTGTACACCGACGGCCTCATCGAATCCCCGGGCGTCGACATCGAGGACGCCCTGGCGGCCCTCGGTGAGCGTCTCGCGGGCGCCGGGGAACAGCCGTTGGACCGGCTGGCCGACATCCTGGTCGGAGACCTGGCCGCGGCGGAGGAGCGGCTGGACGACGTGGCGCTGCTGTTGTTGCGGGCGCAGCGGTGAGGGCGCTCGTCGGGGGCGCGGGACGGCCGGGCGGGGGCGTGGGGCGGCCGGGCGGGAGCGCGGGAGCGCGGGAGGGCCCGGAGGAGACGCGAAGCGGCTCGGTGGAGACGCGAGGCGGCCCGGTCCTCCCGCCGGAGGACCGGGCCGCGGCCACTGACCGCTGGTGGGTACGGCCAGTGGGGCTCGGGCGTGCCGAGGATGGGGTCAGTGGCCGCCCTCCAGGCCGGGCGCGTCCTCCTGGCCCGCGTCGGCGCCGTCGCCGTCACCGGGGTTCATGGCGCCGTCGGCGCCGTCCCCCGCTCCGGCCTGCTCTCCACCGGCCTCCCCGGCGGCCTCGCCACCGGCTTCCTCGCCGGCCTCGCCGCCTGCCCCGGCCTCCGCGCCGCCGCCGACCGCGTCACCGCCGGCTCCGGCCTCGCCGCCGGCTCCGGCCTCGTCGCCAGCGCCCGCGCCCTCGCCCTCGCCCGCTCCGAGCGTCGCGCCGACCGCCTCCAGTGCCGTGGTGACCGGCTGGAAGAAGGTCTCGCCGCCGGAGGTGCAGTCGCCGCTGCCGCCCGAGGTGAGGCCGATCGCGTTGCCGTCCTGGGTGAACAGGGAGCCGCCGCTGTCGCCAGGTTCGGCGCAGACGTTGGTCTGGATGAGCCCGGTGACGGTGCCCTCCGGGTAGTTGACCGTGGCGTTGAGGCCGGTGACCTGGCCGTCGTTCAGGCCGGTGGTGCTGCCCATGCGGAAGACCTGCTGGCCGACCGCCGCCTCGGCGGCCTGGTTGATGGCGACGGTCTGGCCGTTGCCTGTGTTGACGTCGCTGGGTGCCTGGGTCGCCGGGTCGTCGTACTTGACGAGCGCGAAGTCGCCCTCGCCGGGGAACACGGCCTGGTCGACGGTGGCGATCGGGGCGCCGTTCTGGGAGTCGGACCACTGCTCGACCGCGACGCCGCAGTGACCGGCCGTCAGGAAGGCCGGGCTGCCGTCGGCCGCGGTGACGTTGAAGCCGAGCGAGCAGCGTGAGCCGCCGCCGAAGATGGCGTCGCCGCCGGAGACGAACGGCTTGAAGGTCCCACTGGACTTGCGGATGGTCGCCATGCCGGAGCCGAGGCCCTCCACGGTCGACTCCAGGGTGTTCCACCTCGCGCCGGTGACCGTGCGGTCGGCGGTGACGAGGATCTTGTTGGTGCGCGGGTCGACGGCCCAGGCGGTGCCCGGGATGGTCGCCTCGGTCTTCAGGGTCCGCGCGGCCGCCTCCAGTTCGGCGGTGCTGTTGTCGACCTGGCGCACGGCGGCACCGGCCCGCTTGGCCTGTACGACGAGCTGGTTGTTGTCGCCGACGACGTTGATGACGAGCTGCTGCCGGTCGGCGTCGTAATAGGAACCGGCGAAGGCGTCGCCCAGAGCGGCGGCGAGCTGTTCCGAGAGCGAGGAGGCGTCTGCCGCCTTCAGGGTCCTGGGCGCCGCCGCGTCTGCCGCACCGTCCTGGGAGGCGTTGGCGTGGGGCAGCAGCAGGGCCGCCGCTCCCAGCGCCGCAACGCTGCCCGCCGCGATCGCGGCCTTGCGCTTCGGCATTCGCTTGTGACTCAAACTTCTCGACCTCCTGGGGGACGGGGTCTCGTGGGTCGCCGGGTGGCGACCGGGTCTGGGGCGCCTGGATGGCCAGTGGTACGCAGGGGGCGCCCGGGCCGTTCAATTCCGTTTCCGTGCAGGGCCGTCCGCCACGCCGATCCGGCCATGCCTCTCGTCGGGCGGGCGGGGGCCGGTCACAATCCCCCGTATGACGATGACCACGGCCGATGCCGACAAGATCCTCTCCGCCAACTTCGCTCCCTGGGTGCTGGAACTCGGCCTCACGGTCGAGGCCTTGGGCGAGCGGCGCGCCGTGCTGCGGCTGCCCTGGTCCACGGCCCTGGCCCGCGAGGGCGGGGCGTTGTCCGGGCAGGCGCTGATGGCCGCGGCGGACACGGCGACGGTCATCGCGGTGTCGGCCGCCCGCGGCGGCTTCGTGCCGATGACGACGGTCCAGCAGTCGACGTCCTTCCAGCGCGCGGTGACCGGGGCGGACGTCCTGATCGAGGCGGTGCTGACCAAGCTGGGCCGCCGGATGGCGTTCGCCGAGATCGCGATGACGGACGCGGCGAGCGGCGAACTCGCGGCGAAGGCGAGCACGGTGTACGCGCTGCTGGGCTGACCGACCTCGGCCCGGCCGGGCCCACGCGCCGCCGGGCCCACGCGCCGCCAGGCCGAGCGACCCGGCGAGCGCGGCCCACGCACCGCGCGGATGCCGGCGTCGCGGGGCGGACGGGAAGGTGACGACAGGCCCTGCGCCGCTGAAGCACGTTCGACACGGAGAGCGACCACGCGGAAGCGGGCGGTCGCGGACGGTGGGCGGAATCCCCGCTTCAGCGAATCTGCACACCCCATACCCAACCGGCGCACGGCGGTCGGCGGATCTGCACAAGCACGCCGCGCCGGATACGCCTTTGAGGCGGGAGTGCCGGAATTCACCGTTCCCGCCCCGCGGCCCCCTCACCCCCGCATCGGCCGGCTTGTGAAGAAGCAGTCACCGAGCAGTGCGCGCTCCTGCACCAATACGCCGCTGTTGGGTCGCAAGTGCGCAGGTGAGAGCGTTGCTTGGGTGGAATCCCGAGGCGGCGGCGTGCTTTGATCCATCGCACCGCGGGGCCCGCTCGGGGCACCGGAAACGGGCGTCCTGCGCCCGCGGTCGCGGCCGTCCGCCTGTTCGGGGAGAGGGCCGCTCACCTCCTTGTGAGATATCCATATGAAGGGATGTTCCATCATGAACTCCACCCCCCAGGTCGAGACCGTCGAGATCGCTGACGCCGACCTCGACAACGTCTCCGGTGGCCTGCAGGTGAACTCGCTCGGCACCGTCACCGGCCTGGTGGACGGCATCGCCCCGGTTTCCGGTCTGGTGAACACCGCCGTCGGCACCGTCGAGGGTGTCACCGGCCTGAACACCGCCCCGATCACGGGCCTGGTCGCCGGTCTCTGACCGCTTCCGAGCACACCTGACAGTGCTCCTGAGTCCCGGGGCCGGGCGACCGGCCCCGGGATTCTCCGCTGTTCCGAATCGCTTTCCCGAACAGCGGTTCCGAATCGCTTTCCCGAACCGCGGTTCCGAACCGCTGTCCCGACGCGCGTCCCCCGGTGAGGAAGATCCCGTGCAGTTCCGCCAACAGGCCCTCGCCAGGCTCCAGTCACCGGAGGAGCTGGACCTACCGGTGCGGCTGGCCCGCCCGCAGGGCTGGCTCGTGCTGTCCGTGACGCTGGTCGCGATGGCGGCCGCGTCCGTGTGGGCGGTGACGGGCTCGGTGTCCTCCACCGTGAGCGCGCCCGCCGTGCTCACCCACGGCCGGGGCAGCTACATCCTGCAGAGCCCGGTCGCGGGCCAGGTCACCCGGGTCCTGGCCGAGCAGGGCGGGCAACTGCCCGCCGGCGCACCGGTGCTGAAGGTCCGTACCGCCCAGGGCGAGAGCGTGGTGCGGGCCGTCGCCGCGGGCCGGGTCACCGCGCTCGCCGCCTCCGTCGGACAGATCGTCGCCACCGGCACCGACCTCGCCGCGGTCGAGAAGGTCACCGACGCCGACGCACCGCTGTACGCGACGGTGTACGTGCCCGCGAGGAACGCCGCGTCGATCCCCGTGGACGCCGTCGTGGACCTGACCCTGCAGACGGTCCCGGCGCAGAGCTACGGCGTACTGCGCGGACGGGTGAAGTCGGTGGACGGCACACCGCAGTCGGCGCGGCAGATCGGCGCGTTCCTCGGGGACTCCCAGCTCGGCGAGCAACTCACCCGGGACGGACGCCCGGTGGCGGTCCTGGTCCGCCTGGACCGGGCGTCCGGCACCCGGAGCGGCTACCGCTGGTCCACCTCCGGCGGCCCGCCGCACCCGCTCGAATCCATGACCCTGGCGGACGGTTCCATACACCTGGCCGACCAGCGTCCCGTCGACTGGCTGCTGCCGTGACCGCCACCCGGCGCCGTGCCGCGACCGCCGTACCCAAGAGCCGCGTGAAGGCCGTGCGCACCCCGACCGTGCTCCAGATGGAGGCGGTCGAGTGCGGCGCCGCCGCGCTGGCGATGGTGCTGGGCCATCACGGCCGCCATGTCCCGCTGGAGGAGCTGCGTATCGCCTGCGGTGTCTCGCGCGACGGCTCGCGCGCCTCCAACCTGCTGAAGGCGGCCCGGGGTTACGGTCTGACCGCCAAGGGCATGCAGATGGACCTGGCCGCGCTCGCGGGCGTACGGGGCCCGGCGATCCTGTTCTGGGAGTTCAACCACTACGTCGTCTACGACGGCGTGGGCCGCCGCTTCGGCCGCCGCGGCGTGTTCGTCAACGACCCCGGCAAGGGCCGCCGTTTCGTGCCGATCGAGGAGTTCGACGGCAGTTTCACCGGTGTGGTGCTGGTGATGGAGCCCTCGGAGGACTTCACCCGCGGCGGCCGCCGGCCGGGCGTGTGGGGCGCGATGCCCGCCCGGCTGCGCGGCACCGCGGGCACGCTGCCCGCCGCCGTGCTGGCGAGCCTGCTGCTGGTGCTGGTCGGCGCGGCGGTGCCCGCGCTCAGCCGCACCTACATCGACACGTTCCTGATCGGCGGCCAGACCTCGCTGCTGGGCGTGCTGTTCGCCGCGATGGGCGCCTGCGTGCTGCTCACGGTCGTGCTGACCTGGCTCCAGCAGGCGAACCTCCACCACGGCCGGATCATCTCCTCGACCCTGTCCAGCGCCCGCTTCCTGCGGCATCTACTGCGGCTGCCGGTCACCTTCTTCGCCCAGCGCAGCCCGGCCGACCTGGTGCAGCGCCTGCAGTCCAACGACGCGGTCGCCGAGACCCTGGCCCGCGACCTGGCGGCGGCCGGTGTGGACGCGGTGGTCGTGGTGCTGTACGCGCTCCTGCTCTACATCTACGACCCCCAGCTGACGTTCGTCGGCATCGGCGTGGCCCTGCTGAACATCCTCGCGCTGCGGATCGTCGTACGGCTGCGGGCGACGCGGACCGCGAA
Source organism: Streptomyces sp. NPDC006458 (assembly GCF_040612135.1). Lineage (NCBI taxonomy): Bacteria > Bacillati > Actinomycetota > Actinomycetes > Kitasatosporales > Streptomycetaceae > Streptomyces > Streptomyces sp. NPDC006458. The sequence goes on along the minus strand of NZ_JBEXPR010000006.1, from coordinate 212,988 downwards.
GCTGCGGGCGGACAGCGCGCGGCTGACCAACACCGCTTACACCGGGCTGCAGTTGATCGAGACGATGAAGGCCACCGGCGGGGAGGACGGCTACTTCCGCAAGTGGGCGGGGCAGCACGCCACCACGCTGGAGGAGCAGCAGCGGCTCGGGGTGCCGGGGGCGTGGCTGGGTGTGGTGGCTCCGGCGCTCGCGACGGTCAACAGCGCGCTGATCCTGTGGATCGGCGGGCTGCGGGCGGTGGAGGGGCATGTCTCGGTGGGTCTGCTGGTGGCGTTCCAGGCGCTGGTGACCCGGTTCACCGCGCCGCTGACCCGGCTCAACGGCGTGGTCGGCCGGATCCAGGACTTCGCGGCGGACGTGGCGCGGCTGAAGGACGTGGAGAACTTCCGGGCCGATCCGCTGTACACGCGCGGCGGCGGTGAGTCGACGCGCCGGCTCCAGGGGCATGTGGAGCTGGAGAACATCACCTTCGGCTACAGCCCGCTGGACAGGCCGCTGCTGACCGGGTTCGACCTGACGGTGGGGCCGGGGCGGCAGGTGGCGCTGGTGGGCGGCTCGGGCAGCGGGAAGTCCACGGTGTCGCGGCTGATCGCGGGTCTCTACACGCCCTGGGAGGGCGTGATCCGCATCGACGGGCGGCGCCTTGAGGACATTCCGCGGGGGTCGCTGGCGGCGTCGGTGTCCTTCGTCGACCAGGACGTGTTCCTGTTCGAGGGCAGTGTGCGGGACAACGTGGCGCTGTGGGACCCGTCGATCCCGGACGAGGCGGTGGTGGAGGCGCTGAAGGACGCGGCGCTGTACGACGTGGTGACGCGCCGGCCCGGCGGCATCCACAGCCGGGTCGGGCAGGACGGGCGGAACTTCTCCGGCGGCCAGCGTCAACGCCTGGAGATCGCGAGGGCGTTGGTGCGCAGACCGAGCATCCTCGTGCTGGACGAGGTGACCAGCGCGCTCGACGCGGAGACCGAGCAGGTAGTGATGGACAACCTGCGGCGGCGCGGCTGCGCGTGCGTGGTGATCGCGCACCGGCTGAGCACCGTGCGCGACAGCGACGAGATCGTCGTCCTCCAGCACGGCGCGGTCGTCGAACGCGGCCGGCACGAGGAACTGGTGGCGCGCGGCGGGGCGTACGCGGCGCTGGTCGGGGAGCGGTGAGATGACGGCCGTACACGAAGGCGATCTGGTGCTGGCGGCGCTCGGGCGACTGGGTGCCCAGATCGACTGCGCGGGCTTCGGCACGCTGGACCTGGAGGGTCCGCAGGTGCTGTGGCTGGTCGCGGCCGGCAAGCTGGACCTGTTCGCGGTGGACGCCTCGCGGCAGGGCCACTGGCACCACGTGGGCCGTCTGGAGCCGGGCGCGCTGCTGCTCGGCCCGGTGACGGGTCCTCGGCACACGCTGATCGCACGGCCGTCGCGCGACTGCGTGGTGCACCGGGTGGCGCTGCGGGAACTGTACGAGCCGGCCCACACCGAGAGCTGGACGTACGACGAGTGGGGCAATCCGCGGTATGCGCCGCCCTCGGCGAGTGCGCTGGAGCACGCGCTCGCGCTCGGCGTGGGACGCGGGCTGTCCGTGCTGTTCCAGGCGCCCATGGCCGCCGATTCGGCGGCGACGGCCGACGACGACGTGTTCTGGATGCGGGTGCCGCCCGGCGGTGTGCGGTACGGCTCGCTGTACGGCGCGGAGGCGGCGGCCGATCTGCTGATGGATCCGGGGCTGTGGCAGAGCATGGTCGAGCAGCAGTACCGGCTGCTGTCCACGCTGGACCGCTGGATCGAGCAGTTGGAGCACGCGCACGAGACCCGGACGGCCGCCGGGATCAAGGCCGGTGAGGCGGTGCGCGCGCAGGCCGACCGCACGCTGCTGGCGTCCATCGGCAGGGGCTCGTTCCGCCGCAGGACCGCCGCCGACGCCGACGCGACGTACGCCGCCTGCAAGCTGGTGGCGGACGCGGCCGGGATCGCGCTGGCGGAGCCCGCGCACGGCGGCACGGAGAGCGAGCGTCTCGACCCGGTCGAGCGCATCGCCCTGGGCTCGCGGGTGCGCGCCCGGGCGGTACGGCTCGACGGGCACTGGTGGCGCGACGACGTGGGCCCGCTGGTGGGCCGGCGCGCTCTGTCGGGGGCGCCGGTGGCGCTGCTGTGGCGGCGCGGCGGCTATGTCGCCGTACAGCCGGCCACCGGGCGCGAGACTCCGGTGGAGAAGGCCGACGCGGCGGAGTTCGAACCGCGCGCGGTGATGCTCTACCGTCCGCTGCCCGAGCGCCGGCTCGGCCCGCTGGGGCTGGTCCGGTTCGTGCTGCGCGGCACGCGGGGCGATGTGACGGCCCTGGTGCTGACCGGTCTGGTGACGGTGGCGATCGGCGCGCTGGTGCCGGTGGCGACCGGCAAGGTGCTCGGCGAGTACGTCCCGAAGGCCCAGGCCGGGCTGATCGGCCAGGTGTGTCTGGCGGTGATGGTGAGCAGCGTGGTCGCGGCCGCGTTCACGCTGGTGCAGAACCTGACGATCCTGCGGCTGGAGGGGCGGGTCGAGGCCACCCTCCAGCCCGCCGTGTGGGACCGGCTGCTGCGGCTGCCGACGGACTTCTTCGCGGGGCGGTCCACCGGCGAGCTGGCCAGCGCGGCGATGGGCGTGAGCGCGATCCGGCGGTTGCTGGCGGGCGTCGGCCCGACGGTCGCGCAGTCGGTGACGGTCGGCGCGATGAACCTGGCGCTGCTGCTCTACTACAGCGTGCCGATGGCGCTGGCGGCGGTCGGGATGCTGGTGGCGGTCGCCGCCGTCTTCCTCGGCCTCGGGCTGTGGCAGGTGCGCTGGCAGCGGCGGCTGGTGCGGCTCTCCAACCGGCTGAACAACCAGGCGTTCCAGACCCTGCGCGGCCTGCCGAAGCTGCGGGTGGCGGCCGCGGAGAACTACGCGTACGCCTCCTGGGCGGGCGAGTTCGCGCGCAGCCGGGAGCTCCAGCAGCGGGTGGGGCGGATCAAGAACCTCTCGGCGGTGCTGGGCGCGGTGTATCTGCCGCTGTGCTCGCTGCTGATGTTCATGCTTCTGGCGGGTCCGGCGCGTGGGGCCATGCCGGCGGCCGACTTCCTCGCCTTCCACACCGCGGTGACCATGCTGCTCACCTCGGTGACCCAGCTGACGGGCGCGTTCGTGTCGGTGGTGGCCGCGCTGCCGCTGTTCGAGGAGATCGAGCCGGTGCTGGCCGCCGCCCCGGAAGTGCGGACGGCGAGCACCCGGCCCGGCCCGCTGTCCGGGGCGGTGGAGGCGCGGCGGCTGTCGTTCCGCTACTCCGACGACGGGCCGCTGGTGCTGGACGACGTGTCCTTCGAGGTGCGGCCGGGCGAGTTCGTGGCGGTGGTCGGCCCCAGCGGCTGCGGCAAGTCGACGCTGCTGCGGCTGCTCATCGGCTTCGACCGTCCGGTGTCGGGCAGTGTCCTGTACGACGGCCAGGACCTGGCCGCGCTGGACCGGTCGGCGGTACGGCGGCAGTGCGGGGTGGTGCTCCAGCACGCGCAGCCGTTCACCGGCTCGGTCCTGGACGTCATCTGCGGCACCGAGCCGTACACGCCCGAGGAGGCGATGGCGGCGGCCGAGCTGGCGGGTCTGGCGGAGGACATCCGGCGGATGCCGATGGGCCTGCACACGATCGTCGCCGCCGGGGGCTCGGTGTCGGGCGGCCAGCGTCAGCGGCTGATGATCGCCCAGGCGCTGATCCGCCGCCCGCGCATCCTCTTCTTCGACGAGGCGACCAGCGCGCTGGACAACGAGACCCAGCGGCGGGTCATCGAGTCCACCAAGGCGCTCGACGCCACCCGCGTCGTGATCGCGCACCGGCTGTCCACGGTGCTGGACGCCGACCGGGTGATCGTCATGGAGAACGGCAAGGTCGTCCAGCAGGGGCCGCCGGCGCGGCTGCTCGCGGACACGGGCGGGCGGCTGCACGAGCTGGTGCGGCGGCAGCTGGCCTGACGGTGCCGCCGCCGCGGGCCGGGGCGAGGTCAGTCCACTCCGGGGACGGGTGCGCCGGAGGGGAACCCGGCCTCGATGTAGCCCTCGTACGCCTCGCGCCACAGGGCGCCCGCTCCGGTGTGCGGACCCGCGGGGGTCTCACCGCGGGCCACGGCGTCCAGCGCGGTCAGGCAGACCTCCCAGCCGGCCGCGTTGCGCGCGGCGGACTCCGGGTCGGCGAGGACGTCGGTGAGGGTGAGCCGGGTGCGGCCGTCGTCCTGTGCGGCCAGGGCGAGGCGGATCTCGTCGCCGCCCCACTCGAAGGCCAGACGGCGGGGCGCGTCGACGGCCAGGACGAGGCCGGTGGAGTCGGGCTGGTTCGGGTCGCCGCTGAACCGGGCGGTGCCGCCGGGCCGCAGCTCGAACTCGGCCCGGGAGGGGAACCATCGGGCGAGCTCGCCGGGGTCGGTCACCAGGGACCAGACGCGCTCGGCGGGACGGGCGTAGACGCGGCCGAGGACGACGGCCGGGCGGCCGTCGTCCAGGGCGAGAAAGCTTCCGGTGAGATCGGCGGGCATGCTGGATCACTCCTTAGGAGCCGTGCTGTGCCCCCATACCTCCCGCGAAGGCGGCATGAGTACACCCCCTGCCCGTCGAGGCAGGGGGTGCGGTCGCCGTGAAACGTGGAAAGCCGGGGTCCGGCCGGGCGGCCCCACTCCGCCCGGCCGGTCCCCGGTGCGGGTACCGCAAGGAATCCCGCGCCCGTGCCCGCACTCCCCATCGGCGGTCCGGTCGCGTGTCACGCGTTCCGTGCGGTCCCGGTCTCTAGAACGCGAAGACGCTCGGGCCGTAGAGGGTCTTCACGCATTCATTGGCGAAGGTGCGCTCGTAGGAGACGCGCTGTCCCTGCCAGACGCCGTCGACGGTGATCACCACCGGGTCCCATTCCCGGGTACACATCACGCCCTCGGTGCCGCGCAGCGCGTTGAGGTCGCCGCCTGCCGCGCGCAGTTCGGAGCAGGCCGGGGCGGCCGCCGGATGGGTGCCGGAGGGCGTCGGGGCGCAGGTGAGCGTGACGGCCCGTTCCGGGGTGACGCCGAGCGCCGTCTCGCCGTGGCCCATCGTGAGCACGAGGGCCGACGGGGCGTACAGCGACGCTGGAGCGCTGCCGGGGGCGGCCTGGCCGGCCCCGGTCAGGGGTCCGCAGAGGGCGCCGGCGGTGAGGCCGAGGGTTGCTGCCCAGCGCGCGGTGTTCCGCATTGTGTGCATCCTTCCGCTCGATTCGGGGGATGCCGGACGGCCCCGGGTTCGGTGCCGAACCGGCGAGCGCCACTCTGCCGAGAACGCAGCCGGAATTCACATCGAACCCACGGGTTTCGGTAACCTTGCGTGTTGAAACAGTGGCGTGAAGTGACGGAATCGAACGTTCCAAACCTCCGATTCGTCCGCTCGATGATCATCTGGAGTGGCCGAATGACCGGTATTTTTACTCTGGGTAATCGGCTGGAAACATTCCGGATCCACCCCCGAAAGACCCCTCCGCGACCCCTTGTGTTCATGGAAGCCATGAGTAATGGTCATTACATGATTACGAAACAGCAGCACGAGGAACTGCGCGGCTGGTTCGCCGGCCGTCTGCCCGACGGCCTCTTCGAGGAGCTGACCGAGGTCTCGGTCGACCGCGAGGAGATCACCGTCATCGGGCGGGTCCCCGAGCCCCGGCTGGCGGAGGACGCCTCGACCGCGGAGCGGGAGGCGGCCGTACAGGGCCGGATCGAGGAGTTCCGGGAGCGTACGAGGGAGGACCGGATGGCGGTCGCCCGTGAGGCCGAGCACCGGTTCCGCCGAAAGGTGTCCTGGGGTGTGGAGTGCGGGGAGGAGCGTGCCCTGTTCACGCATCTCGCCGTGCCGGTGATGACGCGGCTCCGGCAGAGCGAGCGGCAGGTCCTCGACACGCTGGTCGCCTCCGGCGTCGCCCGCAGCCGCAGCGACGCCCTGGCGTGGTGCGTACGCCTGGTACGACGCCACACGGACGACTGGCTCACCGAGCTCCGCGACTCGCTGGAACACGTGCAGGAGGTCCGGGGCCGCGGCCCCGACGCCGACGCCGACGCCTGAACGCGCCGACTGGCCCCGCCCCTGGGGCGCACCAGGACCGCACACCCGTCCCCGGCCGTGGCACACGCCACCGGTGCGGGGCCCGACGCCCGGCGCCGAGGCCGCGGGCGAGACCGTGCCGCACGCGCGGCTTCGTCGTGTCGCGCGGGACGGCGTCCGTGCGCGGTTCGGTCGTGGGGCGTGGGGCGGCGTTCCCGCGCGAACCGCGCGGTTCGGCGGCGTGGGACCTCCGCCGCGCGGCTCCGTCGTGCCGGGCGGCACGGTCCCGCGCGTGGCGTCGTCGCGGGGCGTGAGGACCACGACCCCACGTCACGCGATCGGGCCGCACAGTGACAACGTCCACGCGGCGCGACCGAACCGCGCACGAGCACCGCCCTGGCCCATGCGACCAGCACCGCAGGGACACAGACCCCACACCGAACGGCCAGCCCCACCCGAACACAGACCCGCGCCACGCGACGAAGCACATGGGGCCGCCGCCCCTCACGGCAATGCCTCGCGCGGCAGCGAGCCCGCGCCGGCCAACCAAGCCGCACACGGCCACAGGCCCGAAAGGCCAAGCCGCACATAACGCCCGCCCGCGCCACGCGACAGAACCGCATGCGGCCACCGCCCCCACACCGCCGACCCGCACACGAACACAAGCCCGCGCCACGCGACGGAAGCACACGCGGCCACTGTCCCCACACCGCCGACCCACACACGACCCCAAGCCCGACCGACAGCCAAGCCGCACACGAACGCCCGCCCGCACCACGCGACGGAATCGCATGCCGCCGCCGACCCGCTCCGCACGGCCGCAGGCCGACTTCGCACGCCCGCGCCGCGCGGCGACACCGCGCCGCGCGGGGACGCGGAATCGCGTCCCCGCGTGGCTGTTCAGCCCGCCATGCCCGCCGAGCGCACGGACGCCGTGGCCGGGTTCGGGCGGGGTGCCGGGAGCCAGCGTTGGGACGGGGAGCCGTCCCGGACCTTGACTACGATGTCAGCGTCCGCGTCGGCGGTGGTCGCCGCCAGGGCCAGGCGCTTGTCCCAGAGCGGCAGGAACTCGCCCTCGTCGGTGAGCTCGTAGCGGACGTCGTCCCCGCGTGGGGAGTCGCCGCCGACGCAGCGCGCGAGGATGGCCACGCCCGCGTCCATGTGCGAGTCCAGGCACAGTCCCGGCGCCGCCACGCTGCGCAGCAGCCCGTCGGTGGCGTAGGACCACAGTTGGGTGCGGGCGGTGGAGCAGTCCGCCAGCCCGATCCCGGCGCCCGCCCGCGCCTCTCCCTCGATGCCGAGGCAGAGGCCCGCGCCGGCGTTGAGCAGACCGGAGCGGCCGGGGGCAGAGAGGCCCGCGCTGTCGGGCGACGTGGGCGCGCCCGACGGGTCCGGGGAGTCGTCGCCGGACGGATCGCTGTCGCTCGCGCCGGTGGAGGCCATCGGCTCGGTGTCGCCGCCGCTCCCCCACAGCCCCGCCCCCAGAAGGATCGCCAGGAGGCCCGCGGACGCGAGCCCGACTCCGGTGAGCAGGGCGCGTGGTGAGCGTCCGTCACCGGGAGCCGCCCGGCGGCCGGGGGCGTGCGCGCGGGGCAGCACCCGATGCCGGGCGGCCCCGGAGCGGGTCCGGCCGGCGCCGTGCCGGGTGGAGCCGCGCTGGCGGGGCACATGCCCGCCGCGGCCCGGCCGGGACTCGACATAGCGGCGGGCGCCCCAGCCGAGCACCGCCTCGGCGAGCAGGTCGCCCAGCCCGCCTTCGAAATGGCTCAGCTGCTCCGCGGCGGCACGGCAGTAGCGGCACTCCGCGAGATGCCTGCGCACATCCGGGAGCAAGGACCCGCCGCGCCGGATCGGGATGTCCAGAAGGCGGTTGTGGAAACGGCATTCGTTTGTCGGGGCGAGTTCCCGATGTGCGCGGACCAAGCCTTCACGGAGTTTTTCACGCGCTTGTTCGACGGCGGCCGCGGCGACTTCGGCGTCCATGCCGAGCAGCGCCGCGGGAACGCCGACCGCTTCCGCCTCGACCTCGGTGTGCCACAGCAGGCACTGGTCGACTCGCGGCATGGACAGGAATGCGCGTTCGGTGAGCCGGCGGTTTTCCGGCGGCCCCGGCGACGCCGTGCGCATGCCGCGGCCTCCGGCCGGTTTGCGAAGTCCCGGCAGAACGGCGGATATCCGTTCCTCGGTGGCCCACAGCCGCACGGTGTCCCGTACGGCGACGAGCAGCCGGGGGCGCAGGGCGACACCGGGTTCGCCGAGCGTCAGACGGTCGAGGAGCTGATGGACGGCCGCGCCGGTGACCATGGCCGCGGCCGGCCCCGAGTCCGCGAGGCAGATGGCCGCGTACTCGAACGCGGGTCGCCAGTGCCGCGCGATCAACAGGGCGGTGGAACGGGAGACGTCGTCGTCCGGGCTGCCCCGCAGACGGCCGGCGAGCAACTCGTCGGATTCTCCGGGAAACGCGCCGGGCGGCGGGTAGGGCGGACGGGGAGGGTGGGGGGTGGGTGGCACTGAACGGATTCCTTCCCACGCGTATGCGACGCACGAGGAGTTCGGCCGACTGAAAAAAGAGCCCGGACACCGGGCGCTTCACCCTTGCACAGCGAACTCAGGGCCAACAAGGCACTTGGGGAACATCCGTATCACTGAAAGGAAGTCAGGAAGCGTTTTCCCCCGGACTTACGTGTGACATACGCCCGCCGAATCGCACTGCTTTTCGCCATTCCGAGCGCCCCGTGTGAAAGACACGCACACGCCGGCCGGTCACGCACGCTCCCGGCATCCGAGGGCGAGGAGTGGACTGTGTACCGGCCTCCTCGGCAGGCCCCGCGCGGGACGGCGGCTCTCCCGCGCGAAACGGCCGCCGGCCCCGTTCTCCCGCCCTCGGCCGGCGGCCCCGAGCTCCCGGCCGGGGGCGGTGGCCTCCACGCCTCCACGGGACCGGCGGCCCGGAGCCTCCACCGGGGCCCGGCGCGACGGCCCCTAGATCTGCCAGGAACGCAGCCGGTCGGCGGCGCCGTAGACGTCCGTCTTGCCGTCGATCAGATCGCGGGCGAGGTCGACCAGGGTCCCGTAGGGCGGGTCGATGCCGACGCCGCTGACGAACATGTAGGCCACCGCGGTCGCGCAGGCGAAGCGCGCGTTGGCCGAGGGCAGCGGCTTGAGCAGGGCGATGGTGTGCAGCAGGGCGGCGGCGCGCCAGGCGGGGTCGGAGTCGACGCCCAGCCGGGGCGGGTCGACGCGATGCCGGGCGACGGCGGCCACCAGCGCGGAGAAGTCGTTGATCGTGGGCTGCTCCGGCAGCACTTCCTCGTGGCGCTGGAGCAGCCAGGGCACGTCGATGTGGACGACGGGCGTCATGGGTCAGAAGCCCCGCCGCGGGCCCCCGGCGGGCACCTCGTCCTCGGGGAAGGCGGCGGCGAACTCGTCGGCGTGGGAGGAGAAGAAGCGGCGGAACGCCTCCGCCCCTTCCTTGAGCGCACGGTGCCGGGCGATGTCGGCCGCGGCGGCCTCACGGACGAGGGCCTTCATCGACGTACCGCGCTCCTTGGCGATCTGCCGCAGGTCCTCCAGCTCGCGCTCACTGAACTCCACATTGAGGGCTGGCATGACGCCACGGTACCGCTCAGGTACTCGACCGTAAATAGACCCAGGTCAGAAGCACTCCGATACGGTACCGGCCGGCATGTGGAGCGGGTCAGCCCTGGTCGGCGACGAAGGACGCCATCCGGGTCAGGGCCGCGTTCCAGTTGATGGTGTGCTCGTTCGTCGACCACGACTGGATGTCGGCGAATGATGGGAGCGCTCCCAAAGTGACGGACGGGGCACATGCTGGTGGCTGGCATGAGACCCCGTCAACCGTCCGGACACGATGGCGCGTCGGGCCTGCGCCGTCCGGGCGCCGCTCAGGCCAGCCAGCGGCCGTCGCGCATCAGCTCGCGGCCGGTCATCTCCTCGACCTCCCGCCAGGCCTGCACCCGGCGCGGGGTGACCCGGAACCACCGGTACGGCGTGGTCAGGGTGCGCGGGTCGAAGCCGGTCCGGGCGGCGAACCGGTCGGCTCGCTCCGGCGGCAGGGCGTCGAGGGCCAGCACCTCCACCTCGCCCTCGATCATGGACACGTCGCGGGTGTGGCCCAGGCTCAGCCGGGCGACCCGGCCGACGGCCAGGTTGGCGCCGGTGGGACTGTCCGCGGGGGTGGCGAGCAGCAGCGCCTCGCCGTCCCAGTCGAAGGACAGCGGGACCAGATGCGGCACACCGTCCGGCGAGGCGGTGGCCACCCAGACGTCGACGTCGCGGGCGAGGCGCTGCTCGGTGTCGCGGCGGCGCTGGGCGCGGGGGCGGGGTGCGGCGGTGCTCATGGGTCCTCCTTCGGCCGGGCTCGTGTGCACAGGCTCTCCCCGCCGGGGTGGCCGCCGCCTCCGTGCCGGCCACGGAAAACACCACGGATAATGATCAGGTGACCACGCCTGCCGTCTCCGCCCGGGAAGCCGAAGTCCTCACGCTGCTCGGGGAACATCTGAGCAACGCGGAGATAGCCGCACGGCTGTTCATCTCCGTACGCACCGTCGAGTCCCATGTCTCCTCGCTGCTGCGGAAGTTGGAGCTGCCGGACCGCAGGGCGCTGTCCCGGCGCGCGGGCGTGCGGCGGTCGCTCGCGGCACCCGCCCTGCCCGCGCCGCTGACCGACTTCGTCGGACGGGCCCGCGAGCGCGGGGAGTTGGCCGCGGCGCTGAAGGCGTACCGCCAGGTGACCGCCGTGGGTCCGGGCGGGGTGGGCAAGACCCGGCTGGCCCTGGCGGTGGCGGCGGACGCGGCCGGTGAGTTCACCGACGGGGTGTGGTTCGTCGACCTGGTCCCGGTCACCGATCCCGGCCGGGTGGGGGCGGCGGTCGCCGCCGCCGTCGGGGTCGGCGAGCAGCCCGGACGCGGTGTCGACGAGGCCGTACTGGCGGCGCTCGCGGACCGGCGGGCGCTGCTGGTGCTGGACAACTGCGAGCAGGTGCGCGACGGCGTGGCGCCCTTCGTGGAACGGCTGCTGTCGGCCTGCCCGCAGGTGCGGGTGCTGATCACCTCGCGGGCCCGGCTGACGGTGCCGTTCGAGCGGGTCTTCCCGGTGCCGCCGCTGTCCCGGGACGGGGGCGGCGAGTCGGACGCCGTCGCGCTGTTCCTGGACCGGGCGGCGGCGGTCGGCCTGTCGCCCGGCCCGGCGGCACGGGACCGGGTCGTGGCCCTGTGCGACCGCCTCGGGGGCATGGCGCTGGCCATCGAGCTGGCGGCGGCCCGGCTGCCCTCGCTCGGTCTCGACGGGCTCACCGCAGGTCTCTCCGACCAGCTGCGGATCCTGTCCGGCGGTTCCCGTGCCGACGACCGGCACCGGTCGGTGCGGGCGGTGCTGGACTGGAGTCATGAGCTGCTCGCGCCCGAGGACCGGGCGTTGCTGCGCCGGGTGTCGGTGTTCGTGGTGCCGTTCACCGCGGACGCGGCCGCCGAGGTGGCCGGCTTCACCCCGCTGGAGCGGGCCCGGGTCGCCGACGGACTGGGCAGGCTCGCCGAGCAGAGCCTGCTCGCGGTGACGCCGTCCGGGGACGGCACCCGGTACCAGGCGCTGGAGACCATCCGCCAGTACGGCGAGCACAGGCTCGACGAGGCCGGTGAGCGGGACGGGGTCCGGTCCCGGCACGCGGCCTGGTGCCTGGCCGCCGCGACCGCGCTCGGGGACGGCGAGGGGCCGGACTGGCGGGCGCGGTTCGACGCCGTCGCGGACGACCTGCGGGCCGCGCTGGCCTGGGCCGCCGCCCGTCCCGAACGCCGTCCCGAGGCCCACCGCCTCGCCCTCACCCTGGCCGGGCTCGCCTTCACCCGGACGCTGCTCGGCGAGGCGCAGGAACGGTACGAGCAGGCGGCCGTGGCGGCCGACGACGAGGCGGGGACCCGGGGCGCCGCACGCGAACGCGCCGAGGCGCTTCGACTGGCCGCCGCGGTCGCCGGGTGCCGCAGGCTCGGGGACGACATGCTGCGGCTGCACCGGGCAGCCGCCGAGACCGCTCGGCGGGCCGGGGACACCGCGGGCGCCGGCCGCGATCTGGCGGCGGCCGCCACCATCGCGTACCGCTTCTCCAGTACGTTCGCCCAGGTCCCGCCCAGGGACGAGGTGACGGCCCTGCTGGCGCGGGCCCGCGAGCTGTCCGGCGCCGACCCGCAGGCGGAGGCGGCCGTGGCGCTGGCCGAGGCGGCGGTGGTGACCGACGCGTTCGGGTCGGTGCAGGGCGACACCGACAACACCGTGCGCGAGACGGTCGAGCGGGCCGGGCTCGCCGTCCGGCTCGCCCGGCGCACGGGGGACCCGGTGGCCGAGTCGGCCGCGCTCGACGCGCTGTCCGGCGCCCGGAGCTGGGACGGCGATCCGTTCGGCGCCGCGTCCGCCGCGCGGCGGCGCCTCGACGTGCTGGCCTCGGCCCCGCCGGGCCCGGCCGCCGCGCACGAGCTGATGGACGCCCTGGCCATGGCCGCCGGGACCGCCGTCGGCGCGGGCCGGCTGCCCGAGGCACGGCGCTGGGGCCGGCGGCTCGCGGAGCATCCGCTGCTGGCCGAGGTGGGCCATCACGCCACGTCGTGGCTGCTGGTCGCGGACGCGTTCGCCGGACACGGCGAGGAGGTGCTCGCCGCCGGGGTGCGGTTCCTGGACGCCTGGGAGCGCAGCGGACGGCAGCGGTCCTTCTCCCTCGGTCCCGCCGCCGCGGCCGTCGCGGCGGTCCACGGTCTGCGCGGCGACCACGACGCCCGCTCGACCTGGCTCGCCGTGGTCGGCCGCGCGGGCAACGCGCCCGAGCACCGGCACGGCTACGGCGCGGTCTTCGACGCCCTCGTCCTGCTGCACCAGGGCGAGATCGACGCCGCCCTGGACCGGGTCGCCCCGGAGCCGGAGGAGGTGTGGAAGTGGGTGTCCTGGGTGTGGCTGCACTGGTACGCGGCCCTGCGGGCGGAGGCAGCCGTGCTGGCCGGGCACCCCGCGGCCCGGGCCCGGATCGACGCGGCCCGGAAGGTGGTCGCGGGCAACCCGGTCGCCACCGCCCAGGTCGACCGGGCCGAGGCGCTGCTCACCGGGAACCCGCCCCGGCTGCTCGCCGCCGCGGCCGCCTTCGAGGCGGCCGGCAGCCCCTATCAGGCGGCACGGACCCTGCTGCTGGCCGGGGGCGCGCACCGGGCCGCGGGCCGGGCCGCGCTGGCCGGACTCGGTCTCGGGCCTGGCGCCGACCCGGCTGGCTGAGGCACGCTACGAGTCGTGCCGGCCGGGCGAGCCGCTCCGGCCCGGCACGCGCCTTCCCCCGGCCCGGACCGCGCCCTGCCCCGTTCGCCGGAACCGCCGGAACCACTAGGCTGGAACGGAAGAGACGCACCCGTTGACCAAGAGTGGGCGCGATGGAGCTGTGACGATGAGCCTGGTCTACCCGTTCGACGAGGCCGCGACGGCCCGGGTTGTCATCGCCGAGGACGGCACGCTGGCCTCGTGGAACGAGGGAGCCCGACGGCTGCTCGGCTGGACCGAGGGCGAGGTCCTTGGCCGGCCCGCCCGGGAGTTCGTAGCGGACGCGGCCCCCCAGGTCCGCAGCGACCGCTGGTACGGGTCCGTCACCCTGCGGCACCGCGACGGCCGTACGCTCGCGGTGTGGCTGCTCGCGCACCATCAGTGGCACCCGAGGACCGGCCCGGCGCACTGGCTCGTGGTCTCCCCGCTGGAACGCCCCACCGCGCGCCCGCCCGGCGACCCGCTGGAGGTGTCGGTGCTGGCCCAGACCCCGTGCGCGCTGGCCGTCTACGACGAGCACCTGCGGCTGCACTCGGTCAATGACGCCATGGCCAGAACGCTCGGGCTGCCCCAGGAGGAGATCCGGGGGCTGAGGCTGTCCGAGATCGGCGGGAAGCCGCAGAGCGAGGACCTGGAGAAGAACGCGCTGGAGGTGCTCTCCAGCGGCCTGCCCCGCGATGTGCAGACGTATCTGCGCACCGGCGGCGAGGACCGGGCGCACGCCTGGCTGGCCCGGATGACCCCGGTCATGGACGGCACCGGCCGGGTGCGCGGGGTGTGCATGGCCGCCCACGACTTCACCGACAGCTATCTCGCCCGCGAGCGGCTCCAGCTGGTCAACGAGGCGAGCGTGCGGATCGGCAGCACTCTCGACGTCACCCGCACCGCCCAGGAACTGGCCGATGTGTGCGTGCCCGCGCTGGCCGACTTCGTCAGCGTCGACCTGCTGGACGCCGACGAGCAGAGCGGCGACCCGCCGACGCGGGTGACCGTGCCCGTCGGGCTGCGCCGGATCGCCCACCAGTCGGTGAACCCGGGCAACCCCGAGGCCGTGGTCAAGCCCGGGGAGTTCGACACCTACCCGGCCTCCTCGCCGCAGGCCGACTCGCTCGTCGCGGGCCGCACCACCGTCGCCACGGTGGCCGGCGGCAACCTGGACCAGTGGCTGGCCCGCTCCCGGGCGCGCCGCGAGCGGGTCGAGGAGTACGGCATCCACTCCACGATGTCCGTGCCCATCCAGGCCCGGGGCACCACACTGGGCGTCGCGGTGCTCACCCGCTTCCGACGGCCCGACCCGTTCACCCCCGACGACGTGCTGCTGGCCGAGGAGGTCACGGCACGCGCGGCCGTGTGCATCGACAACGCCCGTCGCTTCTCCCGGGAACGGGAGACGGCCCTCGCGCTGCAACGCAGCCTGCTCCCCCGCCGCCTGCCCCGCACGGCCGCGGTCGACGCGGCCTCCCGCTACCTTCCGGCGGCGCGGGCGGGGGTAGGCGGGGACTGGTTCGACGTCATCCCGCTGTCGGGCATGCGGGTGGCGATGGTCGTCGGCGATGTCGTCGGGCACGGGGTGCAGGCCTCGGCCACCATGGGGCGGCTGCGCACCGCGGTCCGTACGCTCGCCGACATCGACCTCGCCCCCGACGAGCTGCTCACCCACCTCGACGATCTCGTCGTCCGGCTCTCGGAGGACGGCGGCGGCGAGGCCGGCCGGCCCGGCGAGGTCGGCGCCACCTGTCTGTACGCGGTGTACGACCCGGTGTCCCGCAGGTGCACGCTGGCGCGGGCCGGGCATCCCGCGCCGGTGATGCTCCAGCCGGACGGGACGGCGCACGAGGTGGCGGTGCCCGCGGGGCCGCCGCTCGGGCTGGGCGGGCTGCCGTTCGAGAGCTCCGAGCTGTATCTGCCCGAGGGCACGCTGCTCGCCTTCTACACCGACGGTCTGATCTGGTCCCGGAACCGGGACGCCGAGCACGGCCGGCGGCTGCTGCGGGAGGCGCTCGACCAGCACACCGGGGCCCTCGACGCGACCTGCGACCGGATCCTCGCCGCGCTGCTGCCGCCGGACGGCATCGCCGACGACGTCGCCCTGCTGCTGGCGGGCACCCGGGGGCTGCCCGCGAGCCGCGTCGCCACCTGGGACATCCCGGCCGATCCCGCGCTGGTCTCGCCGGTCCGCAGGCAGGTCGGCGAGCAACTGGCGTCCTGGCGGCTGGACGAGGTGTCCTTCACCGCCGAGCTGGTGGTCAGCGAGCTCGTCACCAACGCGATCCGCTATGGCGCCCAGCCGATCCGGCTGCGTCTCATCCATGACACGGAGACCCTCATCTGCGAGGTCTCCGACACCAACCACACCGCGCCGCACCTGCGGCGGGCCAAGACCTGGGACGAAGGGGGCCGGGGGCTGCTCCTCGTCGCCCAGCTCACCCAGCGGTGGGGGAGCCGGCACACGGCCGACGGGAAGACGATCTGGGCGGAGCTCGGCGTGCTGGACGAGGACGGGGCTCCGTAGCGGTTCAGGGCCTCGCGTCGATGAGGTCCAGCGCCCGCTCCCACCCGAAGCCGGGTCCGACGGCGGTCTCCCCGGACCGGGGTTCGCCGAAGCGGACTCCCATGCCGCGCAGGCGGGTCAGGCTCTCCTGGTAGGCGGGATGCGCGGCCAGGGCGTCGGCCACGCACGGCAGGACCGCGATGGGCACGCCCAGTCCGCAGGCCTCGTTGAGAGTGCCGAGGGCGAGGGTGTCGGATATGCCGGCCGCCCACTTGTTGACGGTGTTGAACGTGGCGGGCGCCACGACGACCGCGTCCGGCGGCGGGAACGGCCGCGGGTCGCCGGGTGAGCGCCAGGCCGAGCGGATGGGGCGGCCCGTCAGCGTCTGCAGGGCCGCGGTGTCGAAGAACCCGTTCATCGCGACGGGGGTGGCGAAGACTCCGACCTCCCAGCCCTTCCGCCGGGCCACGGCGACGAGTTCGCCCACACCGGACGCGATGCCGGCGGCGCACACGACGACGTAGAGGAAGGGTTTTACGGCCTGTTCGGTCATCCGAGCACCCTACTGTCAGCCGGACCAGACCACTTGCCCGGAACCAACCCCCCACGCAACACCCCCAGAGGCGCCAAGCCGTGTCCACCTGCACTACCGCCACACAACGCCCCCAGGGGCGAGAAGCCGTGTCCACCTGCGCTACTGCCACACAACCCCCTCAGGGGCGCGGGGAACTGCGCGAGCAACCACCACGCGCGGCCAGCCGAAAGACGCCGGCAACCTCCCAGAAGCACGACGCCAGGTCCATACGCCCTACCGCCACACACCCCCCCAGGGGCGCGGGGAACTGCGCGAACACCGCCACGCGCGGTCAGCGGCGACAAACCCGGCACCCCCCACACGCAGCCGCGATATTCACTTGCCCCCGCCACCACACCCCCCGCAGGATCCCGCCATGAACACCACGACCCACCTGCCGCCCGCACCCCGCCCCACCCCCCACACCCCGCGGACCCGACAGCAGGCCGGCCACCCGGAGGGACCGACACCTCCGCGCTCATGAGCACCGCCCTGCTCGCCGGCCTCGTCGCGGGCTACGGCATCGCGATCCCGGTCGGCGCGGTCGGCACCTACCTGGTCTCCCTCACCGCCCGCACCACTCTCCGCACCGGCGCCGCCGCCGCACTCGGCGTGGCCTCCGCCGACGGCCTGTACGCCCTCTGCGCCGTACTCGGCGGCTCCGCGCTGGCCGCCCTGCTGCGCCCGGTCCTGGAACCCCTGCGCTGGCTCTCGGTCCTGGTACTGCTGGCCCTCGCGGCGCTGGGCGCGTACGGCGCGCTGCGCCGCCACCGGGGTCACCGGGCGGCCACCCGCTCCGACCCGCCCCCGCCGAGCCCGGGGCGGGCGTACCTGGGACTCCTGGGAGTCACCCTGCTCAACCCCACCACGGTGATCTACTTCGCCGCCCTGGTGCTGGGCGCGGGCGACACCGGGGAGACGGGTACCGCCGAACGAACGGCCTTCGTGCTCGCCGCCTTCGCCGCGTCCGCGAGCTGGCAGCTGCTGCTCGCGGGCGGCGGCGCACTGCTCGGCCGGGCCCTGACCGGACAACGGGGCCGGCTCGTCACGGCCCTGGTGTCGAGCGCGGTGATGGCGGCGCTGGCGGTCCGGATGGTGATCGCGCCGGGCTGAGCGCCCGGCCCGCCTACTCGGCGCCGGCGGCGGTGAAGGCCCGCAGCACGGCGAGGGAGTCCTCGTAGACGTGGTGGCGTACGACCAGACCGTTCTCGACGGTGAGGTGGAGGGCGAATCTGGCGCGATAGGGACGTCCCGTGACCTTGGCCGTCTGCCGGATCTCGCCCACGACCACCGCGTCGGCGCCGTCCACCAGGATGCGCTCGACACGGGTGGCCGCCCGCTCGGCGACATGGTGCTCGGTCAGCTCCCGGTAGTGGGCGCCCGCGTCCGAGCGGGTCGAGCGGGGCCGGATCCACGGGGTCGCGGCCCGGCCGTGCTCGTCCTCGGGCCAGTTCAGACGCCAGTCCACGTGGTCGGCGTACAGCTCGGCGATACGGTCCGGGTCGCCCTGTCCGATGCGGCGCAGCAGTTCCTCGACGACGAAGCGGGTCGTCGGGTCGGGGGTGGCGCTCATGGGCGTTCGCTCTCCTTCGGCCGGTGTCGCACGCGGTGATCACGACTGTGCCCGACCGGTCCGTCCGGCGCGATCAGGCGTGTGGCAATCACGCCGCCCGGCCGCGCCGTCCGGGGCCCGCGGCGGTGGCCGGATCCGGCTGCCGGGGCGGACCCGCGACGCGGGATGAATCCGGCACCGGCCGCTGTTGCAGCAGCATGCGAGTCCCCGCGGCACGTCAGCCGCGGCACGAAACCCGCACGCCACGACCGGACGGAGTTGCCATGCCTCTTGAGGGCGAGTACGAGCCCAGCCCGACGAAGTGGGTCCGCGATCAGGTGGAGTTGTACGAGAGCTCGGGCGGCACCGAGGGGACGACCCTGCGGAACACCGGTCGCCCGGTCGTCATCCTCACCACCCGGGGTGCACGCAGCGGCAGGATCCGCAAGACCCCGCTGATGCGGGTCGAGCACGAGGGCCGGTACGCCGCCGTCGCCTCCCTCGGCGGCGCCCCCAAGCACCCGGTCTGGTACTTCAACGTCAAGGCCGACCCGCGCGTCGCGCTCCAGGACGGCCCCGCCCGACAGGACATGAAGGCCCGCGAGGTCTTCGGCGCGGAGAAGGCCGAGTGGTGGGAGCGCGCGGTCGCGGCCTTCCCGCAGTACGCCTCCTACCAGCGGAAGACGGACCGCGAGATCCCCGTCTTCGTCCTGGAGCCGGTCGACGGACCCCACTGATCGCGCCGGATCACCGCACCGATTCCGCCGACCTCGCGGATTTTCCGCACCCCGGACGCATGAACGCGCCCGACCCGGGCATGCGAGCCTCAGGCCCCGCCGCGTTCCCCCGTCGCGGCGGGGCTTCCGTATGCCTCCCCGGCGGGCCGGTCGGTCACGTCGAGGGTCATCTCCGCCGGCTGCCCCGCCGGCCGCGTGTCATACCGTTCCGCCGCCCAGATCGGGGTACCCGGACGCGGAAGCCGCGCGGTGGGGAGGATGACCGGCATGAACGACAGCTCCTACGGCAACAGCGGGTACGGCCGAAAGCCGTTCCAGCGGTCCAGGAGCCATTTCACGGACCGGATCACGGCCGACGGCCGGGACGGCTGGCCGGTGGAGGCCGGACGGTACCGGCTGGTGGTGAGCCGCGCGTGCCCGTGGGCGAGCCGCGCGGTGATCTCGCGGCGGTTGCTGGGCCTGGAGCCCGCCCTGTCGATGGCGATCGCCGATCCGCTCCAGGACGACCGCAGCTGGCGCTTCACCCTGGACCAGGACGACCGCGACCCGGTCCTCGGGATCCGCTACCTCAGCGAGGCCTACGACCGCCGGGAGTCGGACTACCCGGGCGGGGTGAGCGTACCGGCGATCGTGGACGTGCCCAGCGGGCAACTGGTGACCAACGACTTCCAGCGCATCACCCTGGATCTCGCGACCGAGTGGAAGGACCTGCACCGGGAAGGAGCGCCGGATCTGTATCCCGAGCGACTGAGGGGGGAGATCGACGAGGTGATGGCGGGCGTCTACGAGGACGTCAACAACGGTGTGTACCGGGCCGGTTTCGCCACCGGGCAGCAGCAGTACGAGGCGGCCTGCGCCGGTGTCTTCCGGCGGCTGGAGCAGCTCGCGGAACGGCTTCGGGGGCAGCGCTACCTCGTCGGCGAGACCCTCACCGAGGCGGACATCCGGCTGTTCACCACCCTGGTCCGGTTCGACGCCGCCTACCACGGCCACTTCAAGTGCAACCGCTGGAAACTGACGGAGAACCCGGTGCTGTGGGCGTACGCCCGCGACCTGTTCCAGACCCCGGGCTTCGGCGACACGGTCGACTTCGACCACATCAAGCGCCACTACTACCGGGTCCACACCGGCATCAACCCGACCCGGATCGTCCCCCTCGGCCCGGACAGCTCCGGCTGGTCGGCCCCGCACCACCGCGAGATCCTGGGGGGACACCCTTTCGGCGACGGCACACCGCCCGGCCCGGTCCCGTCCGCGGAGGTGGTCCCGGCGGCCGGCCGGCCCTGATCCCGTACCCGTCCATCCCGAGAAGGAGCCCTCCGTGGCCAGGAAGAAGAAGCAGAAGCTCCCGCTCGCCTACAAGCCGATCGGCTTCGCCCTCGGCTGGGCCGGCGGCACGTTGTCCGGCGTGGCCTTCCGCCGGACCTGGCGGGCGCTGCGGCACGAGGACGACGCCCCCGACCCGCTGGACCGCGACCGCGGCTGGGGCGAGATCATCTTCGCCGCCGCTCTCCAGGGCGCCATCTTCGCCGCGGTCCGCAGCGCCGTCGACCGCGGCGGCGCGAAGGCCATCGAACGCTCGACGGGCACCTGGCCCGCCGCCGACAAGAAGGGGCGGGTCTGACTGACGGACGCCGAGGCACCGGAACCACCAGGGCCCCGCGTCAGCGGCAGCCGAAGCCGTCCTTGACGCGGGGCCAGGCCTGTACGCCGTCGGCGTCGCGGACGTAGACGCGGGACGGGTCGTCCGCCGAGCGCCACAGGGCGCGGTCTCCGTGGCGGTAGCCGGTGTCGCGGGCGTCGGCGGGCAGTCGGGCGGCACCGTCGTACGCGGCGGTCAACGCGCCGTCGGGGAGCACGCCGTCCGGGTCACGGCCGTAGGAGGCGTCGCCGAGGGCGATGAAGTCGGCGTCCTGCCAGTCGCAGTGCTCCTGCCCCCGATAGCTGTGGATACGCGTGTACGGCAGCCGGTTGCCACCGGCGTCGGTCCACAGCTCGTAGGGCTGGTCCGCCACGAAACTCTCGGGCAGCTCCGAGGGATCGCAGGCCGCGCTGGCCTCGGGGCCCCAGCCAGGGGCGTTCGCACGGTCCTTGGCGACCACGACCGCGACCTTGGTGCGGCCGTCGACGTCCAGGGAGAACAGCACGCGGTCCTTCTCCCCGCGTTCGACGCGGTAGCCGCCGCGCGGCACGTCCGGCTGCTCGATGTCGAAGTACGTCTCCAGGCCCTCCTCCGGCGTCTTCCCTCCGTCGCGCTCGCTCCACTCCCCCGGCCCCCCGCCGGAGAAGATCTCCCCTGTGCACTCCAGGGCGCGCCCGGCCGCCCCCGACTCGATGCGCGCAGCCTCCGGGCCGTCCTCGTCCACGTGCTGCGCCGGGACGTACAGCGGGCCCCGGTAGGGCGTGGCCGGCGCGGTGCCGGTGATCACCCGGTCCGTGTCCTCGTCCCCGGCTCCGCATCCTGTCGCCGTCACCGCCGCCACAAGTGCCGCACCCGCCATCAGGATTCCCCGGCGCATGGTCGCTCCCCCTCTGTCCGACGCCTGTGTGTCCCTCCTACGACGTGGCGGTGGCCGGAACCGTTCGATCCCGTTCCCGTCACGGCCACTCGGGCGCCGAACCGGGGATGAACGCCGGGGACGATCTCGGCCGCGATTCGACGACATATGTCAACCGAACATGCTGCAGATCCGGTGTTCGAGGGTAACTTGCAGAACATAGAACGGAATTGGGCCCGGTCCGCGTTGGAGGCGAAGTCGTCGTGCAGCACGATCCCCCGCCACTCACCCGGCATCTTCGCCTCCGGTCGGACCGCGGACACACCGTCCTGGAGTTCCGGGGCGAGATCGACATCGCCGCCGCCGCGGAGATCCTGCCGCACCTGGACGCCGCCACGGCGCGGCCCGGCGCACGGGTCGTACTCGACCTGGGGCGGGTGGAGTTCTTCGACTGCTCCGGGCTGCGGCTGCTCGCCCGCGCGAGATCCCGCGTGCTGGAGGGCGGCGGGCAGGTACGTCTGGTGTGCACCCATCCGCTGACCCTGCGCGTCCTGCGGGTCACGGGGATGAGTCTGCTCCTGCCGCCGCGGCCGACGCTGGACGCCGCCCTGGAACAGCCCGAGACCGCCTCGGGCTCGTGGTGAGCCGTACCGCGCGGGCCGCCTGAGACTCCGCCCGCAGGACGGCGCATCGGGCCGCGCCCGCGGGGGCGCACGTCGCGCTCCGCCTCCTTGCTCCAACTGGTCCGTCTGGAACGCCCGTTGACGGGCAGACGGAAAAGCACCGGAAGAAGGAGGACCCGTGAGGACGACTCGCGAACGCGCGCCCCGCCGCCTGTCCGGCCGGGCCTCGGCGGCCGCCGCCGTGCTCCTGGTGCTGGTGCTGCTGGCCGCCGGGCTCGGCCTGAGCGCGCTGCCGGGGCTGAAGGACGTCTTCGGCACCGAGACCCGGGACCGGTCCGGTCCCGCCCTGCTGGAGTCGATCCAGGACATCAGCCGCTACGACGCCGCCTCCGGCTCCTTCCAGGTGGTGGTCGACCTGGAGAAGGACGCGAAGTACCTGCCGGACGCCATCCGCGGCACCCGCACGCTGTACGTGGGGGCGGGCACCGTCGACGCCTACGTCGACCTCGGCAAGGTCGGCGATGACGACATCGTGGTCGACGACGACCGCACCTCGGCCACCCTGCGGCTGCCCCACGCCGTCCTCGGCAGGCCCGCGCTCGACCCCGACCGCTCCTACGCCGTCTCCAAGCAGCGGGGCCTGCTGGACCGGCTGGGCGATCTGTTCTCCGACAACCCCAACGGCGAACAGGCCGTGCAGCGGCTCGCCGCGAAGCACATCGCGGACGCGGCGAAGGAGAGCGAACTGACCACGCGGGCCGAGCGGAACACCACCGGCATGCTCTCGGGTCTGCTGCGTTCGCTCGGCTTCACCACGGTCCGCGTCACCTACGGCACCACGACGCCCGGGACCTGACCGCCGGCCCGCGCCCCGGGCAACCGCCCCGACCCGCACGGAAGTCGAAGAGTGGAGGAACTCATGGTCCGTGTCCTGTCCGCCGCACGTGCGCGGGCCCACCCCCGCCCCGCCGCCCGCGAGGGTCTGCCCCTGCCGGTCCGGCTGCTGGCCATGCTGCTCGCCTTCGCGTGCATGGTGGCCTTCGCGGTCGTCCTGGCCCGGCTCACGCTGGACCCCTCACCCGCCTCGGAGGCACTGACCCACAGCAACGTCCACCCCGGCCGTTCGCTGCGCGCCTACCTCGGCGGCCCGGACCCGGTGGACGCGGTCCGCCAGATCGGCGGGAACCTGCTGCTGGGAGTCCCGTTCGGGATCCTCGTGCCGGTGCTGGAGCCGGCCCGGCGCGGGATGCTGCGCGTGCTGTTCCTCACCATGACGGTGATGCTGCTGGTCGAACTGACGCAGGGCGCGCTGGTCACCGGGCGGGTCTTCGACATCGACGACGTCCTGCTGAACACCACGGGCGCGCTCCTGGGCCACCTGCTGCTCGGGCGCCGCCTGGGCCGGGCCGTGCACGCGCGCCGGCACCGGACACCGGACGCCCGGCCGGGCTCCGGGAAACCGTCCGGCGACGCGGACCCTAGCGCAGCCGCCAGGTGAACTTGTCGCCGCCCACCCATCGGACCACGTCCGGGTCGTCCAGGTCGTGGACCGTGATGCCGAAGGCGGCGGCCGCCTGCAGCACGTCGGTGACGGCCTTCGCCTCACCGACGACCTCTCCGTCGATCTCCACGATCCGGAACGGCGGGGTACCCGGCTGGACGCCGAGCACCATGATCCGTGGACGGGAGATGTACGGGCTCGCGATTTCGGTCATGTCATAGAGCGTAGAGCGGAATCGGCCGATATGACTGGATCGGATGTGCCGGGAGCGGGCCGCGGCAGTGGACCGCGCCACGGGGCCGCGCTCCGGCCGCCCGTCGTGCGGAGGGACGGGCGGCGGGCAACCCTGGAGGGGGAGGTGCGCATGGAACCCGTGCAGGCACTGGAGCAGATCGCCCTGCTGCTGGAGCGCTCGCTCGCGCCCGCCTACCGGGCCCGCGCCTTCCGCAGCGCCGCGCGGACCCTGCGCGACCTGGGCCCGCAGGAGGTACGGAGGCGGACCGGGGCGGGCACGCTGGAGTCGCTCAAGGGCATCGGCCCCAAGACCGCCCAGGTGGTGCGGGAGGCGCTGGCCGGGCAGGTCCCCGAGTATCTGACGAAGCTGGAGTCCGAGGTCGTCCCCGCGGCACCCCGTGCGGGCGGGGAGGCGCTGCGCGCGCTGCTGCGCGGCGACTGCCATCTGCACTCCGACTGGTCGGACGGTGGCAGCCCGATCGAGGAGATGGGCCGGGCCGCTGCCGCGCTCGGCCACGACTGGGCCGTCCTCACCGACCACTCGCCCCGCCTCACGGTGGCCCGCGGCCTGTCCGCCGAGCGGCTGCGCGAGCAACTGGACGAGGTGGCCGCGCTGAACGAGACCTGGGCGCCCTTCCGGCTGCTCACCGGCATCGAGTGCGACATCCTCGACGACGGCTCCCTCGACCAGGACCCGGAACTGCTGGCCCGGCTCGACGTGGTCGTCGTCTCCGTGCACTCCAAGCTGCGCATGGACGCCCGGGCGATGACCCGCCGCATGGTGCGGGCCGTGCGCGATCCGCACGCGGACGTCCTCGGGCACTGCACCGGGCGGCTGATCACCGAGCGGGGCCGCCCGGAGTCGGAGTTCGACGCGGACGAGGTGTTCGCCGCGTGCGCCGAGTCCGGCACCGCCGTGGAGATCAACAGCAGGCCCGAGCGGCTGGACCCGCCGCGCCGGCTGCTGCGCCGGGCCGTGGCGGCGGGCGCACTCTTCTCGATCGACACCGACGCCCACGCGCCGGGCCAGCTGGACTGGCAGATCTTCGGCTGCGCGCGGGCGGCGGAGTGCGGGGTGCCCGCGGAGCGGGTGGTCACCACCTGGTCCGCGGAGAAACTCCTCTCATGGACACAAGGTGACACACCTCACGCCAAAAGGTGACATCCTATGGAACACCCGGGGGTGGTTGCCCGTTGAACGGACTGTGGGTGCGGACGGGACAGTGTCCCCGGGCCTCACCTCTTGCCCACAGGGACGATCGTCCGGCTGAAGCCCTGTGGAGCCGTTCGCCGAGCGGCGACCGCCGTCCGCGCCCACGACTGAGCCGCCCCGGCCGTGATTCCCCCGTCGCGGCCGGGGCTTTCCCGTGCCCGGTGGCCGACCCCGCCGGCGCCGCGGTGACCGGGCGTCGCCGACGCCCCGCCGGCCGGCCGGGTCGGATCAGCGACCGGCCCCGTCGGGTCAGCTCTCCGGATCGCCCGCCGCCGCGGGATCGAGGTCCTCTCCGACGACGTAGACGTCCTTGATCTTCACCTCGGAGACGCCCCGGCCCTCGGGGAAGACCCGCCGCCAGTCACCGACCAGGTGCAGCTCGTCGGTGCCCATCGCGCGGACCACGAGCAGGCCCTCCTCGTACGCCTTGTACGCCTTCATCCAGAGGTTCGCGAAGGCCTGGGAGCGGATGATGTGCATCCAGTCCGGGCGGTACAGCTCGCGGTTGTAGTTCGACTCACCCATGGTCGAGACGAACTTGGAGTACATCGCCTTGACGTATTCCAGCGTCACCTCGTCGTCCTCGGCGATGGCCCGGTCGCGGGCGTCCTTCAGGGCGACCCGGAACTTCTCCAGGAGGTTCTCGGTGGCGCCCGAGGTGAACGACTCGTGGATCTCCGGCGGGTCGCACAGACCGTACTTCGGCCCGGACAGCCGCAGCAGCAGCCGCAGTGTGGGCTCGGTGACCCACAGCGGGCCCGGCTCGTCGCGGTTGCCGATGGGGTTGGGCAGTTCGTCGCCGTGCTCCCAGGCGGGCGGGGTGATCAGATGGACGCCCGCCCGGCGGCGGTCGTGCTCGAACCCGGTGGAGTGCTCCAGCTGGCCGATCGGCAGATGCGTCTTCAGCGCCGACAGATAGGCGCCGTTGACGTCGAGCGCCGTCACCTCGTGCGCGCCGGACGGCAGCGCCGGACGGGCCCACTTGGGGCGCGCCTCCCACACCTGGTCCGCGCCGCGCGCGGTCTGCTTGCGCAGGACCTCCGGGATCCAGGGGTGCGCCACGACGTCGTAGCGGCCGCCCTTGCGGGTCTCGTCCAGCAGCGCCATCGCGTCCGGGATGGCCCGCTTGACCAGCGCCGCCGTCGCCGCCTCCAGGTCGCCGCCGTGCTTGGCCAGGGCCGCGGTCACGGCCTCGCCCACGAGGTCGGGCGCGTCGTTGGCCGCGGTGCGCATCCGGCGGCCGACGGGGACCAGCCGGACGGGCTTCGGCTGCGCCCGCCCGGGCGCCGGGGCCCGCTCCGGGGCGGCGGGGGCCGGCCTCTCGGCGGCCGGGGCGGCGGGGGTCCGCTCCGGGGCGGGCTCCGGCGGCGCGGGGGCACCGCAGTCGGCGGGGTCGAGGTGCTGCGGGAACCCGGCGACCTGATGCCGGGCGGGGGCGCCGCAGAGCACGCAGGGACGGGGAGCGGGGAGGGCTTCCACCTCGTCGTCGAGGTCGGTGGCGGTGGCGGCCTCGGGCGAAGCGTCTTCCACGGCGGCCGTCCCGCCCTCGGACACCTCCGTGTCACCGGCGTCCGAGGCGTCCTCGGCCGCATCCGCCGCGGCGGCCGCCCGGGACCGCTCCTCCAGCTTCGTACGGGCCCCCTCCAGGAAGTACGCGTACTTCTCGCGCACCTCCCCGCTCGGGTCGCGCCCCGTCTCCCAGCCGGCGACGGTGGACGGGCTCACGCCGAGGGCCTGGGCCAGCTGGGCGCGGGAGACGTTCAGCCCCTCGCGGAGCGGACGGCGCTCGCCGGCCGGGGGCAGCGGTACCTCCTGGCGGGCGCTCGCCAGGAGGGCGTCGATCGCGTCGAAGCCGGTCATCGGGCCACCGCCCGCGACGCACGCCCGACCTGTGCCGGCGCGGCGACCGACGTACTCACCCGCGCTCCCAAGTTCCGTGCCACGCCACGCACCCTACCCACTGGCGCGTTCGGACCGCCGCCGCCGGGTACTCGGTCGGCCTGTCCACGACGAACGGCCGAGAGGAGCCGACAGTGAGCAGCACAACGGGCAACAGGGTCGTGGTCACCGGGGCGACCGGAAACGCCGGTACGAGTG
Source organism: Streptomyces sp. NPDC006458 (assembly GCF_040612135.1). Classification (NCBI taxonomy): domain Bacteria; kingdom Bacillati; phylum Actinomycetota; class Actinomycetes; order Kitasatosporales; family Streptomycetaceae; genus Streptomyces; species Streptomyces sp. NPDC006458. Next base: position 186,112 of record NZ_JBEXPR010000006.1, on the reverse strand, counting down.
TGGTGCGCCTGCTCTCGGAGGATCCACGGATCGAGTCGATCCGCGGGCTGGCGCGACGGCGCCCCGCCTGGTCGCCCGCGAAGACCGAGTGGTCGGCGGTGGACGTGGCGGACGAGCAGGCGGGTCTCGCCGAGGAGTTCGCGGGCGCCTCCGCGGTGGTCCATCTGGCCTGGGCGTTCCAGCCGACGCACGATCCGGCGGCCACCTGGCGGACCAACGTCCTGGGGTCGATCCGGGTGTTCGAGGCGGTGGCGGCGGCGCGGGTGCCGGTGCTGGTGCACGCCTCGTCGGTCGGCGCGTACTCGCCGGGGGCCCAGAACCTCGCGGTCGACGAGTCATGGCCGACGCACGGCTGGCCGGACGCCGCGTACTGCCGGGAGAAGGCGTATCTGGAGCGGGCGCTGGACGCGTTCGAACGGGAGCATCCCGAGGTGCGGGTGGTGCGGATGCGGCCGGCCTTCCTGTTCAAGCGGGAGTCCGCGAGCGAGCAGCGGCGCATCTTCGGCGGGCGCTTCCTGCCGGGTCCGCTGGCCCGCCCCGGTCTGCTGCCGTTCCTGCCCGACATCCCCGGGCTGCGGGTCCAGGTGCTGCACACCGACGACGCGGCCGAGGCCTACCGGCTGGCGGTCCACGAGAATGTGCGCGGGGCGTTCAACCTGGCCGCGGAGCCGACCGTGGACGCGGCGCTGCTCGGCGAGATGACCGGCACCCGCACCGTGCGGCTGTCGCCGGCGGCCGCGCGGACGGCGCTGGCGGCGGCCTGGGGCATCCGGCTGCTGCCGGCCTCGCCGCATCTGTTCGACGCGGTGCTGCGGCTGCCGCTGATGGACTGCACGCGGGCGCGTACCGAGCTGGGCTGGCAGCCGCGGCGCTCCGCGACCGAGGCGGTCGAGGAGTTCCTGGAGGGGCTCCGGCAGGGGGCGGGGGCGGACACGGAGCCGTTGCGGGGACGCAAGGTGGGGTGACGGAGGGGCGCGGCCTGGCCGCTACCCCGACGGTTCGTCGGGGACCGGCTGGTCCGGGTGGGTGCCCGCGCTGCGCGCGCCGTCGCGGCGGCCCGTGCCCGCCTCGTCCGTGTCGGGCACGTCGTCGTGGGAGTCCGGGTCGTCGGGGTCGACGGGCGCGTCCCAGCGGTCCCGGTCCCCGGCCTCCTGGTCGGGCATGTCCCGGGGCGTGGGCGTACCGTCGCCGCCCGGCATCTCTTCCCGGTGGTCGTCCATGACGTGCTCCTTTCGCCCGGCGTTCGGTGCGTTCCCCGCGGGTACCGCGGCGCGTGCCGGGCGAAACGCCGGGCCGGCTCAGTGCAGGGCGCGCTCTTCCAGGGCCGCGCGCCAGGCCGGTGCGGGCTCCTCGGGGGTGGGCTCCCGGCGGCGGCCGCCGCGGGCGAAGAAGTCGGCCAGGGGCAGGATCGCGGCGCCGACGGTGACCGCGTCCGGGCCGAGGCGGCCGAGCTCGACGGTGACCTTCTCGGCCGGGTGGCGCAGGGCGTAGGAGACGGCGTGACGGCGTACCGCGGGCAGGATGTGCGGGCCGAGCTGGAGCCCGGCCCAGCCGCCGATGAGGATGCGCTCGGGCTGGAAGAGGTTGATCAGGTCGGACAGTCCGGCGCCGAGGTACTCGGCGGTCTCCTCCAGCACGGCGAGGGCGACCGGGTCGGGCTCCGCGCCCGCCTGCGGATAGCCGATGGCGAGCATGGCGGTGAGGGCGGTCTCCTCGTCGGTGCCCTCGGGCGGCTGCCCGCCCGCCTCGCGCCAGCGTTCGAGGAGGGACTCGGCGCCGGCGTAGGCCTCCAGGCAGCCGAGTGCTCCGCAGCGGCAGCGGCGGCCCCGGACCCGTACGGTCAGGTGCCCCCATTCGACGGCCCGGCCGTGTTCCACCTCGGGGGTGACGATGCAGGCGCCGACGCCGGAGCCGAAGAGGACCACGACGGCGTTGCGGGCGCCACGGCCGCCGCCGAACCACATCTCGGCCTGGCCGAGCGTGCGGGCGCCGTCGCCCGTACCACGGGGAACCTCGCCGCGTTCGTGGACAAGCTGTACACCTGAGAGGCGTTCGGTACGTCGCCCGACGGGGAACAGCCACAAGGATGCGCGTGGCACGTGAGTGGCCCGCGCCCCTCGTGCGCATGGCGAGGCGGTGCAGGCAACCCCTGGTCGTACAGGCGCTGCGGTCGACCGCCGCGGCGACGATCGCGTACGTCCTCGCCCTGCACCTGAGCCCCGAGGACGCGCCCCCGCTCACCGCGCCCCTCACCGCGCTCCTGGTCGTCCAGGTCACGCTCTACGCCACCCTCACCAACGGCATCCGCCGGGTGAACTCCGTGGTCGCGGGCGTGCTGGTGGCCATCGCGTTCAGCCTGCTGGTGGGGCTGACCTGGTGGAGTCTGGCGCTGCTGATCGTGGCCTCGCTGGCCGTCGGGCATCTGGTCCGGGTCGACGAGTACGTCCCGGAGGTGGCGATCAGCGCCATGCTGGTGCTGGGCGTCACCGCGGTCGGGGACACGGCGTGGGCGCGGGTGCTGGAGACGCTGATCGGCGCGGTGGTGGGGCTCGCGATCAATGTGCTGCTGCCGCCGCCCGTGTGGGTGGGCGAGGCGGGCCAGTCCCTGGAGGGCCTGGCCCGCCGCCTGCGCCAGCTGCTGCTGCGCATCGGCGAGGAGGCCGCGGGCCGCACCCCGCACGCCCGCGCGGCGGCCCGGCTGCACGAGGCGCGGCGGCTGGACCACGACATCGTCGGGGTGGACGCGGACCTGCGGCAGGCCGAGGACAGTCTGCGGCTCAACCCGCGCGTGCGCGAGGGACTGCTGTACCGGATCGTGCTGCGCACCGGGCTGGACACGCTGGAGATCTGCGCGGTCGTGCTGAGGGTGCTGGCCCGCACGTTCACCGACCTCGCCAAGGCGCGGGAGCCGGAGCCGCTGTTCCCGAAGGAGACGGGCGCCGTCCTGGAGCAGTTGCTGTCCGAGATCGCCGACGCGGTGGTCAGCTTCGCCGTGCTGGTCACCACCCATGTGAGCGTGAGCGCCGAGTCCGCCGAGGCCCGGCTCACCACCGAACTGCGGCAGGCGGGCGCCACCCGCGACAAGCTGGCGGCGCTGCTGCTGGACGACGTGCGCGAGGACGCCGAGCAGTGGCAGCTGCGCGGGGCCGTGCTCACCGAGGTCAACCGCCTCCTCGACGAGATGGACACCGAGCACCGCTCCCGCCGGCTGCTGGAGGAACTCGACCGCTGTGCCACCGAGCAGCGGGAGCGGCTGGCCTGGCTGCGCGAGCGCCGGCGCCTGCTGCGGCGGAAGTGGCTGGGCGGGCTGCGGCGGAACCGGGCGGCGGCCGGCAGGCGTTCTTCCTGAGGAACGTGCCCGGCCGCCCGCGCTCGGACGGACCGGGGTTCCGGCACAGGAGGGGGCGTACATGAGCGTGCGGATCGACGGGAACACACTGCGGCTGCCGGGCGGGGTCGCGGTGCGGTTCATCCGTACCCTGCGGCTGCCCGAGAAGGGCACGCATCCGCTGCCTCCGGGGCTCGGCGAGTTCCCGCTGCGCCGCGTCACCGACTATCCCGGCACCGCGCCCGCCGAGTGGCTCGCGCGCGGCGGGGTGATGCTGCCGGTGTATCTGCGCGAGGCGATGTGGCTGAGCTTCGCCGGGACCACCGAGCCGGCCGCGCTCCAGGTCGGGGTGGGCAAGGTGTGCGCGGTGTCCGGCAAGCCGTGGAGCGACCGGCTGCGCCGGGACCCGCAGAACTACCTCGTGCTGCCGCGTCAGCCCTGGCTGGACGGCATCAACTCCGGCAAGGGCACGGTCCGCCAGTTCGTGGCCGTACCACTGGGGCTGGGGGCGACCGTGGAGGGCCAGGTCACCGGTGAGGAGTCGTGGGGCGGGGTGCAGCTGCGGTCGTTCCCGCTGACCGACGCGGCGGCGGCCGCGTGGCGGGAGGAGGAGCTGCGCTGTGCGGAGCGGGCCCCGGTCCCGCCGCCGATGTACGGCGCGGCAGCCTTCGGCGCGCCGCCCGCCCCGGGCGCGGTACCGGCCCCCGCGGCGGCCCCGGCGGGCCGGCCGCGCCGCGCGGCGGCGATGGGCCTTGGCGTGGGCGGTTCGATGCGGCAGGAGGTCTACCAGGACGGCCGTCCGGCGACGGACTGGTCCACCGAGGCCTCGGGCCGGGTCTTCGTGCATCTGCTCACGCCTCCGGAGTGGCGCCGCGTCACCGGCGAGCAAGCGCCGCCCTCCCCCGTGGACCGGGCCGCCTACACGCGCGCGGGGCTGCCCTGGTTCGACTACTACGACGACGAGGCCGACGACCTCGCCCCGACCGACACCCTCGCGGCCGTCAAGCCGGTCGGCGACTGGCTGGGCGAGGACCACGAGCCCTGGCAGCCGCCCGCCCCGCACCAGGTGAAGCCGCTGGGCGACGCTCCCGGCCAGCAGGTGCAGGACGGCGACTGGTGACGGACCCGGTTTTGCCCCGGAGCGTGTGGCACGCCAGGGTGGCTGTCAGGTTCTGAGGCGGGCGAGGTGCGGGCATGGACAGTGGCAGGGCCGGGGGCGGCTGGAGCCGGCGGCGTTTCGTGGCGACCGCGGCGGCGGCCCTGCCGCTGGCCGCGTGCGGCACCGGGTCGCCGCCGTCGGACGCACCGTCAGCGAGCACGCCACGGGTCTCCTCGCCCCGGGGCCGTACGTCCGCGCCCCGTCCGTCGGCCGAGGGGACCGGCCCCCGCCCGCTCTGCCTCGGCACGTACACCTCGGCCGAGGGCGGCGGCCGGGGCATCGGCCTGGCCGCCTACGACCCGGACACCGGCCGGGTCGGCCCGGTCGGTCTGCTCGCGGAGGTCGCCGACCCGTCGTATCTCGCCGTGCATCCCGACGGGCGGACGCTGTACGCGGTGAGCGAGCGCGAGGAGGGCGCCGTGACGGCCGTACGGCTCGCCGACCGCAGGGTGCTGGGCAGTCGCGGCACGGGCGGGGCGGGGCCGTGCCAGGTGTCGGTGCATCCGGGCGGGCGCTGGCTGCTGAGCGCGAACTACGCGTCGGGCAGCGTGGCCGTGCACCCGATCGACGCCTCGGGCGCGCTCGGTGAGCGCACGGACGTGGTCACCCACTCCGGTCCGCCGCCCGGCCCCGGCCAGGACGGACCGCACGCGCATCAGTTCGTCGCCGGGCCCGACCCGTCGACGGTGCTGGCCGTGGACCTCGGCACGGACACGGTCTACAGCTACCGCCTCGATCCTGGCCGGGGCACGCTGGAGGAGTCCGGCCGGGCGCGCACCCGGCCGGGAGCGGGCCCACGCCATCTGACCTTCCATCCCGGCGGCGCGTACGCCTACTTGGCGAACGAGGCCGACAACACCGTGGCCGTGTGCGCCTACGACCGGAAGGACGGCAGGCTGACGGTGGGCGATCCGCAGCCCACGGGGACGGGGCCGGGCACGAGCTATCCGGCGCAGTTCGTGGTCACGGCGGACGGCGCCTTCGCCTATCTCGCCAACCGGGGCCACAACAGCGTGACCCGCTACGCCGTGGAGGAGGCGGGGGCTCGGCTCAGACTGCTGGACACGGTGCCGGTGGGCGGGGACTTCCCGCGGCACCTCGCCCTGTCGCCGGACGGGCGGCTGCTGTTCACGGCGAACCAGCGGTCGTCCACGGTGAGCGTGTTCCACGTGGACGCGGCGAGCGGTGGACTGCGGCTCGCGGGACGGCCGTTCGCGTCACCGGTCGCGGTCTGCGCGCTGCCGTTGTAGCGCGCGGGGGCAGGCGGCGGCAGCGGCCTGCCCGAGCAGTACATGGACCCGCTCGGTGAGCTGCGCGACGGTGTCGGCGGGGGCGTGGAAGGACAGGCGTACGTCGCCGTGGGCGCGGGCGCGTTCGATGCGCAGGGTGAGGCCGTGCCGGTCGACCGCGAGGGGGCGGACCCGGACGGCGCCGTGGAGGCTGTCGGGTTCCACGAGCCGGGTGAGCCGTTCGACGGCGTCGGGGTGGGCGTTCGCCCTGCACCACCTGGCCCAGCACCCCGAGGCCGCCGCCCGCGCCCGCGCCGAGGTCGACCGGGTGTGGGGCGACGCGGACACCCCGGGATATGAGCAAGTGGCCAAACTCCGGTACGTGCGGCGGGTGCTGGACGAGTCACTGCGGCTGTGGCCGACGGCTCCCGCGTTCGCCCGTGAGGCCCGCGAGGACACGGTGCTCGGCGGGACGCATCCGATGCGGCGGGGCGCCTGGGCGCTGATCCTGATCGCCTCCCTGCACCGCGACCCCGAGGTGTGGGGGCCGCGACCCGAGCGGTTCGACCCGGACCGCTTCGACGCGGCCGCCGTACGGTCCCGGCCGCCGCACGCCTTCAAGCCGTTCGGCACCGGCGCGCGGGCCTGCATCGGACGGCAGTTCGCGCTGCACGAGGCCACCCTGGTGCTCGGACTGCTGCTGCGCCGCTACGAGTTGGAGCCCGACCCGGCGTACCGGCTGCGGGTGGCCGAGCGGCTCACCCTGATGCCGGAGGGGCTGCGGATGCGTCTGCGGCGGCGCGGTGCTCCGGCGGCCGGCCGCGCCCCCGCCGGAGCACGAACTCACCGCTGAGTTTCCGGCCTTGTGGGGGTCTCCTCATCCGGGCGAAAACAACGTCGGCTACCACTGGGGACAGGGCCTGCCGGACAGGCCCTGCCGGCCGAGCCGAGGCGGGAACCCCACGGATCGAGGAGAGACGCCATGTGCAGCCACCAGCCGCAGTGCCCCACCGCCGACAGCCCGCGTCATCAGAGCGCGGCCGTCGTCACGGCCCGCCCCGAACAGGGCTGGAGCCTGCTGTGCAACGGGACGATCGTCTTCGACGACACCGGTGAACTCCTGCCGGACGGACGGGTGGTGGACCCGCACCGCGCTCCCGGGGCGATGGCCGCGGCCGTCTGACGGTCCTCGGCCCGCCCCGGGCTTCCGTCTTGCGACGGGGCGGGTCAGTCCTCCCCGATCGCGGCCAGGTCCAGCCGGGCGAGCCGCTCGGGGTCGGCCAGGATGTACATGCCGGTGATCCGGCCCCCGGTGACCGTGACCCCCATGACCGACTGCACGCGCCCGTCGACCAGGTTCGCCACCCCGATCCCGTCGTTGACCAGCACGAGCCGGCCGTGGGGGACGAACCGCCGGAAGGTCATGGCCTGTTCGGCGACCCGGCGGGCACCGCGGACAACCTTGGACGCGGCCGCCCCGCCGAGCAGCGGGCCGGAGTCCGCGCGCAGCACTACGTCCGGGTCCAGCACGGCGACCAGTGCCTCGATGTCGCCGCCGCGGGCGGCCGCGAGGAAGGCGTCCAGGACCTTGCGCTGGCGCCCCAGGTCGGCGTCGGCGGACGGGGTGGCACCGCGCACCCGTCGCCGGGCCCGGCTGGCGAGCTGCCGGGTGGCGTCCGTGCTGCGCTCCACGACGGGCGCGATCTCGTCGAACGGCACGGTGAACAGGTCGTGCAGCACGAACGCCAGGCGCTCGGCGGGCTCCAGGGTCTCCAGCACCACCAGCAGGGCGAGCCCGACCGCGTCCGCCTGGAGCACCTCCTGCTCCGGGTCGATCTCCGACAGCGGGCGCACCACGGGGTCGGGCACGAACGCCTCGTCCATGGACTGCTCGCGCCGCGCGGTGCGCGAGCGCAGCAGGTTGAGGCAGACCCGGCTGATCGCCGTGGTGAGCCAGCCGCCGAGGTTGCGCACCTCGCTGACGTCGGCCCCGCTGTACTTCAGCCAGGTCTCCTGCACGGCGTCGTCGGCCTCGGCGAGCGAGCCGAGCATGCGGTAGGCCACCGCCCGCAGATGACCGCGGTGTTCCTCGAACACCTGAGCAAGAACGTCCTTGTCGTGCACGCCCGTTCCCCCGTTCGTGATCATGACTGTGCGGCGATTATCACCGGCCGAAGACCTCGAAGGCCACCGCGGGCCGCCCGCCGAACCGCTCGGCGACGGCCTGGGTGTTGCCGGTGAGGAAGCCCCGCACATAGGTTTCCGGGTCCTCGTCCGTCAGCGCGTCGATATAGCTGCGATGGGCCAGCAGTGAGCGCACCGCGTGTTCCAGGCCCTCGGCGGTGGCCTCCACGGCGTGGGTGGGCGTGCTGGAGCCGGCGACGGCCACCCGGCGGACGCCGTTCCAGGGCTGGAGGCCCTCGGCGATCAGCTCGGGGAAGATCCAGCGGTTGCCCGCGTCGGCCGCGGCGTCCAGCACGGCCCGGCCGACGGCCACGTGGTCGGGCGTGTTCCAGGCGACGCCGCCCCAGGTGTCCCGGTGGTTGAGGGTGATCACCAGCTCCGGCCGATGACGGCGGATCGCCGCGGCGATGTCCCGGCGCAGGGCCGTGCCGTACTCGATCACGCCGTCCCTGTGGCCGAGGAACTCGACCGTCGACACGCCGACCGCCTCGGCGCCGGCCCGCTGCTCCTGTTCGCGCAGCGGGCCGCACTTCTCCGGCTCCAAGGTGTCGATGCCGGCCTCGCCGCGCGTGGCGAGGACGTAGGCGACCTCGCGTCCGGCGGCGGTCCACCGGGCGATGGCGGCCGAGCACCCGTACTCGAGGTCGTCGGGGTGGGCCACGACTGCCAGGGCGCGCTTGAAGTCCTCGGGCAGGGGCCGCAGCTGAGCGATCTCCGTCATGTCCCGCAGCGTAGCCCCGGGGGGCGAACTGCCACCTTTTGTCCGACGGTTCGTGGCGGTGTGCCGCGAGGTTCCCTCCGACCGTGCGGGTCTACGAGGTCACGCCTCGTCCCGTACCAGCGACAGCAGCCGGTCCAGGACACGCGGGCCGCCCGCCCGCACCCCGTCGTGCTCGAACTCGTCCGTGACCCAGGTCCGCAGGCCCCTGATCGCACGAGCCGTCTCCAGGGAGTGGGCCGTGTCGACGTACATGTCGTCGTGGTAGACCGCGGCGGCGACGGGCACCTCGTTGGCGGCCAGCCGGGCCGGGTCGTACAGCGGTTTCCAGTCGGTTCGCGCGGCGAGGAGGCCGGCCGTCTCGCGCAGGGGGCGCAGGGCGGGGTCGCAGTCGAACATCCAGGGATGGACGGTCTCGCCGGTGAAGAGCAGGGGGCCGTCGCCGGTGAGGGTCTTGGCGGCGTCGAACTGGGGGAACTCGGCCCGCACCCGTTCGGCCGACCAGGCGGTGGGGCGGGTGTCCTGGCCGTAGATGGCCTCGTGGACGAGCGCGTACAGCGGGTGGCCGGCGTACGACAGCAGGCCCTGGACCTCTTCCTGGAAGGCGTCGGAGAGGGCCGGGCCGTGCGCGGTGGGCACGAAGGCGTGTTCCAGGAGGAAGTGCAGACGGTGACTGCCGTCGCCGCCGCCGAGCAGGATGCCGAGGGACTGGAACGCCTCGGCGGTGAACCGGTAGCCGTTCGGCAGGCGCACCTCGTGCTGGAGGAGGTGGTCGGCGATGCGGCGGGCGCGCTCGACGTCCTGGGGGTAGCGGTCGTAGTGCGCGGCGACCTTGCGCTCGATGCGCGGGTAGGCGGCGCGGTAGACGTCGTCGGCGTGGGCGTGCAGGGCGGGCAGGCCGCCGGTGACCAGGGCGGCCGTCAGTCCCTCGGGGGCGGTCGACAGGTAGTTCACCGTGCAGAAGCCGCCGAAGCTCTGGCCGAGGACGGTCCACGGGGCGCCGCCGGTCACCCGAGGACGGATGGCCTCGCAGTCGCGGACGATCGAGTCGGCGCGGAAGTGGGTGAGGTAGGCGGCCTGCTCGGCGGGGCCGCCGCGCAGCGGGAGCGTCTGTCGGTTGGCGGGCGTGGAGTGGCCGGTGCCGCGCTGGTCCAGCAGCAGGACGCGGTACTCCTTCAGGGCCCGGCCGAGCCAGGCCGGCCTGCCGATGAAACGGTTCGCGCCGAAGCCGGGGCCGCCCTGGAGGTAGACCAGCCACGGCAGGTCCTGCCGCGCCTTGTCGCTCGCCACGACCTCACGGGCGTACAGCTCGATCGTCTCCCCCGCCGGGTCGGCGTGGTCGAGCGGCACGGTGAAGCGGCGGTCGGTGAGGACGACGCCGGGCTGGCGGTAGCTGACGGTCAACGGTGCTCCCGGTGCGGTCGGAGTACTGGTCGCGTCCCCGGGGGCGGTACCGGGAACGCGTCCCAGTTCAGCACATGGGAACGCGGTTGCCGACCCCCGGGGATCATGAAGCTTTACTGAACCGTCGCTCAGCGGGCCGACAGACTGGAGCGGCGCACCACGAGTTCCGGCCGGAGCTCGACCCCGCCGGTGTCCGTGCGGCCTGCCGCCGCTGTCCGGCTCCGGCTCGGTCTCCTCCAGCAGCAGTTCGACGGCCAGGGCGCCCATGCACCCGCTCAGTGTCGCGTCGTCCGGGTGCCCGAGAAGGTCGTCGCGTGCGTACCGCAGGCGCTGGAACGGCTCGATCCCGTACGGCCGTCGAGCTGGATCTCCGGGCCGTCCGCGACGAGTGACATCGAACTGGACCGGGTGGAGGGGGTGCACGGCCCGCGAACCCTGGAGGTCGTGCTGGTCGGCGGCTAGTGACCCGGCAGGCAACGTCCGCCCCGTCGCGGACCACGCCTGCCTGGTCACCGGCCGGCGTCGTCGTACGCCTGGCGGGCCCGCTCGACCCTCGGCAGGTTCTCCGTGGTCCAGTCCGCGAGGTGCGCGAACAGCGGGGCGAGGCTGCGGCCGAGTCCGCTGATCTCGTACTCGACGCGGGGCGGGACCTCCGGGTGGTAGGTGCGTACGACCAGTCCGTCGCGCTCCAGCTGACGCAGCCGCTGGGTGAGCACCTTCGGGGTGATGCCGGCGATCCGGCGTTCGATCTGGACGAAGCGCTGGACGCCGTAGGTGTGCAGCACCCACAGGATCGGGGTGGTCCAGCGGCTGAAGACGATGTCCACGACCGGGGCGATCGGGCAGGCGAGCTGCGGATCGGCGCCGGCGGGCGCGATCGGCATCGGGTCGGCGGCCATGCGCATCCCTTCGAGATAGTCACTTTCCTCTAGGTACCTACTATATCGGCGCTGTTAGCGTCGTCCCCGGCGCCACGGGGAGCGGTTCTCATCCGGTGGGTGGCCATCAATCACCTTTGACAGCACGGGAGTTGGACATGATCGTGGTGACGGGAGCGACCGGGAACGTGGGACGGCCGCTGGTGCGTGCGCTGGTGGCGGCCGGGGAGCGGGTGACCGCGACCTCGCGCGGGGTCGCTCAGGGCGATGTGCCGGCCGGTGTCCTGGCGCGGCCCGCGGATCTGACGGACGTGGCCGGGCTGCGCCCGGTGTTCGACGGCGCGGACGCGCTGTTCCTCCAGAACGGCGGACCGAGCGCCCATCTGCTGCCCACGGCGGCGGTGTTGGAGGCCGCCGCGGCCGGTGGCGTCAAGCGGGTGGTGCTGCTGTCCTCGCAGGGTGTGGTGACACGGCCGGACTCGGCGTCGCACGGACGGGTGGCGCACGCGATCGAGGAGGCCGTGCGGGCGTCCGGGCTGGAGTGGACGATCCTGCGGCCGGGTGGCTTCGCGTCCAACACCTTCGCCTGGGCGGAGTCGGTGCGCGCCTCGCGGACGGTCGCCGCGCCCTTCGGTGACAAGGCCCTGCCCGTGGTCGACCCGGACGACATCGCGGAAGTGGCCGCGTTGGCGCTCCGCTCGGGCGAACACGGCGGTCAGGTCTACGAGTTGACCGGCCCGGCCCTGGTCACGCCCCGGCAGCAGGCCGCGGCGATCGGTGCCGCCCTGGGGGAGCCGGTGCGGTTCGTGGAGCAGTCGCGCGCGCAGGCGCTGTCCCTGATGACACGGTTCATGCCGGAGCTGGTCGCCGAGACGACGCTGTCGATCCTGGCCGAGCCGAACGAGGCGGAGCGGCGGGTCGGCCCCGATGTGGAGCGGGTGCTGGGCCGGCCCGCGGGGTCGTACGAGGAGTGGGCGCGGCGGAACGCGCCGGCGTTCCGGTGAGGGTTCTCGGAGTTGCGCCGGGCCGTGGCCGGGGCGCACTGGGAGCATGGCCTCATGGAGACTCTCAGCAATCGCGACATCGTCAAGGCGATCGACACCGGCCTCGGTGACTGGCGGAAGCTGGCCCAGCCGATGGCCGCGCGCTTCCGGCCCGTCGACCGGGTGGCGGGGGCCGTCTTCGTGGCCGCCGTGGCGAAGGCGGCGGGGGACGCCGGGCTGGAGCCGGAGATCCGCTGGGGGCGCGGCGGCGTCGACGTGAGGCTCTGCACGGTCGACGACGCCACCGGCAGACGCGGCGTCACCGCGGCGGACCTGGAGCTGGCGGGCGCGATCAGCGATCTGGCCCGGGAGCACGGGCTCACCGCCGCACCCGGCGAGGTCACCCAGGTCGAACTCGCGCTCGACACAGCCGACCACTCGGCGCTGACACCGTTCTGGTCGGCGCTGCTCACCGGGGACGCCGGCAACGCGCGGGGCGACGAGGTTCTCGACCCCACCGACCGGGTGCCCGTGATGTGGTTCCAGTCCACCGACCCGCACGAGACGCCCCGCCAGCGCTGGCACCTCGACGTGTGGCTCGCGCCCGAGGTGGCCGACGCGCGCATCGAGGCGGCCGTCGCGGCGGGCGGCACCGTCGTGAACGCCGCCAAGGCCCCCTCGTACACGGTCCTGGCCGACCCGGACGGCAACCGGGTCTGCGTCTGCACGGCCCTCGACCGCGACGGGGCGTGAGCCGGGGGCCACCGCTCGGGACTGGAGGACGTGCCCTCCCTCACGGCGGCCCGATCCGGGCTACAGTCCCTGGCCGGCCCCGACCCCGGCCGCGTCCAGCAGGGCGGCGGCCGTCACGGCGGCCAGGCCGTCCTGAAGGTTCTCCACGCCCGCTCCGGCGCGGGCGCTCGCGCCGTCGAAGACCAGGACGAGCTGGCGGGCGAGCAGGTTCGCGTCGCGGGCTCCGCCGCGCTCGGCCTCGGCGCGGAAGGCGGCGAGCAGCCGTTCCTTCGCCGCGCCGGCCACCTGACTCGCCGGATGGGCGGGATCCTTCAGCTCGACCAGGGCGGCGAGGTAGGGGCAGCCGTGGTAGCCGGGTTCGGCGGAGGCCTTCGCCAGTTGCCCGAAGACGTACAGGATGCGCTCGCGCGGTGTGCCGGCCTCCTCCGCGGGGGGCCGCAACCGCTGCTCGTAGCCGGGCAGACGCCGCTCCAGGCTCGCGGCGAGGACCTCGCCCTTGCCGCCGAAGAGCTGGTACATCGACCGCTTGGAGACTCCGGCCTCCTTGCACAGCGCGTCGACGCCGACGGAGACGCCGTCACGGTAGGAGAGCGCACCCGCGGCGTCCAGCAGCCGGTCCCGGGGAGAGGCCTTGTCCGTGGTCATACGGCGAGGCTACCGCGCGGCCGGACGGTACGGAAACCGATCGGTGTACGCGGGGTGCCGCATCCCTCGCACGGCCGGGCGCCAGGGAACCTGGTGACACGAGCACTGAACAAGCGCTTAGATAGAAGTTCAGAACCCCGTACGCCCATGACCGCCGGAGGCCCGGTTGTTCACTTCCGTCGACGACGTCTCCGCACGCCTCGCCGAGGCGGGATACCTCGCCTCCCCCGCCGTGGCCACGGCCGTGTTCCTCGCCGACCGGCTCGGCAAACCGCTGCTCGTCGAGGGCCCGGCGGGCACCGGCAAGACCGAACTCGCCAAGGCCGTGGCGGCCGTCTCGGACGCCAGGCTGGTCCGGCTCCAGTGCTACGAGGGCGTGGACGAGGCCCGCGCGCTGTACGAGTGGAACCACGCCAAGCAGCTGCTGCGGATCAGCGCGGGCCGCGACGAGTCCTGGGACGAGACCCGCACGGACATCTTCAGCGAGGAGTTCCTGCTCCCCCGGCCCCTGCTGACCGCGATCCGCGGCGACGACCCCAAGGTCCTGCTGATCGACGAGACCGACAAGGCCGACGTCGAGGTGGAGGGCCTGCTCCTGGAGGTGCTCAGCGACTTCCAGGTGACCGTCCCCGAACTGGGCACGGTCCGCGCGACCCGCCGCCCGTTCGTCGTGCTCACCTCCAACGCCAGCCGCGAACTGTCGGAGGCCCTGCGCCGCCGCTGTCTGTTCCTGCACATCGGCTTCCCCGAGGAGGAGCTGGAGCGGCGCATCGTACGGCTGAAGGTGCCCGAGCTGGAGGAGGCACTGGCGGCGTCCGTGGTGCGGGTGGCGGGCGCGCTGCGCGCCATGGACCTCAGGAAGGTGCCGTCGGTCGCCGAGACCATCGACTGGGCGCGGACGCTGCTCGCGCTGGGCGCCGACACCTTGGACGAGACCGTCGTACGGGACACCCTGGGCGTGGTCCTCAAGCACCAGGACGACCTGCTGAAGGCGGCCGCCAAGCTCGACCTGGACGCCGTGTGACGGCCCCGTCGGATGTCACCACCCGGCAGTTGGGCGAGATCGTCGGCAAGCTGCTGCCGGTCTGAAGCCCGGCGTCCCGGGGCTCCCGGCCGTTCAGGCGGCGAGCTGCGGGTACAGCGCGGTGAGGTCGGCGGACAGACCGGCCTTGACCTGCCGGGTCAGCTCGTCGGCCAGCACCTCGGGGGCGTTCGCCGCGATGCCGTCCAGGGCCTGGGCGGCCACGCTCTCGGGGGTGGACTTGGGCGCGTCGACGCCGGCGGTCATGTCGGTGTCGACGTACCCGACGTGCAGGCCGGTGACCTCGATGCCGCGCGGCTTGAGATCCAGGCGCAGGGAGTTGGTCTGCGACCACAGGGCGGCCTTGGAGGCGCTGTAGGAACCGCCGAGAGCCACCCAGGACAGCACGGAGTGGACGTTGAGGAGATGGCCGCCGCCGTTGCGCTCGACGACGGGCACGAAGGCGCGGGTGACCAGGAGCGGACCGTAGAAGTTCGTCTCGAACTCGCGGCGTACGTCGTCCACGGGAGCGTCGAGGTAGGAGGCGTTCACCGCCGCGCCCGCGTTGTTGATCAGGATCGTGACGTCCTGGGCCTGTTCGGCGGCCGCCGCCACGGACGCGGGGTCGCTCACCTCCAGCGCGAGGGGCACGGCGTCGGGATGGGTCACGGTGCGCGGGTCGCGGGCGGTGGCGTACACCTTCTTCGCTCCACGCTCGTACAGCGCGGCCACAAGGGCGCGGCCGATGCCGCGGCTGCCGCCGGTGACCAGGGCGGTGGCGCCTTCGATCGTCGTCATGAGTCTCTCCCGGGTGCGGGCGCACCCGGGGGCGGGCGCGCGAGGGCACGGACACGGCGGAAACCGATCGGTTTACCGACGTCGTCAGAGTAAACCGATCGGTTTCCACGGTGCAAGGCGGTGTGCCGCCGGGCGGGCGCACACCCGGTCCTCCTGTGCCGTCAGCTCCCCTGCTTCTTCGCGAACTCCTTGGCCGTCTGGCCCTCGAAGTCGAAGGCGACGCAGGCCTCGTCTCCGACGACCCAGGCGTCGTGCCCCGGCGAGCACACGAACACATCGCCCGGGCCGGCCTCGGTCTCGCTGCCGTCGTCCATGAGGATGTGGATCCTGCCCTGGACCACATAGCCGTTGTGGTTCATCTGGCAGGTCTTGGTGCCCGCGATCGGTCCGACGGACTCGGACCAGCGCCAGCCCGGCTCGAAGGTGGCCACGGAGAAGTCGCACCCGGTGAGGTGGACCGCTTCGAGGTGGCCACTGGGAAACTCACGCTGCTCGTCCGGTTTGTCGAGCGCCTTCACTTCCAGCATGACGCTCCTCCTTTCCGGCCGTCCCGGACGGCCGGGTCCGGTCCCCGCCTGCCGCTCCCGGGCCGGGAACGGACTCCGGTGCGGGCCGGGCCCTACCTCTCATCGTCCGCCCGTCAAGGTGGGGGCCGCCATTCGAGTGACCCGGCCGCTGCCGGACGACCGGCCGTCATCGGCCCGCCGGCGCCCCTCACCCGCCCGCTCACTCCTGCTCCCCTACCGCCCTCCCCCGGCGCACAGCTCCGCGAAGCGGTCGGCGTCGATGTTGCCGCCGGAGAGGATGAGGCCGGTGCGGCGGGACGGTCCGGCGGCGCGGCCCGCCAGCAGGGCGGCCAGCGGGGTCGCGCCACTCGGCTCCAGCACGATCTTCAGCCGCTCGAAGGCGAACCGCATCGCCGCCCGGATCTCGTCGTCGCTCACCAGCGCGATGCCGTCGACCAGCCGCCGGTTGACGGAGAACGTCAGCTCGCCGGGCGTGTGCAGGGCCTGTCCGTCGGCGATGGTGTGCGGCACCGGGATACTGACGCGCCGGCCCGCCTCAAGGGACCGCTTGGTGTCGTCCCCCGCCTCCGGCTCCACGCCGACGACGCGTATGCCTGGCTGCAGGCCCTTGGCCGCGGTGGCGCTGCCGGCGATCAGCCCGCCGCCCCCGACCGGCACCACCAGTGTGTCCAACTCGCCCGTCTCCGAGAGCAGTTCCAGCGCCGCCGTGCCCTGCCCTGCGATGACGTCCGGATGCTCGTAGGGCGGGATCAGCGTCAGGCCGCGCTCCGCCGCGAGCGCCTCGGCGAGGGCGACCCGGTCGCCGGTGTAGCGGTCGTAGGTGACGATCTCGGCGCCGTAGCCCTCGGTCGCCGCCCGCTTGGAGCGGGGTGCGTCCTCGGGCATGACGATCACCGCGGTGGTGCCCAGCTCGCGGGCGGCGAGCGCCACGGCCTGGGCGTGGTTGCCGGAGGAGTAGGCGGCGATGCCCCGGGCGAGCCGCTCCGGGGTGAGCCGGGAGGCCGCGTGGTAGGCGCCGCGGAACTTGAACGCGCCCACCCGCTGGAAGTTCTCGCACTTCAGGAAGACCTCGCCGCCCACCAGGGCGTCGAGGGTGCGCGAGCGCAGCACGGGGGTGCGGTGGGCGACCCCCTCGATCCGGGCGGCGGCGGCGCGGACGTCCTCAAGGGTCACGACGGGGGCGGTGGCCGTCACGGGCGGTCTCCGTTCGGGGTCGGGCCGGGTCCGGGGCCGTCCGGGCCCGAGGCTCTGGCCTGGGACAGGTAGTGGTAGGCGGAGGCGCGGGAGATGCCGAGGCGGGTGGCGACCTGCTCGACGGACCGGCGTACGGCGAAGACACCTTGCTCGTCCAGGCCGCGGAACAGTTCCAGGCGTCCGGCGCGGTCCAGCCCGGCCCAGTTCTGGTGCCGGTGGAGCTGGTGGCTGTCGACCATCGCGTCCACCACCGAGTCGATGTCGTTGCCGAAGGTGGTCACGGGCAGGCCGGCCGACGGGGTGCCGCCCAGCCCGGCGAGCGCGCCGAGCAGGGCATGGGCCTGGGAGACCACACCGACGTCCAGGTTGAGGCAGAGGGCGCCGAAGACCGCGCCGGTGGAGTCGCGCAGCAGCACGGTGGACGACTTCACCAGCTGTCCGTCGCGGGTGCGCGTGAGGTAGTTGAGCTCGTCGGCCGCTTCGTCACCGCCGGCCAGTGCGCGCAGGCCGATCTCGCTCATCGCCCCGCCGACCGCGCGCCCGGTCACCGAACCGGCAACGGCGACCACGGACTCCTCCGGCCGCCGGTAGTCGTGCAGCACCGCTTCGCAGACGGGTCCGAAGGTCGCGGCGATCCCGGCCACGACCGGGGTGAACGCGGCGATGACCGCGTCCCGCTCGCGCTCCAGATCCTCTTCGGCGGTCATGCGTCCACTCCCCTTCACGCCCCCTCTTCCGCTTCCCTCTCCTGCCTGGACTGACAGTCCAGCCGCTGTACGAATAGTCTAAGCACCGGGGACGCGGGGCGCGCAAGTCCTCCGTTCGGGTGGCTGGACCGGGCCGTCGGCGGGGCGCAGGCTGTATGAAGGGGCGAATTCCGCACGGGAGTGATCGCGATGCCGGACAAGCAGTGGAACGTGCAGATCTACATCACCGAGGACGGCGACGACACACGGGCACGAGCCGTCCTGACCACGGGCGACACCGGCGGCACGGGTGAGACCGACACCGTCACCGGCCGGGGCACGGCCCGGCGCAGCCCGCTCGACCGGCCCGTCCCCGAGATCGGCGACGAACTCGCCGCCAGCCGGGCCCTGGAGGACCTCGCCATCCGGCTGCACGACGTGGCCGCGGACGACATCGTGCAGCTCTCCGGACCGGTCAGGGCGTGACGCGTGGGGTGACCGACCCCGTCCGGGCGGGGACCCCACGACGGCTCCGGCCCCCAGAGGTGGCCCCGCCGCGCCCGCGGTGTGACCCTGTTAGGGAGGTGCGAACCGATGCGCGACAGCAGGAAGTCAACTCAGTGGCTGTGGCGGTGGCGGAACAACCCGCTGCGGCGGCACGACGACGTCGTCGAGGGCTGGATCCTGCTCGCGGTATGGCTGGTCGCCCTCGTCGGCGGGATCGTCGCCGGGGTCGTCACGGCCCGCGCCGCGGACGCCACGTTCGCCCGGCAGCGCGCCGAGCGCACCGCCGTCCAGGCCGTGGTGATTGGCGGCGCGCCGTCCGACGCGCCACGGGCCGGCACCGTCTCCGACCAGGTCAGGGCGAAGGTCCGGTGGACCGCGCCGGACGGCTCCGCACGCACCGGGATCGCCCTCGTGGACGCCGGGCACAGGACCGGCTCCCAGGTCGTGGTCTGGCAGGACACCCAGGGCACGCTCGCCGCCGCGCCGCCCACCCGGGCCGAGGCCTCCGTCGAGGCCGGACTCCTCGGCACTGCCGCGTCCGTGGCCTTCGCCGGCACGGCGCTCGGTGCCGCGGCCGTCACCCGGTGGCGGATGGACAAGCGGCGCATGGACCGGTGGGACCGTGAGTGGGAGCTGGTCGGCCCACGCTGGGGCGGCCACATGACCGGCTGACGGACAGGGCAGCCACCTGACCGGCCGACGACACCGCGAGGAAGGTGCCACATGCGCTTCGAGAACCGTGTGGACGCCGGACTGCGGCTCGCGGACGCCCTGGAGGGCCTGCGCGGCACGGACGTGGTCGTGCTCGGCCTGCCGCGCGGCGGCATCCCGGTCGCCTACCAGGTGGCCCGCTGTCTGCACGCACCGCTCGACGTCCTCGTCGTCCGCAAGCTCGGGGTTCCCTGGCAGCCGGAGCTCGCCTTCGGCGCGATCGGCGAGGGCGGCGTCCGCGTCCTCAACGAAGACGTCCTGAACGCGACCAGGGTGACCCCGCAGGAGCAGGCCGAGGTCGAGCAACGCGAACGCGCCGAACTCGTACGACGCGTCACCGCGTACCGCGCCGGACGCCCGCCCGCCCCGCTGAGCGGCCGCACGGTCGTCGTCGTGGACGACGGCCTGGCCACCGGGGCCTCCGCGACGGTCGCCTGCCAGGTGGTGCGCGGACAGGGCGCGGCCCGGATCGTGCTGGCCGTCCCGGTGGCCCCCGACCGCATCCCGGCGCGGCTGCGCGAGGCCGCCGACGAGCTGGTGTGCCTGGAGACACCGAGCGTGTTCGGCTCGGTCGGCGCCTGGTACCGCGACTTCGAACAGACCGGCGACGCGGAGGTCGGCGCGCTGCTCGCCCGCGCCATCCGTCCGGCGCCGGACGCCGACGGCCTGCCGCCCGATCCCGAGGTGGAGGTCCCCGCGGACGGGATGCGGCTCGCCGCCCGGTTCGCCCTGCCAGGCGGCGCCCCGGCCGTGGTGGCGTTCGCGCACGGCAGCGGCAGCAGCCGGCACAGCCCCCGCAACCAGTACGTCGCCGCCGAGCTCAACCGCGCGGGCCTGGGCACCCTGCTGCTGGACCTGCTCACCGAGGACGAGGAGAACGACCGGGGCAACGTCTTCGACACCGTGCTGCTGGCCCGCCGGCTGCGGGCCGCCGCGGACTGGCTGCGCCGCGAGACCGGGCTGCCCGTGTCCTACTTCGGGGCCAGCACCGGGGCGGCCGCGTGCCTGGAGGCCGCCGCCGACGACGACGTCCTGGCGATCGTCTCCCGGGGCGGCCGCCCCGACCTCGCCTCCACCGCCGTCCTCGCGCGGGTCCGCGCGCCCACGCTGCTGGTGGTCGGGAGCCTGGACACCCAGGTGCTCAGCCTCAACCGGCTCGCCGCGGACCGGATGCACTGCGAGCACCGGCTCGCCGTCGTCCCCGGCGCCACCCACCTGTTCACCGAGCCCGGCACCCTCGCCGCGGTGTCCTCCCTGGCCCGGGACTGGTTCACCTCACATCTCACCAGGCCCGACACCGCCGTACGGCATCCCAGTCCGGCGTGACGTACGGTGGCGTCCTGGTGTCCGACCGGCCGGGGAGCGGCGCATGGGCGACAAGAAGACGGCGAGCGGGACGGCGAAGCTGAACCGTAAGACGTACTACTCCGAACTTCTGCGGCTGCAGACCGAGTTGGTGCGGCTCCAGGAGTGGGTGCGGGCCGAGGGCGCGCGGCTGGTCGTGGTCTTCGAGGGCCGGGACGCGGCCGGCAAGGGCGGCACGATCAAGCGCGTCACCGAGCACCTCAACCCGCGCGTCGCCCGGATCGCCGCCCTGCCCAAGCCGACCGAACGGCAGCGGAGCCAGTGGTACTTCCAGCGCTACGTCGAACATCTCCCGGCCGCCGGGGAGATCGTGCTGTTCGACCGGTCCTGGTACAACCGGGCCGGTGTCGAGCATGTGATGGGCTTCTGCACCAAGGAGGAGCACCAGCGCTTTCTGCACCAGTGCCCGATCTTCGAGCGGATGCTCGTGGAGGACGGCATCCTGCTGCGCAAGTACTGGTTCTCCGTCAGCGACGCCGAACAGCAGGACCGCTTCCGCCGCCGCCTGGAGGATCCGCTGCGCCGCTGGAAGCTCTCCCCCATGGACCTGGAGTCGATCACCCGTTGGGAGGCCTACTCCCGCGCCAAGGACGAGATGATGGTCCACACCGACATCAGCGAGGCCCCCTGGTACCTGGTGGAGAGCGACGACAAGCGCCGCGCCCGCCTCAACATGATCGCCCATCTGCTGGACTCGGTACCGTACAAGGACATCCCGCCGCCCGTGCTGGAGCTGCCGCAGCGGCCGTCGTCCACCGGGTACGAGCGCCCGCCGCGCGATCTGCAGACCTACGTCCCGGACCACTCGGCGAGTCTGTGAAGCACCCGGCTCCGGGCCGTCAGCGGGCGAGCC
Source organism: Streptomyces sp. NPDC006458 (assembly GCF_040612135.1). Classification (NCBI taxonomy): domain Bacteria; kingdom Bacillati; phylum Actinomycetota; class Actinomycetes; order Kitasatosporales; family Streptomycetaceae; genus Streptomyces; species Streptomyces sp. NPDC006458. The sequence goes on along the minus strand of NZ_JBEXPR010000006.1, from coordinate 165,169 downwards.
AGCCGCCCTCGACCGCCAGGCAGTGGCCGGTGACGAAGGACGCGGCGTCGGAGGCCGGCCAGAGCACGGCGTCGGCGATCTCCTCGGGTCTGCCGAGACGGCCCATGGGCTCCAGCGCGGTCATCGCACGGCCCGCCCCTCGGGGGTGCCTCCGCTGAAGCGCGCCGCCAGGCCCAGCCGGTCTCCCCTGCCCAGCCCCAGGTCGCGCAGCGCTCGGGCGTGGCGCAGCGAGGTCTCCCGCAGGGCGCCGTAGGTGAGGCGGTCGTGTCCGGCGAAGCTGAGCGCGTCGCTGTCTGCTCGGCTCCGGAACACGGCCCGGTCCACGACAGGTGCGGTGGTGGCCTCGGAGCGTCGTGCTCTCGACGTTCACACGCCCCGCAGCGACGCGACAAGGGACGGAAACGTGTGAGGTCCCCGACGGCCGCGGGGTGAGGTCCCCGACGGCCGCGCCGGTGAGTGTCAGGGGCCGGGCGGGCCCTCCATGACACGTCTCAGTGACGGCAGCAGCGCGTCCAGGTCCTGCCCGGAGCGGAAGGCGATCACGGTGGTGCCGCCGTCGAGGGCGCCCGCGCCCGCCGAGGGCGCCGGGAACAGGTCGAGCACCTCGCGCATCGCCTCGTCGATCTCCGTGACCGGGTCGGCGGACTCACCGCGCAGCCAACGCCGCAGCACATGGTTGTGCGCAGCGACGACGGAGGCCGCCATCAGCTCGGCGCGCAGCGAGGCCCGCGCGGTCGGGTCGCCCATCCACTCGGCGATGAACTCCCTGAAGAGCCGCTGATAGCGCGCCACGCTGGCGATCTCCCGGTCGCGCAGCACGGCGACCTTGCTGGTCAGCGCGTACCGGCGGCGGGCGAGATCGCCCTCGTCGATGTAGTGCAGCAGCACCAGCCGGACCGCGTCCGAGACGGCGACCAGGGCGGTGCTGTGGCTGGAGGTGGCCAGCCGGTCGCGGATGAGGTCGAGCAGCCGGTCGTGGTCGGGGAAGATCACCGCTTCCTTGGACCCGTAGTGCCGGAAGAAGGTCGTACGTCCGACTCCGGCGCGCTCGGCGATGTCGTCGACGGTGGTCTGCTCGTAGCCGCGCTCGTCGAAGAGCGCCAGGGCGGCGTCGGCCAGGCGGATCCGTGCGGGTGGCTTGCTCATGACCGCCCATCCTCTCGTGATCTCACGGACCGGGACTACTCGCCCCACGCAATGGTACTGAGTACCGTATTCGAGAGTCGCGGTACCGACAGTCTCGTGGATTCCCTGACCGGCGGTCTCACAGCAGGGTCATGGGATCGAACTCCGCCGGGGCCAGGGGCTGCTCGGTCCAGATGGTCTTGCCGTGGCGGCCGTAGCGGCTGCCCCAGCGGCGGGCGAGCTGGGCGATGAGGAACAGACCGCGCCCGCCCTCGTCGCTCCAGCGGGCCCGGCGCAGTCGCGGCTGGGTGTTGCTCGGGTCGGTGACCTCGCAGATCAGCGCGTTCTCGCGGATGAGCCGCAGGCCCACGGGGCCACCGGCGTAGCGGACGGCGTTGGTGACCAGCTCACTGATGATCAGCTCCGTGGTGAAGGCCATGTCCTCCAGGCCCCAGGTGGCCAGCTGCTCGGTGGCGACCCGGCGGGCGGTGGACACCACGCTCGGCTCGGCCGGGAACTCCCAGCTCGCCATGTGCTCCGCGGCGACGACACGGGTGCGGGCCAGCAGCACGGCGATGTCGTCGCGCGGCGGCGCGCCGTCCAGGTCGGCGAGCAGCGCCCGGCCCGCGTCCTCCAGGGGGTGGCCGGGGCGGCAGGAGTCGGCGAGGGTGTTTATCAGCCAGCGCAGCCCGCCGTCGCCGTAGGTGTCGTGACGTTCGATCAGGCCGTCGGTGTAGAGGGCCAGGACGCTGTCGGGCGCGAGATCGACGGTCGTCGACTCGAAGGGCATGCCTCCCACGCCGAGGGGCGGTCCGGGCGTGACCTCGATCGCCTCGGTGGTGCCGTCGGGCCGGGTCACGACCGGTGGCGGGTGCCCGGCGCTGGCCAGCGAACAGCGCCGGGTGATCGGGTCGTAGACGGCGTACAGGCAGGTGGCGACGAACGGGCCCGCCGGGTCGGCCTCCTTGCCGAACTGCTGCACCAGGTCGTCCAGGTGGGTGAGCAGCTCGGTGGGATCGAGTTCGAGGTCCGCGAGCGTGCGGACGGCGGTGCGCAGCCGGCCCATGGTGGCGGTGGCGTACAGGCCGTGGCCCGCGACGTCCCCGACGACCAGGGCGACGCGCAGCGAGGGCAGCGGGATGACGTCGTACCAGTCGCCGCTGATCCCGGCCCCGCTGCGGGTGGGCAGATACAGGCCGTGTGTCTCGGCCGCGGGCGCGTCGGTGGTCGGCTCGGGCAGCAGCCGCTGCTGGAGGGCGAGCACCGAGCGGTGTTCGCGGGTGTAGCGGCGGGCGTTGTCGACGCTGAGCGCGGCCCGTGAGGCGATCTCCGTCAGCAGGTCGGCGTCCACGTGGTCGAACTCGTCGAGCTGGTCGGTGCGCCAGACGGCGATGGTGCCGAGGACCAGGCCACGGGCGAAGAGGGGCGCCCAGAGGGCGGAGTGGCCGCGCTCGGGGATGGCCAGCCGGTGCTGCTCGGGTGAGTCGAAGAGGGCGGCCACCTTGTCCCGGGAGAAGACGGCGGCCCGGCCGTGCTGGACGTCGCGCAGTTCGCTGGTGGAGAGCACCGGGGGGATGGTCTGGCCCGGCTGGGTGAGGTGGGCCGGCCAGATCCCGCCGACCGCGGCCACGGCGGTCCGGCGCAGGTGCAGGCTTCCGGTGCCGGCGATCCTCGGCGGTTCGTTGCCCTCCAGGACGCCGTCGGCGAGTTCGACGCTCGCGAGGTCTCCCAGGGCGGGGACGAGGACGTTCACCAGGTCCTGGGCGGTGCGGGCCGCGTCCAGCGAGCCGCCGATCCGGGTGGCCGCCGCGTGCAGCAGGTCCCGTTCGCGGCGGGAGCGGCGCTGGACGCTCCCGCCGCCCGGGAAGGCCTCCGAGTCGTCCGCCTCCGTCCCCGCGCCCCCGCCCGTCTCGGCACTCGCGGGGGCGAGGAGGACCAGGATGTCGGTGGAGGGCTCCTGGGGCACGGGCCGGAGGATGACGTCGACCCGGCCGCCGTTGCGGTGCCGCAGGCGTACGGGGCCCGCCGTCGGGAGATCGTCCTCGCCGGGGGCGTCCAGCAGGGCGCGAAAGCGCCGGCCGCAGACCTCGTCGGCGGGCCGGCCGATCAGCGCGGCAGCCGCGGCCGACCAGCGCACGACCGTGCCGCGGGCGTCAAGCAGAGCTGTCGCGACGGCCGTGAGCGGTACCCCCGGGCCCGCTTCACCGGTGGTGGACCCGCCCATCTCGCTCCTTCCCACCTCCACTGCCCCGAATTTCACGGTACGTCCGCAGACCTCTCCCCACCATGGATATTTTTTATATGATGCGTGATCGGTGGTTTCCACCGGAAAGGCATGACGGACACCGAGGCACTCTCCCGGGTGCACCGGCGGGTGGTGCACGCCCTCAAGGCGTCCGCGGCAACGTCCCCGCCCGGTGAATCCGGGACCGAGGGCAGGTGACGGCGACAGCCGAAGTTATATGATGTTTGATCAACGCAACTGTCGGCCGGACATCGGGAAACGGGATACACATGGCGCGCGACCGGGACCCCAGGCGACTGCAGCTCTCCGAGGAGGTGGCCGGCTACGTCCGTGAGCTGATCATCTCCGGTCAGGTCAGGCCCGGTGAGTTCCTGCGCATGGAGCCGATCGCCGAGGCGGTCGGCGTGAGCAACACCCCGGTCCGCGAAGGCCTGCTGGCGCTCAGCAGCGAGGGCTTCATCGAGCTGGTCCCGCGCCGGGGATTCGTGGTCACCCCGTTCTCCCGGCAGGACGTGCGCGACCTGTTCTGGGTCCAGGCCCAGCTCGGCGGCGAGCTGGCCGCCCGCGCGGCCAAGCAGATCACCCCCGAGCAGCTCGACCAGCTGGAGCGGATCGTCAAGCAGCAGGAGGAGGCCACCGAGGCCGCCGACGAGGAGGCCATGGTCGAGCACGGCCACGCCTTCCACCGTCTGATCAACCTCGCCGCCGACTCCCAGCGCCTCGCCCTGCTGCTGCGCTCGGTGGTCCGGCACCTTCCGAACCACTTCTACGTGTCCATCGAGGGCCGCGCGGCCGCGACCCGCGAGGAGCACCCGCTGATCGTCGAGGCCCTGCGCCGGGGCAGCGCCCGGATGGCCCGCTCGCTCATGGAGCAGCACATCCTGGACAGCGCCGACCACCTCATCGAGATGCTGGAGGCCCGGGGGCTGTGGCAGGACGATGAGGAGGCGGCCTCCTGACGGCTCGCCTCGACGGCTGCAACGCGCGCCCGTCATCCGGGCGGCCTGGTCTCGGTGATCGCCCCGGTGATCGCCACGGGCGACACGGCCGTGGTCGGCACGGCGGCGCGGTGGACCGGCTCGCCCGGTCTCGCGGCGGCGATCTCGTCCCGCCAGGCCGGGTCCGGGAAGGCAGGGGCGTACAGCAGGGCGCAGCTGCGCAGATGCTCGTGGAAGGCGGCCCGCAGGCGCTCGGCGTAGTGGGCGCACAGGGCGTCGGCCGGAGTGCCCTTGGACGCCGCGTCGATGACGGCGGCGGCGAGAATGCCGGTGCGCAGGGCCTGGGCGGTGCCGGTGCCGCTGAGCGGATCGCAGCGCAGGGCGCCGGCTCCGACGGTCAGCACTCCGCCGGTTCCGTCGGACGGCGGCCTGGCCGGAGCCGGATGCAGGCGCGGGGCCGCGGGGACGGCGACGGCCGCGTCCGGCGGCTGCCGCGGTACGTGGCCCAGTCCGCTCTCGTCGAGCAGCCGGGCCAGCAGTGCGGCGGGTTCGGCGGCGGGACCGGGCACCATGGCCTGTGCCAGGCACTGTCCGTCTCCGAGGGGCGTCAGATGCACCCAGCCCAGCCGGGCGGTGGCCAGTCGGGCGGTGCGCTGGTCCTGGCCGGCGGCGAGCGGCGCGGTCCCGGCCAGCAGGGTGCGCCGCCCGTGGGTGCGGTGGGATTCGTCGGGGGGCCGGGCCGTCACGGTCCACTCGGTGCGGCCCGGCGGGGGCGTGCGGGCTTCGAGCCGGGCCCGTATCCGGGCGGCCAGCCGCACGCCCTCCACGACGACGGCGGGTTGCGGGAAGCGGGCCGGTGCCGCGGCACCCCAGACCACCTCGCGTTCGGTCAGCCCCCAGGTGCCGTCGAGCAGCCCGTCGCCCCACAGGGACCGAAGCAGTTCCAGGGTGGGCCCGTTGAGCAGCAGTGGCCGGGGGCCTGCCGCCGCCGCGGGAGCCTCGGGGGCGAGGCGGACGCGGTGACCGCGCCCGGCGAGGAGCCGGGCGCAGGTCAGTTCGGCCAGTCCGGACCCGGTGACCGCGACCGCGGACGGTGTCATGCGTCGAGCAGGGAGAGCATGGACTCGGTCTGGGTCTGCTGGGCGATGATGATCCGCCGCGTCGGCAGGTCGGCGAGGGCACGGATCTCCTGCTGTGCCTCGATCGCGGCGAGCGCGGCGGACCGGGCGACCTGTCCGTCGGCCGCCCCGAGGGCCGCCGGCTGCGCGAAGGCGGCGGGCAGCGTGAAGCGTGGCCCGACGTCGCGGGCGGCCAGCATGTGGTTGATCTGGTGCAGGTTCTCCATGGTGACCCGGGACTGTTCGATCAGGACGCCGCCGGCCCGGTCCTGCAGGGCGAAGGTGCTGTTCAGCAGCCCGAGCAGCAGCGCGTAGTACTGGTCGCTGAGGGTCAGCAGCTGGGTCTGCAGAGGGCTGCCGTCGCCCGCGCCGAGGGGCCGCAGGTACTGGGCGGGCGTGAATGGCGACAGGTGCCGTTTGACCGCGGTGAAGCGGCGGAAGTGGTCGCCTCCCTCGTCGATGATGAGCTTGATGAGGTGGGAGAGCCGGTCGTGCTCGGGGAACAGGTCCTTCTGCCGCACGAGGCTCTGGTGCAGTTGGACGTACATGCCGTCGACGCCCGTGCCCTGATCCTGGCTCGGCGACTCGACGTCGATGAACCACTGCAACTGCTCGGCGGTGAGCAGGCGCCGCTCGACGGTGTGGGTCTCTCCGCCGCGCATGATCTCGGCGGCGCGGCCGACGACCGGCTGCTGTCCGAGGGTGCCCAGTGCCTCGTTGACCCAGCGCAGATGGCGCATCTCGTCGACGGCCACCTGGAACACCTCCTGGCCCGCCCGGTGCACGGCCCGGGTGAGCCGGCTGGGCTGGGGTGTGGCGGGCAGTTCCCTCGGGGCGTTGAGCGAGTAGTGCGCGTAGAGGTACTCCATGCACAGCGCGTGCTCGACGGTGGCCAGGGTCCTGAGCTTGTCGATCACCTGCGGCCGGTCCAGCAGGGTCACCGGCGGGGGCTCGACGAGCCCGATGCTGTCGTCCTCGCGGTCGTTGAGCACGACGGGCAGGACGTTCCAGTCCTGGATGAGGCCCGAGTAGGTGAACTCGCTTCTTCTGCGCGGGCCTTCCTGGTTGGGCGGGCTGTCGTCGTTGTCCAGGTCGGGCACGGGCGTACGGTCGGCGCGCAGGAAGTTCATCTGCGGGACGCTGCCGTCCGCGCTGCTGGTGACGTCGGGCTTGGAGGAGGCCCAGTAGAAGCACATGCAGTCGCGGAAGTCGTACTGCCAGGGTGCGCACATGCTGCGGGTGAGGTCCCCGGGTTCGTAGGCCCGCGGGTCGATCACCCCGTCCTCGGTGAGGTACTCGGCCCGGTCGGCGACCAGGACGGCCAGCCTGACGCGGCCGTTCGGGCCGCGCAGGACGAAGCTGTCGCCGGCTGCCCACTGCTGGTCGAGCGCGGCGACGGCGGTCGACCCGGTGGACGGGTCGCCGGGGCCGGGGCCGATGAGGACGGCGATCGGGCCGGGCAGCAGGTCGTGCACGGCACGCCAGGCCAGAAGTCCGGACGCGCCGCGGCAGTCCACCGGGGCGACCTGCCCGTCGGTCTGGTCCACGGTGGTGCGCCCGCACACCGCCCAGACGTACAGCGGGCGTTCGGCGGGGAGGTCGGCGTTGGTGAGGCCCTCGGCCTCGGGCACTCCCCCGGTGATCTCCAGCACCCGCGATCCCTCGCCGCGGTGGAAGTCCACCACGAGTCCCGGGAGGAACCGCTTGTCCATGTTGCGCTGGTCGAACTCCAGCCCGGGGAAGCAGTTGTCGACCCCGCTCTCGGGGCGGGTGCCGGACGGGTTGCCCCGCACGATGTGGTCGGCGCGGGCGGTGAGGTTGCGCGGGAAGATCTTCTCGCCGGGCGGCGGCAGGTCGGGCATGGCTGGTCCTTCAGACGGTGCCGACGGTGCCGACGGCGGGGTACGGGGCGGACTGCTGGAAGAACTCGGGTGCTGCCTGCGCGAGTTCGACGTAGGCACGCAGACAGAAGGCCAGCCAGCCGCGGATGTAGTCGCAGCCGGGGCGGCCCCGGCGGCTCACCTCGTGGTAGCAGCCGCCCCCGCACAGATAGCGGGCCCAGCAGGAGCGGCACGGCTCCGACCGGTCGACATGACGTTCCGTCAGGAGCCGTTGCCGCAGGGCTGTGTCGCTGCCCTCGGCGACGGTGCCCATGGCGAAGGCGGGGTCGTCGACGAGCCGGTGGCAGGCGTACAGCCGGCCCTCGGCCGAGGCGCTGAGGTAGCCGGCGCCCGCCCCGCAGGGGTAGGGGCGGTGGGTTCCCCGGTGCAGTTGGCGCAGGGCGGTCTGGAAGTTGCCGAAGGGGTAGTGCCGTCCGGCCGACAGCTCGCGCAGCGCTCGCTCGCCGCACTCCGTCATCTGGGCCAGGAACTCCTGGAACGCGCCCGTGCCGATCTCGTACGCGGGATCGGGAGCGCTCACCACGGCGGCGAAGCCGACCTCGTCGAAGCCCAGCCCGATCCCGTGCTCCAGGATGTCGAGCAGCCGCCCGGTGTACGGCGTGACACTGACGCGGGCGCTGAGATGACGCGGGCGGCCGTGCCGGGCCAGGGTGTCCAGCCCGGCGCGCAGCCGGTCGTAGGCGCTGCCTCCGCCGGGGGCGCGCCGCAGCGCGTCGTGGCCGGCCCGGTCGCCGTCCAGGCTGACCGTGACGGTGAAGGGGTGGTCGGCGAACAGCCGGGCGTCCTGCGGGCGGACCGTGGTGAGGTTCGTGGTCAGGGCGAAACGGACCTGATGGCCGGTGGCCGCTCCCGCCCCGGTGGCGTGGGCGACCACCTCGTGGATCAGGTCCCGGGCGAGCAGGGGTTCGCCGCCCATGAAGCCGACCACCACGTCGGCGCCGGGTGCGGCCTCGGCCAGCAGCCGGTCCACCGCGGCGAAGGCGGTGTCGCGGGGCATGACGCGCGCGGTGCCGCCGAAGCGGCCCTCGTCGGCGTAGCAGTGACCGCAGCTCAGGTTGCAGGCCTGCATCACGTTCAGCGAGATCGAGGCCGGCGGCGGAGGCTCGGCGAGCGGCCCGTCGATGCGGCGCTCGCCCCACAGGGGGAGGTCCAGCGCGTCAGCCAGGTCGGCCGACGAGCCGTTGGGTGCGGCCGTCCACCGCTCCAGCCGGGCGGCCAGTTCCTCGGGCAGGTCGTAGACGCGGCTGCCGTCGGCGACGAAGAGGTGCGCGCCGTGCGCGCTGCGGAAGACCTTGACCTCCGCCGAGGCGGCGGGCGGGGCCGGGTCGGGCGCATGGGGGCGCGGCTGCTCGGGCGGGCGCCTGCCGATCTGGAGCAGTACGGTCATGTGCCCGCCTCCGTGGACTCGCGCAGCGAGCGGGCCCAGCCCTCCAGCAGGTCGTACTGGCGGCGGGTCAGATGCAGCGCGGCACCGTCCGCGCCACGCATGTCCACCGGCATCAGCGCGTTGAACGAGGGGTCCGCGCCGGGCTGCCGGACGACCGCCCGGATGAGGTCCGGCCGTTCCCGCAGCAGGTCCTCCAGCATCTCCAGCGCCACGAAGCGGCGGTGTCTGCGCCGGCCCTGCTCGGTGAGCCCGAGCAGCACGCCGGTCAGGGGCACAGCTCGGGGCAGGGCCTCGAAGATGCCGTTCATCACGTCCAGGTTGACGTTGCCCATGGTCTCCAGGATGCGCTCGAAGAGATCACGCGTCTCCCGGGCCGTCAGCTCCGTGTCGGCCAGGTATTCGGGTCGGCGTACGTCACCGCGGCGGACGCGGTCGGTCAGTCCGTCGGCGATGGAGACGAAGGGTCTGCGGTCCGGGGAGAACACGGGCGGGCAGGCCACCACTCGGCCGGTGGCGCTCGGTCCGCCGCGCAGGGAGACGGTCACCAGTCCGTCGCAGACGTCGTCCACCAGACCCACCGACCGGCCGCGCTCCGCGCCCGCGAAGAGTCCGCCCGGCACGGTCCGGGGGTCCTCGCCGGTCAGCTGCCAGTCGGACCATCGCGCGTCGGGGTTGAGGAAGCGCCGCTCCTGCGGCACCTGGTAGTTGCCGTCGGAGGGGAGGTCGGACGGGCCGTAGACGAATCCGGCCGCGGGCGTGAACCGCAGCCGCAGTTCGGGCAGTCGGGGGTTCGGGGCGGGGAGCTGGACGGAGCCGAGCGGCACGCTCCGGCCGGCCGGGACCAGCGGTTCGGGCGCGTCCTGCGGGGAGGTGCCGTCGAGCCGGTGGCGCTGGTGGTCGTCGCCCCGCACCTCGACCCGCGCCTCGATGCGGTCGCCCTCGCTCTGGGTCAGGTGATGCGCCTTGAGGTTGGCGACCGCAACGGTCCAGGTCACGTCGGCGAGGCTCAGGCCGAACTCCCGCAGCACGTCCTCGGTCACCGGCCCGTCGTGGCGCTCACCGTCCACCGTCCAGCTGCCGTGGACCTCGAAGTACGGGCAGATCGGGCGCCACCCCTGAGCGTCCTTGAACCGCACATGTTCGGGGGTCCGCTGGGAGAGTGTGCCGTTCGCGGCCAGGTCGAGGGTCGGCTGGGGCACCACCGTGGTCTTGCCGGTGCCGCGCGGGGTGAGATCGCTCGGCCCCCAGCTGTGGTTGTCGCACGGGGTGCGGGACGGGCCCAGCCGGGCGAAGGCGAGCGGGGGCTGGAGCCAGAGCTGCTCGATCACCGGCATCTCCTAGCGGTCGGCGACAAGATGACGCAACGTCATCGAGCCTAGCAGTTTCGTCACTCTCGGTCATGGACCGTGGGCGGGCGGCGCCCCGGGGTCAGGAGGCAGTGGAATGCGGGCAGTTCGGCAGCGGGGGCCCGTCCCCGGTGCGTACGGCGGGGAGCCGGGCGACGGCGGGCGCCGAACCGCCCGGAAGCCGCACACGGAACCACCGGGTGCAACCGACGCACGGGCGAAGGCTCACCGCGTGGGAAGGATCTCGGCGAGCCGGCCGCGGACCCGCGTTTCGATACCGTCGCGGATCGGGTGGAGGGCATGGACACCCTGCCGACGCGCGGCCTCGTTGGCGCACCACCGCCGCGCCGAGCACACCGCCCTGGGCACGCGGCCCCGTCAGCCCGCGGTGGCCTCCAGCTGTGCCGCGAGGCGGGCCTTGCCGGAGCGGTCGAGCCAGGTGCGGAAGTCCATGACACCGGGGTGGGCGCCGAGCAGCGGGGCGAGGTCGGTGTCGTAGTAGGTGGCGTTCGCCCAGGTGAAGACCTTCGCGACCTCGGGGTCGTGCTCCCACAGAAGACCGACCGGGATCTGCGTGTGCGGGACGTGGCGTCCGGCTGCCGCGCTGAGCTGTTCGGCGATCTGCGGGGCGGTGAGCCGGTCGCCGGTGATCTCGACGGCCCTGCCCAGATAGGTGTCCGGGTCGGCGAAGGCCAGTGCGGCGAACGCTCCGGTGTCGTCGATGGCGATGAGCTGCACGACCAGGTCGTCACGCCAGGGGACGTTCAGTGATCCGTTCTGGAAGAAGCGCGCGGGGCTGGTGAAGTCCTCCATGAACCCGGCGGGGCGCAGGATCGTCGCGGGTATGCCCAGCGTGCGGATGTGCTGTTCGATCCGCCACTTCTCGATCTGTCCCCAGCCCCGCTCCTCGTAGTAGCGGTTCTGGCTCTCCGCGCCGCCGACGGAGGAGTACACCAGGTGCCGCACACCTGCGGCCTTCGCGGCATCCGCGACGTTGACGCCCTGGTACAGCTCGTTGTCGTTCGCGGACTGAACGCTGTAGAGACCGTACGCGCCGCGCGCCGCCTCCTCGATGGAGGCGCGGTCATCCAGGTCGCCGCGGACGAGTTCGGCTCCGGCGGCGGCAAGCGCGGCGGCGGCAGACGTGGTGTCGCGCCGGACGAGGGCGCGGACGTGCCAGCCGTCCGCGAGCAGGTGGCGAGCGGTGGCACCGCCCTGGTTCCCGGTCGCGCCGGTGACCAGGACCGTCTTGCCGCGGGGGGACTTGCGGGTGTTCATGTCTCGGCTCCTGTCGTCGGTTGGGCATCATCGATATTGACGGTATGACGAAAAACGAAAGTTCGTCAACTGCAAGTTTCGTTTGGCGGTGTCTCGCAACCGGTCATACAGTTGGGGCGTGAGCGCCGGCACCGAACGACTCCGCGACCCGCAACAGCGCGCCGAACGGGCCGCGCGCATCCTCGACGCGGCGGCGGGCCTGCTGACCCGGCACGGCTACCGGCGGGTGACCATGGACGATGTGGCTTCCGAGACAGGCATCGGCAAGGGCACCGTCTACCTGCACTGGAAGACCCGAGAGCAGTTGTTCGGCGCTGTCTTCGCGCGCGAGGTGCTCCGTGCGGTGGACGACCTGCGCCAGGCGCTCCAGCGCGACCCGCAAACCTGCCTGCTGCACAACTTCGCCCGCGTGTACTACCTGGCGATCGTGGACCGTCCGCTGCTGCGCGGACTGCTCCTGGGCGATCCCCATCTGCTCGGCAAGCTGACCGGCTCGCCCGACCCGGCGCGCGACGACCGGCACGCCGCGCTGACGCACAGCTACCTCGCGCTGCTCGCCGAGCACGACCTGGTCCGCGACGACCTGAGCGTGGACGAGATCGGCTACACCTACCAGGCGATGTTCGAGGGCTTCTTGCGCGCCGAGGGCTCGACCCCGATCGGCAGCCCGGAGCAGCATGCCGAGTTGCTCGCCCTAACCGTCCGGCGCGCCTTGGAGAACGAGGCGGCATCCGGCCTCCCCGTCAAGCAGCTCGCCGCCGCCACGGTCGCGCTGCTCGACGACCTGATCGACGCGGACCGCGCCGCTTTCGGGCTGCCCGAGGTCTGAGCGCGAACACCTGGTGCGATGCAGTGCGCGGCGAGCGCGGGGCGGAGCACGCGCTCGCCGTCACGGCGTGAAGGTGGAGCGTGATGTCAGCGCCGGACACACCCACCCCGCAAACAAGCATGTTCAGCCAGACCGCGTCCCTGTCGGGAGACGTCGACCTGTCGGCCAACTCCATGGACCTGCGCACGCCGTCGCGGCCTCCGTCATCGACGCGCTGGGCGCGATGTGCGCCTCGTCGTCCGGCTCCCGCGACCCCGACGAGTCCGCCTTCGGGCCGTGGGTGGACAGGTTCTTCGAGCTGGCAGCATGAGCTCGCTGAAGGTGAGTCATGGTTTCGCAGAGCACTTGGCGGCGACGGTACGTCGCGCCGGTGGCACAGGCCGCCGGGCTCGTTCCGGACGGGAAGGTCTTCCGGCTGACGGGGGAACACGGCGACTGCGCACTGATCGAGTTCCATCCGCACCGGATCGATCCGAAGATGGACGTCTTCTTCGTCCGGGTCTCCGTCGTCCCTTCCCCGCAGCGGGCGTGGGCCTACCGTCAGCATTGGGACCAGGCCAAGGATTTGCCGCCGACGTCCGCCGAGGCGATGCTCCACTGGGATCTGATCCCGCCCGACACCGTCGCGTGGGACCCGGCGGCGGACATGCCGGCCCGCGGCTACTGGGCCTACGGCGCGCGAACCGATCCCGGTGCGTGTGCGGAGGAGTTCGTCGGGATGCTCCGGGAGCACACGTTCCCGCAGATGCGCCGGCTTCTCGACCGCGAGGAACTGCTCGCCGAGATGAAGCGGCGCTCGCCCGGCTTCCATCACCGCCGGCCACCTGGCTGGGCGGAGGTGCTCCTGAACGTCGACCGGCTCGAACCGGCGGCGCTGGAGCCACTGCTCGCGCGGGTGGAGACCGACTACCCGGTGGCGGACGAGTTCATCGCATGGGCGCGTGACTACGCCGCCGCCAGAGGCTGACGGTTCCCGCGGACGCCTCTGAGCGACAGACCGTCCGGCTGCCCGGCGACGGCCGGGCAGCCGGACGGCGGCTGCCCGCGTACCCGTCCAACGCTGTCAGCCGGCTGTTCCCGCGGGTCAGCGGACCCTCCCCCGTGGCTTCAGAGGCGTCACCGGCAGCGCGGGCGCCGGGAGCGGATCCCCGTCGTACCCCTTCACCTCCCCGAACCGTGTCCCTTCCGTCCAGTCCCGCCGCGCCTGGACGATCTCCTCCTGGGACCGTCCGATCCAGTTCCAGAACATGATCAGCTCCTCCTCGAAGGGCTCGCCGCCGAGGAGCATCAGGCCGGCGTCGGAGTCGGCGCGCAGCGGGAGTTCGGTGCGGCCGCAGCCGAGGTAGAGCATGGAGCCGGGCAGGACGGGCACGCCGTCGACGTGGGCCTCGCCGGACATGGACAGCACGGCGTACTCGAAGTCCGGGTCGAGGGGGAGGCGGACGTCGGCGCCGCGGGTGAGGGCGAGGTCGGCACCGACGACGGGGGTGTAGGTCGTGCCGGGCGAGACGGCTCCGTCCAGGGAGCCGAGGACGAGCGTGGCCCGCAGCCCCGGTGCCGTCACCACTGGGAGTTCGGCGTGGTGCTCGAAGTGCGGGTCGGTGTGGCGGTGGCTGTCGGGCAGGGCGATCCACAGCTGGGCCCCGTGCAGGAAGCGGGCGTGCGTGCGGGGGCTCTCCTCCGAGTGGCTGATCGCCCGGCCGGAGGTCATCAGGCCCAGCTCGCGCGGGCGGATGGTCTGGAGGCTGCCGGTGGAGTCGCGGTGCAGCACCTCGCCCTCGTGCAGCCAACTCACCGTCTGCAGGCCCATATGGGGGTGCGGCGGCACCTGCATCCCGGGCTCGTCGGCGATGTCGTCGGGGCCGTAGTGGTCGACGAAGCACCAGGCCCCGACCATCCGGCGGCCCAGGTTCGGCAGCAGCCGGCGGACCTCGGTCGACTCGCCGAGCCTGACGGTGCGGGGGCTGAGGAGTTCGCGTACGGGCTCCGCCACCACGAAGCCGCGGCCGCCGCACACGGCGGGAACCGCCTCGCGGTCGAGATTGCTCATGACGGACAACCTAGCCCCGCCGGGTCCCTTCCGTCAGTGCGTCGTCCGGGCGACGGGCGGCCTTCGAACAGAAATAGTAGCCATGGACATAGTAGCCATGTAATGTATTCGTCATGAGCAACGGTTCCGAGGGCGCGACGCCCGGATTCCTGGTGTGGCGACTGTCCATGAAGTGGCGCACCGCCGTGGACCGCGCGGTGGCCCCGCTCGGGCTCACCCACGCCCAGTACTCCCTGGTGGCCTCGCTGCACGGCATGCACCGCACCGGTGAGCGGCCCAGTCAGCGACAGCTCGCCGACCGCACCGGGCTCGAACCGCTGTACGTGTCCAAGCTGGCGCGCTCCCTGGAGAGCGCCGGTCTGGTGCGGCGCGAACGCGACCCGCGCGACCCGCGTGCGGTCCAGCTCTCGCTCACCGGCCAGGGACAGGAGACCACCCGGGCCGCCATCGAGGTCGTACACGCCCTGCTGGAGCGACTGCTGGCCCCGCTGGGCGGGCTCGACGACGAGCGCACCCGGCGCCTCAGCCGCGACCTCGCCACCTTGCTCGACGCACCGCTTGATCCACCCCCGCAGACCGGGACCCACGAGAACAGGCAGGAGCAGTCATGACCACCACCGCAGCCCCCTCCGTCGACCCCCGCGTCATCGGGCTCGCCCACTACGCCGGACGAGCCGTCCTGGAGCACGTCCTGGGCCGCCACGGCGCCACCTTCCAGCAGCAGATCACGCTGCGCCTGGTCGTCACCGCCGAGACCCCCCTCGAACGGGACGCGCTCGCCGCGCAGGTGACCGCGTCGCTGAAGATCCCCGAGACGGAGGTCCTGGCCGTCGTCGACGGGCTGATCGGGCAGGGCCTGGCCGCCGCGGAGGGCACCGCCGTCCGGGCGACGGACGCCGGGCGCAAGCTGTACGCCACCGTCAGCGCGGAGACCGGCCCGATCTCCGCGCGGATCTACGCCGGGATACCGGCCGAGGACCTCGCGGTCGCGGGCCGCGTCCTGACCGTGATCACCGAGCGCGCCGACGCGGAGCTGGCCGCGCTGGAGGCGACGCGGAAGTAACGGGCCCGCCGAGGCAGGCACGACGAAGGGCCCGGCATCCCCCCGGATGCCGGGCGCTTCGCCCTGGAGGCCCGCCACTGTCACCCCCGCGCGGCCGCGTCCCACCCGCAGCGCCGCCTCCCCCGCCGGTACGCGATCGCGCTCCAGTGGCCGAGAGAGCGGAAGGACGCGTTCCCGGCAGGTGAAGTCGCCTGCGCCACAGGCCTGGTGAGGGGGTGACAGGTGTCAGGTTCGGGTGACAGGTGTCAGACCCGGCGTGACATGCTGGCCGGATGACAACTCCCGGCGCACGCGCACCCCTTGCCGAGCAGGTCGAGCAACTCCTTCTCACCGAAGGCCCGTTGACCATCGTCGCGGCGGGCGACCCGGTGTTGCGGCAGGGCATCGAGCCGTACGACGGACAGCTGGGGCCCACGCTGCTGGCCCGGCTCGTCGAGGCGATGCGCGCGGCCATGCGCGCGGCGCCCGGCGTGGGGCTCGCGGCGCCGCAGGTGGGTGTGCCGCTGCGGATCGCCGTCATGGAGGACCCGGCGACCGTACCGGAGGAGGTGCGGCTGGCCCGCGGGCGGGTGCCGCAGCCGTTCCGGGTGCTGGTGAACCCCTCCTACGAGCCGATCGGTCCCGCGCGTGCCGCGTTCTACGAGGGCTGTCTGAGCGTGCCGGGCTGGCAGGCGGTGGTGGCGCGCCCGGCGATGGTCCGGCTGACCGGCCAGGACGAGGACGGCCGGCCGCTCGACGAGGTCTTCACGGGCTGGCCCGCGCGGATCGTCCAGCACGAGACGGACCATCTCGACGGCACGCTCTACCTCGACCGCGCGGAGCTGCGCTCACTGGCCTCCGCGCAGGCGATGGCGGACCGCTGGAGCGAGCCCACACCGGTCGCGGCGGCGCGGGGCCTGGGGTTCGACCTGCCGGACGGGGACGGCTGAGACCGACCCGGCGGTGAGCCTGCGCCCGCGCCGTCCCGCACGTCGGCTTCCCGACGCGCTCCCGCCCGGCCCGAGCCCGGCGGGAGCGCCCCGGCGCCCACGGAACATGGCGTCCCAGCGCGGGCGGGAGCCGGGACTCACGCGTCCCGGAATGCCTCCAGCAGCCGCAGCCACACCTCGCTGAGCGTCGGATACGACGGCACCGCGTGCCAGAGCCGCTCGACCGGCACCTGTCCCGCGACGGCGACGGTCGCCGAGTGGATGAGTTCGCCGACGCCGGGACCGACGAAGGTCACCCCGCGCAGGATCCGGTCGTCGAGGTCGACGACCATGCGGGCACGGCCCCGGTAGCCCTCGCCGTACAGGCCCGCGCCCGCGACCGAGGAGAACTCGACGTCGACGGCCCGCACCCGGTGCCCGGCCCGCTCCGCCTCGGCCAGGGACAGGCCCACGGCCGCCGCCTCCGGGTCGGCGAAGACCACCTGCGGCACGGCGTCGTGGTCGGCGGTGGCGGCGTGGGCGCCCCAGGGGTCCGACTCCAGGATGGGTGCCCCCGCGGCGCGGGCCGCGATGACGGCACCCGCGATCCGGGCCTGGTACTTGCCCTGGTGGGTGAGCAGGGCGCGGTGGTTGACGTCACCGACGGCGTACAGCCAGTCCGTGCCCGTCACGCGCAGACTGTCGTCGACGGTCAGCCAGGAGCCGGGTTCCAGGCCGACCGTGTCCAGGCCGATGTCCTCGGTGTGCGGCACCCGGCCGGTGGCGAAGAGGATCTCGTCGGCCTCCAGGTGCTCCCCGGTGTCGGTGGTGGCGGTCACCGTGCCGTCCCGGCGGGTCACCGACGTCACGGAGGTGCCCGTGCGGACCTCGACGCCCGCCTCTTTCAGTCCCTCCGCGACCAGCTCTCCGGCGAAGGGCTCCATCCGGTTCAGCAGGCCCTTGCCGCGGACGAGAAGGGTGACCCGGGAGCCCAGGGCCTGCCAGGCGGTCGCCATCTCGGTCGCCACGACTCCCCCGCCCACGACGAGGAGAGCGCCGGGCGCCGCCTTGGCGCTGGTCGCCTCGCGGCTGGTCCAGGGGCGTACGTCGGCGAGGCCGGGGAGGTCGGGCAGCTGGGCGCGGGTGCCGGTGCACACGGCGACGGCGTGCCGGGCGGTGAGTGTGGTGCGGGTGCCGTCCGGGGCGGTGACCTGCACCGTGCGGGGTCCCGCCAGGCGGCCGTGGCCCCGGTACAGGTCGGCGCCGACGCCCTCGATCCAGCGGACCTGGCCGTCGTCCTTCCAGTGGGAGGTGTAGTAGTCGCGGCGGGCGAGCACCGCCGGTGTGTCGAGTGGGCCCCGCACCGCACCGCTCAGGCCGGGGAGGCGGCGGGCTTCGGCGCGGGCGATGACCGGGCGCAGGAGGGCCTTGCTCGGTATGCAGGCCCAGTAGGAGCACTCTCCGCCGACGAGCTCGCTCTCCACGACCGCGGTGGACAGGCCGGCCGCGCGGGTGCGGTCGGCGACGTTCTCCCCCACGGGCCCGGCTCCGAGCACCACGACGTCGTACGCATGGGAATCCGATTCCGTCATGAGGTCAGTCTTACGGGTGGTGTGCGCCGCGGCCACACGGGTACGCGCGCGGTACGTGACTGTGCGCGCACGGAATGCGGGTTCGAGGATGTCGCCGTCGCGATCATGGCACCGCGATCCGGCAAGACCACCTCCCTCGCCATCCCCTCGATCCTCGCGGCGCCCGGCCCGGTGCCGCTGACCTCGAAAGGCCGAAGGCGACGCCTTCACGGCGCGCTGACGACACCCCGGGCCGGGTGGGGCGGCTGTGGTCGACGGACCCGCGGCAGATCGCTCACGCCGGGCGGACGATGTGGTGGAACCCGCTCGCCGTCGCCAAGTCGCCCGACGGGGCAGGCAGGTTGGCCGGGCACTTCGCCGCCACAAGCGTGGACGCCTCCCAGCGGGGCGACTTCTGGTCCAAGGCCGACGGCGACATCCTCGCCCGGTTGTTCCTGACTTCGGCACTCGACGAGCGGCCGATCACGGACGTCATGGCCTGGCTCGCCTTCCCCGCCGACCGCACCCCACTCGACATTCCGCGCGACCACGAGTTCCCCGCCGTCGCCTCCCGGTTCAAGGGGACCGTCGAAGGCCCGCCAGAGACACGCGACGGCCTCCACGAGACCACCCGCCGGTACGCCGCCGCCCTGCTCAACTCGGAAGCCGCGCGCCACGCGCCCTCAGGGAGGCCATGCCCTGTCCGGACATTTGCACATGGAACGACTTTCGAGCACAGTCGCCGGCCCGGCGCCGAACATCGGCGCCGCACCGCGGCCGGACAAGCTCGGCCTCACCTGACCGCTGACGTGTCGCCGCCGCGCAACGCCCTGGGTGAAACCACAAGCCCGACCCGAAGCGCGTCCGACTATCGGACGGAATCGCTCACCGAACTTACACTTTCAGCCATTTCCGCGCAGTCAGAATGACATGTTCACGCAATCAGGGCAGCCTTACGCGCAACTCGGTGCATCGAACGAAGCATCAATGCGCATCCAGCGCATGGAAGTTCGTTTGTGCACCTCCTTGGTCAGTCCTGCCCGGGCGGCTCCACGGTCCGTCCGGTCTCGGGCCGAGCCCCTCGGCCTCCGTCTTAGGAGTCAACTGTGAGACGTTCCCCCCGCAAGGCTGTCGCCGCGGGTGCCCTGATAGCCAGCGCCGCGATGGTCGCCGTCGCGCTTCCCGCCACCGCCGCCACCGCCGGCACCGCGGGCACAGCTGGCACCCAGGCGCCGGCCCAGGCCGCCTCCGTCAGCGCCACCCCCCGAGCCGGAGCCCTGGGGGTCAAGCTCACCCCGGCCCAGCACGCGGCGCTGGTAGCCGACGCCCAGGCGCACCGCGCCACCACCGCCAAGGCCCTGGGCCTGGGCGCGAAGGAGGCGCTGCTGCCGAAGTCCGTCCTGAAGGACGCCGACGGCACGCTGCACACCCGCTACGAGCGGACCTTCGCGGGACTGCCGGTCCTCGGCGGCGACCTCGTCGTCCACGCGGACGCCAAGGGTGCCGTGAAGAGCGTCACCAAGGCCACCAAGGCCACCGTCAAGGTCGCCTCCACCACCGCGGTCAAGACCGCCGACTCGGCGAAGTCCTTCGCGCTGGGCCGGGCCAAGGCCGAGAACGCCACGTCCCCGAAGGCCAACTCGGTGCGCAAGGTCGTCTGGGCCGCCGCCGACAGGCCGACCCTGGCCTGGGAGACCGTGGTCGGCGGCCTGCAGCACGACAAGACCCCCTCCGAGCTGCACGTCATCACCGACGCGACCACCGGCGCCAAGCTGTATGAGTACCAGGCCGTCAAGACCGGCATCGGCAACAGCCAGTACGCCGGCCAGGTCACCATCGGCAGCACGGGGTCCGCCGGCAACTACAGCCTGATCGACAACACCCGCGGCGGCCACAAGACCACCGACCTCAACCACGCCGAGGACGACCCCTGGGGCGGCAACATCCCCGTCGGCACGACGTTCACCGACTCCGACGACACATGGGGAACCGGCTCGGCCACCAACGCGCAGACCGCCGGTGTGGACGCCGCCTACGGTGCGCAGCTGACCTGGGACTACTACAAGAACGTCCACGCCCGTAACGGCGTCAGGAACGACGGCGTGGCCCCCCACTCCCGCGTTCACTACGGCAACATCTACCGGAACGCGTTCTGGTGGGAAGTCTGCTTCTGCATGACCTACGGCGACGGGTACTACAACACCAACCCGCTCACCTCGATCGACGTCGCGGCGCACGAGATGACGCACGCCGTCACCGGCTACACCGCCGGCCTGGTCTACAGCGGCGAGTCCGGCGGCCTGAACGAGGCCACCTCCGACATCATGGGCACCACCGTGGAGTTCTGGGCGAACAACTCCGCCGATGCCGGTGACTACCTCGTCGGCGAGAAGATCAACATCGACCTCGACGGCAAGCCGCTGCGCTACATGGACCAGCCCTCCAAGGACGGCTGGTCCAAGGACGCCTGGTACTCCGGCGTCGGCAACGTCGACGTCCACTACTCCTCCGGCGTGGCCAACCACTGGTTCTACCTGGCCTCCGAGGGCAACGGCGCCAAGACCATCAACGGCGTCAGCTACAACAGCCCGACCTCCGACGGCCTGCCGGTCAACCCGATCGGCCGCGACGCGGCTGCCAAGATCTGGTACCGGGCGCTGACCACCTACATGACCTCCAACACCAACTACGCCGGCGCCCGCACGGCCACCCTCCAGGCCGCCGCCGACCTGTACGGGGCGAGCAGCCCCACCTACAAGAACGTCGGCAACGCCTGGGCCGCGGTCAACGTCGGCCCCCGCATCACCCAGGGCGTCACGCTGACCAACCCCGGCAACCAGGTCTCCCAGACCGGCACGGCGCTGACCCTGCAGGTCCAGGCCGTCACCAGCAACAGCGGGCCGATGAACTACACGGCCACCGGCCTGCCCGCCGGCCTGAGCCTCAACGCCTCCACCGGCAAGATCACCGGCACGCCCACCACGGCCGGCACCAGCACCGTCACGCTCACCGTCACGGACTCCACCGGGGCCCTCGACATCGTGTCGTTCTCCTGGCTCACCTACACCGTCGGCGCCTGCACCACGACACAGCTGCTCGGCAATCCCGGCTTCGAGTCCGGCAACACCGTGTGGACCACGACCGGCAGCGGCACCATCATCAGCAACGACAACTCCTGGCTGTTCTCGCGTACCGGCACCTGGAAGGCGGTGGTGGGCGGCAACGGCCAGACGTCCACCGACACGCTGTCGCAGAAGGTGTTCGTCCCCTACGGCTGCAAGGCCACCGTCAGCTTCTGGCTGCGCGTCGTCACCAACGAGGGCACCACGACCAACCCGTACGACAAGCTGACCGTCACGGCCAACGGCACCACCCTGGCCACGTACTCCAACCTGAACGCGACCGCCGGCTACGTGCAGAAGACGGTCGACCTCGCCCCGGTCGCCGGCCAGGACGTCACCCTGAAGTTCGCGAGCACGGAGGACTCGACCGCCCCGACCTACTTCCTGGTCGACGACACGGCGCTCACGGTCCACAACTGAACCACCCGCTGAGACGACGCTGACGCCCTGACGGGCCGAGGCGCCGGTACAAGGGCGAGGCCCGCACCCCCGATGGGTGCGGGCCTCGCCGCCGTTCGCGGGACTCCCGGAGGGGCGCACGGTGGCCCTCCCGGACGGTCGTCAGGCCGCGGCTGTGGCTGGTGGGCACGGCCGCTCCAGGGTTCACGAATGAACCGACGGTCCTTTCGGATCTGGTGACGAAGTACTCGCGGACCACGGGGAACCGCAGCTCGGCCGGACAATTCTCGGGGGGCGCCCTCCCGCCGGTCGACGCTGCGGTCAGTGGAGGTCGCGTCCCGTCCCGGGTCAGGACGAGTGAAGCCCGCACTCCGGAGAGTGCGGGCTTCGCCCGTGAGCCGTCGTACGGATGCGTGGAACCCCGACACATCTCGTCAGAAGGTCAGTTTCCAGCTGTCGATGTAGCCGGTGTCACCGCTGGAGGTGTCCCGGACCTGCAGCTTCCAGGTGCCGTCTGCGACCTCGCTGGAGGCGTCCACCGTGAAGGTGGTGATCAGGTTGTCGGTCCCGTCGTAGAAGTCGGCGTTCTTCAGCCGGTAGACCGTGCCGTCGGGGGCGACCAGGTCGACCTCCAGGTCACCGCGCCAAGAGTGCTTGATGTCGACGCCCACCTTGAGGGCGGCCGACGCGTTGCCGGGAACCCCGGTGACGTCGATGCTGGAGGAGACCGCGGGGCCGTTGTCCGGAATCGACACGTCAGCGGTGTTCTCGAAGACGTTGTAGAAGCTCAGGGCGCTCCATGTGAACTGCGCGGTGGCCGTGGCGCTGGCCGGGTCGGTGACGGTGACCGTGACATTGCTGGTGCCCGGGTTGACCGGGGTGCCGGAGATCAGGCCGGTGGAGGCGTTGACCGACAGACCCGCGGGCAGGCCGGCGGCCGAGTAGGTCAGCTTGCTCTTCCTGGTGGCGCCGGTGGCCTGGAGTTGGAGACTGGCAGCGGTGTTGACCAGCGTGGTCTGGGGGTTGGGGTTGGTCAGCTTCACGCCGCCGGCGCGGCTGCCGACGTTGACGGCCGCCCAGGCGTTGGCGGCGTTGTTGTAGGTGGCGCTGCCGCTGCCGTACAGGTCGGCCGCCGCCTGGAGGGTGGCGGTGCGGGCGCCGGCGTAGCTGGTGGAGGAGGTCATGTACGTGGTCAGCGCCCGATACCAGATCTTCGCCGCCGCGTCACGGCCGATCGCGGTGACCGACAGGCCGTCGGAGGTGGGGGAGTTGTAGGTCACCCCGTTGAGAATCTTGCTTCCGCTGCCCTCGGAGGCCAGGTAGAACCAGTGGTTGGCCACGCCGGAGGAGTAGTGGACGTCGATGCCGCCGATGCCGGAGTACCAGGCGTCCTTGGACTTGCCGTCCTTGGACGGCTGGTCCATGTAACGCAGCGGGTTGCCGTCGCCGCGGATGTCGATCTTCTCGCCGAGCAGGTAGTCACCCGGGTCGGACGGGTTGTTCGCCCAGAGCTCCACAGCGGTGGCCATGATGTCGGAGGTCGCCTCGTTCAGGCCGCCGGACTCCCCGCTGTAGACCAGTCCGGCGGTGTTGGAGGTGACGCCGTGCGTCATCTCGTGGGCCGCCACGTCGATCTGCGTCAGCGGCTTGAGGTTGTTCCTGCCGTCCCCGTAGGTCATGCAGAAGCAGTAGTCGTCCCAGAACGCGTTCACGTACGCGCTGTCGTAGTGGACGCGGGAGGGAGCGGCCACACCGTCGTTCCTGATGCCGTTGCGGCCGTGGACGCTCTGGTAGTAGTCCCAGGTCAACTGCGCGCCGTAGTGCGCGTCCACGGCAGCGGTCTGGCGGTTGGAGGCCAGACCGTCGCCCCACGTGTCGTCGGCGTCGGTGAACAGCGTGCCGCCGCCGTAGGTGCTGTTGTTCATGTCGTAGGTCTTGTGACCGCCCCGGGTGGGGTCGTCCATCTGATAGGCAGAGCCCGACAGCGTGGTGCCGATCGTCACCGTGCCGCTGTACTGGCTGGTGCCGGAACCGGTCTGGACGGCCTGGTAGTGGAAGAGCTCCTTGCCGGTCGTCGCGTCGGTGATCACGTGCAGCCGGGACGGGGTACCGTCGTGCTGCACGCCGCCGACCACGCTCTCCCAGGCCAGCACCGGCTTGCCGGCGGCGGCCCAGACCACCTTGCGGACCGAGTCGGCCTGCGGATCCTTGGCCCCCTCGGCCCTGGCCCGGCCCAGCGCGAGGGACTTCGCCGACGCGGCGCTCGAGACCGCGGTGGTGGAGGTGACCGTGATCGTGGCACTCGTATTCTTGGTGACACCCTTGGCGCTGCCGTTCGCGGCCGTGTGGACGACGAGGTCGCCGCCGAGGACCGGCAGGCCTGCGAAGGTGCGCTCGTAGCGGGTGTGCAGCGTGCCGTCGGCGTCCTTCAGGACGGACTTCGGCAGCAGCGCCTCCTGCGCGCCCAGGCCCAGGGCCTTCGCGGTGGTGGCACGGGCGGCCTGCGCGCCGGCCAGCAGCGCCGCGTGCTCGGCCGGGCTCAGCCGCACCTGAAGGGCACCGGCCCGGGGCGCCGGGCCGACGGAGACGGCCCGAGCCGGCGCCTGGGTGCCGGCGGTGACGGCGTGGGCGGGAAGCACGACGGCGACCATCGCTGCACCGGCTATCAGGGCACCCGCGGCGACAGCCTTACGGGGGAAACGTCTCACAGTGAACTCCTTGAATGACGGCCGACGGTCTCGGCCGATGACGAACCGGGCGGATCGGGATCGAGCCGCCCGGGCGGAATGAACGAAGTGATGTGCCATCAACCGTCGCCGGGAGCAGACGAGTTGTGCGCACGCTTCCAGCCGCCGAGACCACCTGCCGCGGCCTGGATCGGCAGCGAACGCCTCTGAGGGCAGCCCAGCGACGACGAGGCCCGCCCCCTTCAGGGGAGCGGACCTCGTCCTTCAACTCCGTGCCGTGTGGCGGCCCGTCAGGGCCTCAGCCGTGGGCAGGAGTTCAGGGGGTGACGTTGAGCGTGACGTCGTCGAGCATGAAGGACGTCTGCATGCCGTAGTCCTCCGCGGCCGTGAACTTCAGGGTGACGCTCTGCCCGGCGAAGGCGGAGAGGTTGAAAGTCTTCTTCACGTAGTCCGTGTTCTTGTCCAGGTTGGAGTACGTGGCCAGCGTGGTCCCGTTGGCCTGGACCTTCAGGGTGTCGTACGCGGTGTTCATGATCTCGTTGGTGTTGATGTGCAGCCAGTACGTCAGGGTGGCGGGGCAGCCGGCCGGGATGGTCACCGTCTGCGACAGGGTGTCGGTATGCGTCTGGCCGTAGCCGCCCATCCACGCCTTCCACGTACCGGTGCGCGGCTGCGTCGAGATGCCGTTGTCGATGACGCCTGCGCCGGCGGTCCACACGGTGTTACCGGACTCGAAGCCGGGGTTGCCGAGCTTCTGCACCGGGTTGCAGGGGCCGGGCGTGTAGATCTTCCAGGTGAACGTGGCGGTGGAGGAGGCGTTGGTGGAGTCCTTCACCGTGACCGTGACGTTGCTGGTGCCCAGGGTGGTGGCGGTGCCGGAGATCAGGCCGGTGGAGGCGTTGACCGACAGGCCCGCGGGCAGGCCGGTGGCCGAGTAGGTCAGCGGGCCGGAGTTGGTGCTGATGGCCTGGATCTGCAGGCTCCCGGCGGTGTTGACCGCCGTGTACTGGCTGCCCGGGTCGGTGATCCGCACGCCCAGGGGGAGGCGGGCGCCGACGTTGACGGCGGCCCAGGCGTTGGCGGTGTGGACGTAGGTGGCGCTGCCGTCGCCGTACAGGTCGGCGGCGGCCCGGAGGGTGGCAAGGCGGGCGCCGGCGTAGTTGGTGGAGCCGGTCATGTAGGTGGTCAGCGCGCGGTACCAGATCTTCATCGCGGCGTCCCGGCCGATCGCGGTGACCGGCTGCCCGTCGTAGGTCGGGCTGTTGTAGCTGACGCCGTTGACCGTCTTGGCGCCACTGCCCTCGGAGGCCAGGTAGAACCAGTGGTTCGCCGGGCCGGAGGAGTAGTGGACATCGACCTCGCTGAGGGTGGAGTACCAGTAGTCCTTGGACTTGCCGTCCTTGGAGGGCTGGTCCATGTAGCGCAGCGGGGTGCCGTTGCCGCGGATGTCGATCTTCTCGCCGACCAGGTAGTCGCCGACGTCGGAGGAGTTGTTCGCCCAGAACTCCACCGCGGCGGCGAAGATGTCGGAGGTGGCCTCGTTCAGGCCGCCGGACTCGCCGCTGTAGATCAGGCGGGCGGTGTTGCCGGTGACACCGTGCGTCATCTCGTGCGCGGCCACGTCGATCGAGGTGAGCGGCTTGGCGTTGCCGTCACCGTCGCCGTAGGTCATGCAGAAGCAGGACGGGTCCCAGAAGGCGTTGACGTAGGCGTCGCCGTAGTGGACCCGGGAGTAGGCGCCCACGCCGTCGTTCTTGATGCCGCTGCGGGCGTGGACGTTCTTGTAGTAGTCCCAGGTCAGCTGGGCGCCGTACTGCGCGTCCACGCCGGCGGTCTGCGTGTTGGCCGGCTGGCCGTTGCCCCAGACGTCGTCGGCGTCGGTGAACAGCGTGCCCTGCTGGCTGTCGCTGGTCGAGTGGCCCATGTCGTAGGTCTTGTGACCACCACGGGGGGCGTCGTTCATGGTGTAGCTGCCGGCGGACCCTGAGGTCCCGATGGTGACCTGGCCGCTGTACTGGCTGTTGCCGACGCCGGTGTTGATCTCCTCGTAGTCGAAGAGCGCGGCGCCGGTGGTGGCGTCGGTGATCACGTGCATCTGGCTGGGGGTGCCGTCGTGCTGCAGCCCGCCGACCACGGTCTCCCAGGCCAGGACCGGCTTGCCGGAGCCGGCCCAGACCACCTTGCGGACCAGGCCGGCCTTCGGGGCCTTGGAGCCCTCGGCCTTGGCCTTGCCCAGCGCGACGGACTTCGCCGACGCGGCGCTCTTGGCGGCCGTGGTGGAGGCGACGGTGATGGTGGCCTTGGTGTTCTTGGTGACGTCCTTGACAGCGCCGTTCGCGCCGGCGTGCACGATCAGCTCGCCGCCGAGGACCGGCAGGCCGGCGAAGGTGCGGTCGTAGCGGGTGTGCACCGTGCCGTCCGCGTCCTTGAGGACGGACTGGACCACCAGTGCCTCCTGCGCGCCCAGGCCCAGGGCCTTGGCCGTGGCAGCGCGGGTGGCGGTGGCGTCGGCGATCAGGGCGGCCCGCTCGGCCGGGCTGAGCTTGACCTGCAGCGCGCCGGCCCGGGGGGTGGCACTGACGGAGGCGCCCTGGGCCGGGGCAGCCGGAGAGCCGGTGCCGGCGGTGGCAGCGCCGACGGGAAGTGCCACGGCAACCATCGCGGCACTGGCTATCAGCACTCCCGCGGCGACAGCCTTTCGGGGGGAACGTCTCACTCTGAACTCCTTGCATGACGGCCGACGGTCTCGGCCGATTGAGAAACAGGGCGGATCGGGATCGAGCCGCCCGGGCGGTACGGACAAAGTGACGCGCGATCAACTGAGGCTGGGAGCATGCGCGTTATGCGCACGCTCCATGCAACAGAATGCTCGAAAAGAGTGCCATGCTTACGTGAACATGTCATTCAAACTGATGGGAGCTGGCTGAAATCCATACACTCGGCAGACCGGGCGTCCGATAATCGGACTCGCGAGAGTGGGTCGTCGGCCACATTCGTCAGAAGGTCCAGCTTCCAGCTGTTGATGCAGCCGGCCTCGGCGTCTGCGAAGTTCCCGTCCGTGACCGCGATCGTCCAGGCACCGTTCGCGACCTCCGAGGAGGCGTCCACCGTGTCCACGGTCGGCGTGGCAGGACCGTCGAGCGCGCCGAGGTGGCGGCATGACCGAGCCCCTCAACCCCGGCCACCGCGTGGTCGACTGGAACCGCGGATCGGTCACGTCACCATCGCGAACCCGGCCACGGCCACCGCCCACCCCGGCGGCCACCCGTGGCGGCCTCCTCGGCCGCGGCCTCGAAGATCTTCGCCGCTTCCCCGCCCTCCGGCATGAAGCGCTCTGTCCGCCACTCGCCGTCCATGCGCCACTTCACCCGGTGGCTGATAACGACGCCGTCTTTGTTCGTTGGGGGGATTACGCTCGTCACGGGGCCACAGTGTTCCCGCGCCGTCTCGGGAACCAGCCGAGATGGCATCGTCTATGCAGGTCGGAGGCAGGAAAGCATGAGCACCGTAGAGCTCACCAAGGAGAACTTCGACCAGATGGTGAAGGAGAACGACTTCGTTCTCATCGACTTCTGGGCGTCGTGGTGCGGCCCCTGCCGGATGTTCGCGCCGGTCTACGAGAAGGCGGCGCAGGACAACCCCGACCTGGTGTTCGGGAAGGTCGACACCGAGGCTCAGCCGGAGCTGGCCGCGGCCTTCGGCATCCAGTCGATCCCGACGCTGATGATCGTCCGGGACCAGGTGGCCGTCTTCGCGCAGCCCGGCGCGCTGCCGGAGGCCGCGCTGACGGATGTGATCGGTCAGGCGCGGAAGCTGGACATGGACGAGGTGCGCAAGGCGGTGGCCGCGCAGCAGGCGGCCGGGGCCCAGGGCGAGTGATCTGAGGTACTGGTTCCGGACGGCGGGCCCCGCGAAGCGGCTCAGGGACTGTCGTTCGGACCATGTCCGCGTCGTCGGCCGCGAGGTGCTGTCCGTTTCGTGGCCGGCCTGTTCCGAACGACAGCCCCCGGATCAGCTGGAGTCGCGGTGCACGACCGTGGCTCCCAGCACGCGGTGGGTCTCCGGCGCGGCTCCGGGGTTGCGTACGGCGCGGTCGACGAGTTCGGCGAGGTCGCGGCCGGAGGGCAGTTCGATGTGGACGGTGCTCAGGCGGGGGCGCAGCAGCCGTCCGAGCATGAGGTCGTCGGCGCCGATGACGGCCGTGTTGTGCGGGATGGCGATGCCTTCGTCCTGCAGGGCGCGCATGAGCAGCATCGCGTATTCGTCGTTGTAGGCGAAGACCGCGTCGAGGCCGAGGCGGTGCCAGCGGGCAGCGAGCCGGGCGGCGGAGTCCTCCTCGTAGGCGAGGGGCAGTTCGCGCAGGGTGGCGGTGGTGCCGTGCAGGGCGCGGCGGACCCCGGTGAGGCGGTGTGCGGAGAATTCGTCGAGGCCGGGTTCGGCGGGGACGACGACGCCGATGTGGCGGCGGCCGCGTTCGAGCAGATGGGTGGTGGCCGCGCGGCCGACCCCTTCGTGATCCATGAGTAAGGCGTGCGCGCCGTCGACCGAGGCCGGTCCGATGGTGACGACGGCCCGGGCGCCGGAGCGTTTGAGCACGGCCACGCCCTTGGGGCCGAGGCCCGTGCCCGGTACGAGGACGGCGACGGGGCGCAGTTCGGCCCAGGCGCGGGCGGCGTCGTCGCCGCCGAGGCCGACCGTGCCGTACTGCACGACGGTGTAGTCCAGGCGGCCGAGGGCCCACTGGAGGTCGTTGAGGAACTGGCTGTAGAGCGGGCCGACGGGGACGGTCGGGGCGGGCATGAGGACGGTTCGGCTGTGGCCTGCGCGCAGACTGCGGGCCGCGGCGTGCGGGACGTAGCCGAGTTCCTTCGCGGCCTCGTGCACTCTTCGGCGGGTGGGTTCGCTGATGCGGACGGCGCTGGTGTTGTTCAGGACGTAGGAGACGGTCGCGCGCGAGACTCCGGCCAGACGGGCCACGTCGGCACTCGTGGGCACGGCGGGCTGTGCGGGCGACGAGGGCGTGGACTGCTTCGGTATCTGCACCATGACTCAGGCATCTTGGCAGAGCCGGGAGACGGGTCTTTGCGCGGGACCTGGTCCTTGCGGTTTCTACGAACGTGCCGCGCGTAGACGGTGGTTGAGGCTCGGGGACGGCCTCAGCAAGTCGCTTGGGTACCGGTCACCCGTGCGACGAGATCGGTCCAGCCCGTCTCCAGGCGTTCCATGGGCATGCCGCACTGCCTGGTGAGGTGGTGGATCAGGACGGGGTTGAGATAGCCCATCAGGGTGTGGGCGAGGAGTTCGCTGTCCGCCTCGGGCAGTTGCCGGCGCAGCAGCATCGCGACATGGGCGTGCAGCGCGCGGCCGGGTGCCGCGGCGAAGCGGCGGTCGCTGCTCGGCTCGGCCGCGAGCATGAGGTCCAACTGCTCCACCGTGCGCCGCAGTACGGCGTTGCCGAAGGCGTGCAGCCGCTCCACCGGCGGGGCGCCGGGGCCGAGCGGGGGCGGGCCGCCGATGAAGGCGGCCTGGAACTGGCGTTCGGAGTGGTCGAGCAGCGCCGTGAGCAGACCCGTACGGTCGCCGAACCGGCGGAAAACCGTCCCCTTGCCCACCTCGGCCGCCGCCGCCACTGCTTCCATGGTGACGCCTGCCGCGCCGTGCTCGGCGATGAGCCGGGCGGCCGCGTCCAGCAGCCTGGCGCGGTTGCGCGCGGCGTCGGCGCGCAGGCAGGGCTCGTCCTCGGGCGCTCCGAGCTGGATCAGTTCGACACCCGTGTCCAGCTGCGGCGGAGGCGACGGAAGGAGGGGGAGGTCGGCGGACATGAAGACAGCGTAAACCATCGGGAATGAAACTGGACCACGGTCCGGTTAGCTGGTAGACAGAAGTGGACCGCAGTCCGGATCCCTCGGACGGGCAACTGGACCGCGGTCCGGTTCTAGTGGTACAACTTTCAACGGACCCCGTCCGGATCTTCTCGATCCAGGTCGGACCCCATAAAAGCGGCATAGCTTTCAGCCATCGGGAGTAGTCATGTCTGTCCGCATCCTCGCGCTCGTCGGCAGCCTTCGCGCCGGTTCGCACAACCGCCAGCTCGCCGAGGCGGCCGTGAAGCACGCTCCCGAGGGCGCGCAGGTCGAGCTCTTCGAGGGCCTGGCCGAGATCCCCTTCTACAACGAGGACATCGACGTCGAGGGCTCCGTCCCGGCCGCCGCCGTGGCGCTGCGCGAGGCCGCCGGCACCGCCGACGCCCTCCTGCTGTTCTCCCCCGAGTACAACGGCACCATCCCGGCCGTCCTCAAGAACGCCATCGACTGGCTGTCCCGCCCGTACGGCGCCGGCGCGCTCTCCGGCAAGCCGGTCGCCGTGGTCGGCACCGCCTTCGGCCAGTTCGGCGGCGTGTGGGCGCAGGACGAGGCCCGCAAGGCCGTGGGCATCGCCGGCGCCAAGGTCCTGGAGGACGTCAAGCTGTCCATCCCCGGCTCCGTGACCCGTTTCGCCGAGACCCACCCGTCCGAGGACGCCGAGGTCGTCGAGCAGCTCACCGAGGTTCTCGCGCGCGTGTACGGCCACGCGGGCGAGGTGGCTGCGGCCTGAGCGGCGCCACAGCCCCGGAAGGGGGCCGCGGTCCTCGGACCGCGGCCCCCTTCCGTATGTGCGGGTGACCCGCGCGCAAACTTCGGGCGGCCCTCCGCCCGGCGCTGACATGATCGGCCGCGGTCGAGGTGGGCGGAGCCGGGAGGGCGTGTGGCGACGGGGGCGTACCGGGAGCGGCCGGCCGAGCACATGGCGGTGGCGGCGCGGCTGTCGCTGCTCGGTGACCGGCACCTCGCCGACGCGGTGGCCGCGGCCGAGCCGCTCGGCTCGGCTCGGGTCTGGTCGGGGATCGGCGGCCGGTCGGCGCGGCTGGAGGTGGCCGGGGCCCGGGTGTTCGTCAAGGGTCCGCACACGCCGAAGGGCCGCACTCTCGTCGGGGGTGCGGCCCTTCGGGAGTGCCCCACACCCTTCGGCGCCTGGCCGACGCCGGCGCGGGGGACGGCCGCGACGGCGGACGCGCGGGTCTACGAGTGGGTGGAGGGTACCTGGCGCGGGGCACGGCGTTCCTGAGCGCCCGGGGCCTGGTCCACTTCGACGCGCACTTCGACAACCTGCTCACCGACAGGCAGCGGATCTACTTCGCCGACCTCGGCCTGACGCTGAGCCGGGACTTCGAGCTGAGCCCCGAGGAGGCCGCCTTCCTCACCGGCCACCTCGGTTACGACCGCGCCTACGCGCCCGCCCGCCTGCTGCGTCACCATCTGCTCGACCGGCTGCGCGATGGGACCCCGCACGGGGACTTCCCGCGCGCCCGGGCCAGGGGCGACGCTCGTGCGCGTGTCCCGCCGCAGATCGCCGAACTCGTCGACCGCCAGGCTGAGACCGCGCTCGTCATGGACGACTTCCCGCACCGGCTGCCGACCCGGAGCAGGCGGACGCCGTTCCCGGCGGCGCGGCCGCGGCAGGCGCTCACAGCCAGTCGCGGCGTTTGAACACGAGATACAGGCCGAGACAGACCAGGGCCATCAGGGCGATGGCGAAGGGGTAGCCGAGGATCCAGTGCAGCTCCGGCATGTGGTCGAAGTTCATGCCGTAGACCGTGCCGATCAGGGTCGGGGCGAAGAGGATGGCGGCCCAGGCGGAGATCTTCTTGACCTCGTTGTTCTGCGCGTGGCTCGCCTCGGCCAGCAGCTTCATCTCCTCGTTCTGTCCCTGGGAGACCAGGGTGGCGTTGACGGCGAGGATGTTCACCAGCATCTGCCGGAAGCCGTCGACGCGCTCGGCGGCCGTGGTCGCGTGGTCGGCGACGTCCCGCAGATAGCGCTGAAGCTCCTCGTCGGTGCCGTACTTCTCGAAACCGGCCTCCAGGTCCCGCATGATGCCGAGCAGCGGGCGAGCGGCCCGCTGGAACTCGATCACCTCGCGGGAGAGTTCGTAGATGCGCCGGGACACCTTCGGGTCGCCGCCGAAGACCTCGGTCTCGATCTCGTCGATGTCGTTCTGCAGACCGCCGATGACGGGCGCGTAGCCGTCGACCACCGCGTCCAGCACGGCGTAGAGCACCGCCTCGGGCCCGAGGGCGAGCAGCTGGGGGTCCTTCTCCAGGCGGGCGCGCACCGCGCCGAGGTCGGGGGCCTGCGAATGGCGGACGGTGAGCACGAAGTCGGGGCCGATGAAGAGGTGTATCTCGCCGAAGTCGACCTCCTCGGCCTCGTCGAGGTAGCGCGCGGCACGCAGTACGACGAAC
Source organism: Streptomyces sp. NPDC006458 (assembly GCF_040612135.1). Classification (NCBI taxonomy): domain Bacteria; kingdom Bacillati; phylum Actinomycetota; class Actinomycetes; order Kitasatosporales; family Streptomycetaceae; genus Streptomyces; species Streptomyces sp. NPDC006458. The sequence continues at coordinate 132,921 of NZ_JBEXPR010000006.1, read as the reverse complement.
AGGGTGTCGCCGTAGCGCTCCAGCTTGGGCCGCTGGTGGGCGACGATGGCGTCCTCGACGGCCAGCTCGTGCAGGTCGAACTGTTCGGCGGCGGACAGCAGCTGGCTCGCGGCGGGCCTGAAGAGGCCGATCCAGGCCATGGTGCCGGGTTCGCCGGGCAGCTTGGCGTAGATTTCCGCGAGCGAGGAGGGCGATGGGATGCGGTGTCCGTTGCGGTAGAGGGCGGCGTCGACGACGCTGTGCGCCAGGGACACCGACGCCTGCTCCTGTTCCTCGTCGTCGGCGCGCGGGTCCATGGTGTGCTCGGGCGCCTCCGACTCGTCGCCGACGGGCGCGGCGGCCGGCCGGGTGAAGGGCCGCTTGCCCGCTCTTACCGCGCGTCCGCGCCAGTCGGCCATGGCCGCTACCTCCCGTGGGACAGACGCTGTGCCGGCGACGGGGAGAAGGCGTCGTGGCACCAGGGCGCGCCGATACCGGCGCGCCTGCGCCTTGTCCCTGTGCTTCAGGCTAGCCCCGGGCCGGGGATCGCGCGCGACCCGGTCGCCGGGTGTCGCACCCCTTGGGGGATACGGCCGCTCAGGCCGAGAGTTCGCGCAAGGCACGGCCCAGTACGGCCACTCCGTCGGCGATGACGCCCGGTGGCGTGGCCGAGTAGCCGAGGACCAGGCCCGGGCGGCCGGGGAGTTGGCGGTGCCAGGACAGGGGCTGGCACTTCACGCCCCGGGCCAGCGCGGCGGCGGCCAGGTCGGTGTCCGGTACGTCCGCCCGGTAGGTGACGGTGAGGTGCAGGCCCGCGGCGGCGCCGTGCACCACCGCGTCCGGCAGATGTGCGGCGACGGCGGCGATCATCGCGTCACGGCGGCGCCGGTGCCGGGCGCGCAGCATCCGCAGGTGCCGCTCCAGGTCCCCGGACTCCATCAGCCGGGCCAGCACGAGCTGCGGGAGTACGGGATTGCCGAGGTCGGTGAAGCGCTTGGCGTCGGTCAGTGCCTCCCGGTGCCGGGGCGGCGGCACCATCCAGCCGATCCGCAGGGCGGGCGCGAGCAGCTTGGACACGCTGCCGAGGTAGCAGACCCGGTCGGCGAGGAGCGCGCGCAGGGCGGGCACCGGGGGCCGGTCGTAGCGGTGCTCGGCGTCGTAGTCGTCCTCCAGGATCAGACCGCCCTCCTGTGCCCAGCGTTGCAGGGCCCGCCGTCGCTCCCCGCTGGTCACCACACCCATGGGGAACTGGTGGGCGGGTGTGAGCAGCACCGCCCCCGCCCCGGTGGCCCGCAGCGCGTCGACACGTACGCCGTCGGCGTCGACCGGCACCGGCGGAGTGGCCAGACGGCCGTGGTGCAGGTGCTGGCGGGCGCCGAGCGAACCGGGGTCCTCCACGGCGACGGCGTCGATGCCGTCCGAGTGCAGCACGGGGTGGACCAGGGTGAGGGCCTGGGCGGTGCCGGACACGACGATCAGTTCGTCCGGTGTCACCCGGATGCCCCGGCCGCGGGCCAGCCAGTCGGCGACGGCCCGGCGCAGGGGCAGGGCACCGCGCGGGTCGCCGTAGCCGAGGGTGTCGGCGGACAGCTCGGCGAGCACGGCGCGTTCGGCGCGCAGCCAGGCCGTGCGGGGGAAGACGGCGAGGTCGGGGCGGCCCGGGGTGAAGTCGACGCGGGCGGGTGCGGCGCGCAGCGCGTCGAAGACGTCGGACGCGGGTTCGGTGAACAGGCTGCGCGGTGCCCGGTGCGGCCGGTGGGCGGGGGCCCGGGGCGCCGGGCGGGGCACGGCGACGACGACCGTGCCGCCGCGCCGGCGGCCCTCCACATGGCCGTCCTCGGCGAGCCTGCGGTACGCCTCGGTGATCACCCCGCGCGACAGCCCCAGTTCGGTGGCGAGCAGACGGGTGGAGGGCAGTCTGCTGCCGACCGTCAGCCGTCCGTCGGCGATCGCCTGCCGCAGCCGCCCGGCCAGCCAGTCCGCCTTGCCCGCGGCCGGTACGGCGGCGGCGTCCAGCTGGAGGAAGTCGGAGCCGCGGCCCGGGGGTTCGGCGTCCGTCGCCGCCTCGTCGTTCACGCCGCCGATGGTGTCACGGGTTTCGCCCCCGGCCGGGCAGCGTGAACTCCGGCCGGGCGGCGGTGAGTACGGCGGCCGCCGGGTCGGTGGGCCAGTGCGCGGCGAGTTGCGCGGAGAGCGTCTTGAGCAGGTCGGGCACGGTCTCGGCACCTCCCTCGTGCACGGCTTCGGTGACCACGAGGATCCGCCGGGTGTGCGGGCCGACCGCGGAGTGGCCGCTCTGCCGGTGGGTCCAGCGGCGGGCGTGGGCGCGTCCGGCCGAGTCGACGAAGGTCACCTCGCCGGGAGCGGGGTGCTCGGTGCCGCCGCCGAACGGCGTGTGGATCTCGTCCCCTCGGGCGTGGCGCACCTCCAGCAGCGTGCCGCTGATCCGGTCCGCGTCGAGGGCCGCGACGGGGACGGCGTAGGCGACCGAGAGGGCGTTGCACAGGTCCACCACGGGGTGGATGCGCGGGAGGCCGCCCTCCTTGCGGAGCCGTCGCAGCAGGGACTCCGAGGCGCACCGGTACTGCGTGGGCCTCAGGCCCGTGCGGGCGAACACCCGCCGCCAGGCCAGCACTTCGGGGAACTCGCCCTCTGTGGCCTCGGCGAGCCGGGCCCGCGCCCGGGTGATGTACCCCTCGACGGCCGGGCCGGTGTCGGCGTGGGCGTCGACGCCGGTGGCGTGGAGCACTCCGGCGGTGAGTTCGGGGAACTGGTCCCACAGGGCGGCGGCATGGCGGAAGCGCATGGTCACGCCACCGCCAGCCGGGCGCCGAGGCCCACGAAGCAGAGCGCGAACACCCTGCGCAGGCCGGTCAGTACGGCGGGCCGGGCCAGGACGCGGTCGCGTACGGCGGCGGCGCACAGGCCGTACGCGGCGAAGACCACGAAGGTCAGCGCCATGAACACGCCGCCGAGACGCAGCATCGCGGCGGTGGAGCCCTCGGGGCCCGCCGGGACGAACTGCGGCAGGAACGCCACGAAGAACATCGTGAGCTTGGGGTTGAGCAGGTTGAGCAGCACACCGGAGACGATCGTGCGGGCGGCGGAGCGCGGCTCGCAGTCCTGTGCGACGGTCAGGGCGTCCCGGTCGCGCAGCGTCGTCCAGGCCATGTACAGCAGGTAGCCGACGCCGAGGTACTTCACCGTCTCGTAGGCGACGGCACTGGTGTGCAGCAGCGCCGCGAGGCCGGTGACCGTCGCCAGCAGGTGGGGCACGATGCCGAGGGTGCAGGCCAGGGCGGCGATCACACTCGCCCTGCGGCCGTGGGACAGCCCGGCGGCCAGCGTGTACACCACGCCGGTGCCGGGGGTGACCACCACGATCAGGGTGGTCAGCAGAAACGCGACACTCAAGGGGGACCTCCGCTACGGCTTTCGGGTCCCTCTCACTGTGCCGAGGTGTTGGTACGGCTGACAGGGCCAAAGGGTGCGGTGTCCAGTGGTCCATAACGCTCGGCGACGGCTCAGGACGGCTCAGGGCGGGCCCTCCGCCGGGTCCGGCGAGCCGGTGTCCGTCAGGACGGCCGTCAGGACGGCCGGACCGACCATGAGGTCGCAGGAGCGGCTCGGTTTCACCGCCGGGCCCGCGGGCCGGGCGGTGCGGTGGAGGCGCTCCAGGCGCTGGGGATGCGGGCCAGGCGCTGGGGGATGCGGGCGCTGGGGGATGCGGGCCGGGCGCTGGAGGATACGGGCCGGGCGGGTCCTTGTCGGAGATGTCGTGCCGGGGGCCCCTGGCGATACGGGCGCCGCCTGCCGGCCGATCGGGCCGGCGATTCGCCCGTGGCAAGGCCGTGTTCGGCCGTGCGGGCGCGCACACCTCGGCGCCACGCGTCGGCGGTCGCATCCGGACACGGTCCGACCGGCCCTCTCGGGCACGCCATACGTCACACGCGCCCGCCCGGGGTGCCGTCCCAGGATCTCGGCCGAGGGCGTTCCAAGGACCCGCTTCTGACGTTACCGTTCGGTAGGACAACGGTGTTCCCGGAGGTGTCCCGTATGACGCTCGACCGTTCCGCCGGACTGGCGGAGACCGCCCGCGCGCTGGCCGCCGGGGAGGTGACCGCACGGGTGCTCGTCGAGCGGACCCTGGCGCGCATCGAGGCGACGCAAGGGTCGCTCAACGCCTTCCGGATCGTGCGCGCCGAGGCGGCGCTCGCCGAGGCCGACGCGGCGGACAGGGCGCTGGCGGACGGTGCGCGGGGGCCGTTGCTCGGGGTGCCGGTGGCGGTGAAGGACGACATGGACGTGGCCGGGGAGCCGACCGCGTTCGGCTGCTCCGGTGAGTTCCCGGCCGTCGCCGAGGACGGGGAGGCGGTCCGGCGGCTGCGGGCGGCCGGAGCCGTGGTCGTCGGCAAGACGAACACCTGCGAACTGGGGCAGTGGCCGTTCACCGAGGGGCCCGCCTTCGGCGCGACCCGCAACCCGTGGAACCACGGTCACACGCCCGGCGGTTCGTCGGGCGGGTCGGCGGCCGCGGTCGCCGCGGGACTGGTGCCCGCCGCGCTCGGCTCGGACGGCGCGGGCTCGGTGCGCATCCCCGCCTCCTGGACGGGCCTGGTGGGCATCAAGCCGCAGCGCGGACGGATCTCGACCTGGCCGCGCGGCGAGTCCTTCCACGGCATCACCGTCAACGGCACACTCGCCCGCACGGTCGCCGACGCCGCCCTGCTGCTGGACGCCGCCAGCGGCAACCACGCCCTCGACCCGCACCGGCCCGCGCCCCTCGACATCTCGGCGGCGGCCGGCCGCGACCCCGGCCGGCTGCGCATCGCCCTGTCGCTGAAGCCGCCGTTCACCGCCCTGCCCGCGCGGCTGCACCCGGAGATCCGCGCCCGCGTCGTCGAACTCGCGGAGAGACTGGCCGCGTCGGGGCACACCGTCGAGGAGGCCGACCCGCCCTACGGGCAGATCGGACTGACCTTCGTGCCGCGTGCCACCGCCGGTGTGGCCGAGCGGGCGGGCGAGGTGCCCTTCCCCGCGCTGCTGGACCCGCGCACGCGCGAGGCGGCCCGGCTGGGCCGGCTGCTGTCCGGGGCCCCGCTGCGCGCCGCCCGCCGGGCGGAGGCCGCGCTGCATCGCCGGATCGGCGGCTTCTTCACGTCGTACGACGCGATCCTCGCGCCCACGACGGCCGCTCCCCCGCCCCGGATCGGCGCGCTGGCGAACCTCGGCGGGTTCGCCACCGACCGGGCGATGATCGCCGCCTGTCCGTACGCCTGGCCGTGGAACGTGCTCGGCTGGCCCGGCGTGAACGTCCCGGCCGGGTTCACCGCCGCGGGACTGCCGGTCGGCGCCCAACTGCTCGGGCCCGCGGCGAGCGAACCCCTGCTGGTGTCCCTGGCCGCGCAGTTGGAGGCGGAGCTGCGCTGGCACGAGCGGTGGCCGCCGCAGCAGCCGACCGTGGATTCACCGGCCGCGTGAGCGGTTCGGACCCGTACTCTGTGACCATGGACGACACCACGATGGTCGGGCTCCTGGGGCGGGTCACCGGCACGATCGGGCCCGGCCTCGTCGGCGAGGTGATCGTCCGCGTACGCGGCGGCGCCGAGCACTTCCTCGCCTACCCGGCCTCCGGGACCGAACGCATCGAGCGCGGCACGGTGGTGACGGTCGTGGAGTACCTGCCGCCCCGCACGGTCTACGTCTCGGCCGTGTACGGCAGTTGAGGACCGGCGGCCCCCGGGCCCCGGGGATCACGCCCTGTGTACCAAGCGGGCAACAGGGGCTCTGCGGTGTCTGTACACCCGGCTCTGGTCTGCCTCACACTCCCGGTACGTTCGGTGCCCTCACGGCACCCGGAACAGGGGGTGTATGCCGATGTTCGTCGGCGTCATCGCGGGGACGGCCGTTGCCGCCCTGCTCGTTCTGATCGGTCTGTTCAAGCTGATGTGGCGCGTCGCGGAACCCAACGAGGCCCTGATCATCTCCGGCTCCAAGCACAAGGTGGAGGGCCTGGAGGACGGCATGGGATTCCGCATCGTCACCGGCCGGGGCACACTCGTGCTGCCCGGTGTGCAGGCCGTGCGCAAGCTCTCGCTCGACCTGAACCAGACCGAGCTGCACGTGGACTGCGTCACCCACCAGGGCATCCCGCTGAAGGTGCGGGGCGTGGTCATCTTCAAGGTCGGCGACGACTTCGTGTCGATCGCCAACGCCGCCCGCCGCTTTCTGGACCAGCAGAAGCTCATGGCGGAGCGGGTGCACACGGTGTTCGCCGGTCATCTGCGGGCCATCGTGGGCGGGTTGACGGTCGAGGACATGATCCGCGACCGCGAGAAGCTCACCGGGCAGGCGCGGGCCGCCTGTGGCACGGAGATGGAGAAGCTGGGGCTGATCGTCGACTCGCTGCAGATCCACGAGATCGAGGACCCGACCGGCTACATCAAGAACCTGTCCGCCCCGCACACCGCGGCCGTGCGGCGGGACGCGCGGATCGCGCAGGCGGAGGCCGACCGGCTGGCCACCGAGGCCGAGCAACAGGCCTTCGCGCGGATGGCGGAGGCCACCCGGGACAGCGAGATCCTCAAGGCCGGCTATCAGGCCGAGCAGGACAAGGCCGCCGCGACGGCCCGGCAGGCGGGGCCGCTCGCGGAGGCCGGGGCCCGGCAGGAGGTCGTCGTCCAGGAGACCCGGGTCGCCGAACTGGAGGCCCGCCGGCGCGAACAGCAGCTCCAGGCCGATGTGCGCAAGCCCGCCGACGCCAGGGCCTACGAGCAGCGCACGCTCGCCGAGGCAGACCGCGACGCGCGGATCTCGGTGGCCGAGGCCAAGGCGCGCGAGACCCGGACCACCGGTGAGGCCGAGGCCGCCGCCACCCAGGCGAAGGGCCTGGCGCAGGCCGAGGCGCTGCGGGCCAAGGGACTCGCCGAGGCGGAGGGCATCAAGGCACGGGCCGCGGCGCTCGCCGAGAACCAGGAGGCCGTGGTCGCCCAGCAACTCGCCGAGCAGTGGCCGGAGATCGTCCGGGCAGGCGCGTCCGCCTTCGGCAGTGTCGACAACATGGTGCTGCTCAACGGCGCCGACGGAATGGCCGACCTGTTCGCCAAGGCACTCACCATGGGAGGCACCGGGCTGGGTCTGGCCCGGCAACTGCTCGCGTCCATGAACACGCAGAACTCGCCTGCGGACAAAGGGACTTCACCGTTGAACGGGACCGCGGCACCGGCCGTGAAGAAGGTCGGGGCCGACGGAGCCTGATCCTTGGTCGGCCCGCGCGGTCACGGGAGCGTTCGAGGGCGCACCCGTGGCCGCGTCCCCGCCCGTGGCCGCGTCGGGCACGGGCCCCGTCGGGCACGGGCCCCGTCCGCGCTCGTGGGCACGTCGGGCACGGGCCGCGTCGGCCACGGGCCGCGTCCGCGCTCGTGGGCGCGTCGGCGCTCGTGGGCGCGTCGAGTACGAGGCGCGTCGGGCACGAGGCGCGTCGGGCACGAGGCGCGTCGGGTACGAGGCGCGTGTCGGGTACGAGGCGCGTCCGTCGCGGAGTTGCCTTCTGCCGGGCTGTGGGGCCGTCGCCCGCCACCTGGCCACGGGCGGTCGCTGCCGACGACTCGGGGGTGCGCCCGCGACCGGGTTCCCCGCAGCCCGTAGGGTGCCCCCGTGACCGCGTCCACCGAAGAGAACACCCCAGGCCGCCACGGCCCCCACGCGACCACCGACGCCGAGCCGCGCGCGGTGGGCCGGGTGCGCACGGAGTACGCGCCCGTGCACGACGGCGACCCCGACCCCGGGGAGATCGTCTGGACCTGGGTGCCGTACGAGGAGAACGACGGGCGGGGCAAGGACCGGCCCGTGCTGGTCGTCGCCCGCGAGGCGGCGGGCACGCTGCTCGCCGTGCGGCTGTCCAGCAAGCGGCACGACGGCCGGCGCGACTGGGTCCCGATCGGCAGCGGCCCCTGGGACCGCTCCGGGCGCGAGTCCTGGGTGGACGTCGACCGGGTGCTGCGGCTGCACGAGCGGGGCATGCGGCGCGAGGCCTGTGCCCTGGACCGGATGCGGTTCGACCTGGTGCGTCATCGGCTGCGGGAGCGCTACGGCTGGACCTGAGGACCTCGGCGCGGCAGGTGCACCGCCGAAGCCGGGACGGGCGGCCCCAAGCCGCGCCCTTACGCGAACACGCGTTCGAAAGCGCTCCTGACCAGCGCTCCGCGCGTACGGTCCAGCACCCCGAACACCACGTGCTCGAAACGCCCCTCGAACCGGCCACCGGCCCGCAGCAGCGTGTGGAACGCGCCCGCCACCTGCGCGGGATCGTTCTGGAAGACCCCGCAGCCCCAGGCGCCGAGCACCAGGCGGCGGTATCCCTGCGCGGCGGCCACCTCCAGGACGCGTTCGGCCCGGGTGCGCAGGGCGCGCGGGAGCTCGGCGGCACGCTCCGGGGACGTCCGCAGGACCACGCCCGCGTTCGGCGCGGCGGCCGTGAGGAAGCCCGCGAGGAAGGGCTCGTCCAGCAGGTCCCCGCTGTCGTCGCGGAAGACGGGCACGGCGGGTGAGTGGATGACACGGTCCGTGTAGAACACGTCGCGGTGGGCGCGGTGGTGGTCGTAGAACTCCGGGGCCTCGCGCAGACAGGTGTACAGCGCCGAGGCGCGGCACAGGGCCTCCTCCTGGGCCTGGGCACCGTTGAGGAAGCCGCCTCCCGGGTTGCGGGCGGAGGCGAAGTTCAGCACGGCCACGCGGCCGCCGACGCGGCGGGCCGCCTCAAGGCTGCTTTCGCCGGTGACCTCGGTCTTCGTGGGTACCGGGTCGGCCGGCGGCACGGGCACCGGAGCGGGTCCGCGCATCCGGGTGCCCGCCCTGGCTGCGGCGATCGCCGCGGCCAGCTCGACCTGCTGTCCGGTGCGGGAGCGGTAGGCCCCGGCCGCGACGATGTCCTCGGTCTGCCGGGCGATTCCACGCAGGCGCGCGCTCACGGCGCCACCCCCGTGACCGCCGTGGACGCGCGTCGCGCGCCCTCCCCCGTCGTGCTCATGGAGAGATCCTGCGCGATGCTGGACAGGGCGGGCAAAGGATTTTCCGTGCCGCGCCCGCTCGCCCCGGGCAACATTGCGCGAGCGCGGGGAGAACGGACCGGAAACGGACGGAGGCACCTCGGGCCCCGACCCCCGAATCACCTCGGAAGGATCACCGCGAGACCCCGGAATCGGAGGTTCAGCGTCCTGTAAGTCGCGATGGGCGCCCTTGTGCAAATCGTCATGGGGGTCTTGGGTGGGACGGGTGATGCCGGCCGGGAGCCTCAGGGAACCGGGTCGGCGGCATACGGGAATCTCAGGAGGATTCTGGCGTGTCCGATTCGGTAGGCGACTGTACGGGGGACCGTACGGCGATCACGGAGGCAGAGGTCGAGGCGCTCGTCCGCGGCATCTGCTTCAAGACCGGTCCACCCCGCACGGTCGGCGTGGAGGTCGAGTGGCTGGTCCACGAGCCGCTCCGGCCGCAGCACCCGGTGGCATCAGAACGACTCTCCGCGGCGTACGCCGCACTGCGCGCCGTCCCGCTGAACTCGGCGCTCACCGTCGAACCCGGCGGCCAGCTGGAGCTGAGCTCGCCGCCCGCCCCGTCCCTGACGGACGCGGTGGCCCTCGTCTCCGCGGACCTCGCCGCCGTACGGGCGACTCTGCGTGAGGACGGACTCGCGCTCCTCGGTGTCGGCCAGGACCCCTGGCGTCCGCCGCGCCGCTATCTGCACTCCCCGCGCTACGACGCGATGGAGACCTGCCTGGACCGCACCGGCCCCGCGGGCCGGGCCATGATGTGCACCTCGGCGTCCGTCCAGGTGTGCCTCGACGCCGGTTACGAGGAGCCCGGTCCGCTAGGGCTCGGGCGGCGCTGGTGGCTCGCGCACCAGTTGGGCGCGGTGCTGGTGGCCGCGTTCGCCCACTCGCCGCTGGCCGGCCGGAAGGTCACCGGCTGGCGCTCCACCCGGCAGCTGACCTGGACCCGGATCGGCCCCGGCCGGGCGGGCGCGCCCGTGCTCGACGGCGATCCGCGCGCGGCATGGGCCCGCCATGTGCTCGACGCGCCGGTGATGTGCGTCCGCGGGGACGACGGGGCCTGGCAGGTGCCCGAGGGCCTCAGCTTCCGGGAGTGGACTCGCTCGGGCGTGCCGCGGCCGCCCACCCGCGAGGATCTCGACTACCACATCACGACGCTGTTCCCGCCGGTCCGGCCGCGGGGGCATCTGGAACTGCGCATGATCGACGCCCAGCCGGGCGAGGACGGCTGGATCGTGCCGCTCGCGGTGACGACGGCCCTGTTCGACGATCCGGAGGCCGCGGAGACCGCCTACCGGGCGGTGAAGCCGCTGGCCGAGCGGTCGCGGTCGCAGCCCGCCCCGCACAATCCGCTCTGGCGCGACGCGGCCCGCGACGGGCTCGCCGACCCGGAGCTGCGCGAGGTGGCCGAGGTCTGCTTCGCCGCCGCGCTCGACGCGCTGCCCCGGCTCGGGGCGGGACGGGAGATCACCGACGCCGTCGCGGCGTACACCGACCGCTATGTGGCCAGGGGGCGCTGCCCCGCCGACGATCTGCTCGACCGCGTCCATGACACGGACTTCCCCCCGGTCGCCGGGGGCAGGTCCGTGCCGCACGGGAAGGACATCTCCGCATGACCACCGAGCCCGCCCACGACGCCGATGCCCTGCGCGATCGGGCGCTGGTCTCGCTCACCACGGCCCGCGCCCGCACCACGCTGCTGACCAGCTGTGTGGAGGACCCCGACCTGACCGCCCAGCACTCGCCGCTGATGTCGCCGCTGGTGTGGGACCTGGCGCACATCGGCAACCAGGAGGAGCAGTGGCTGCTGCGGGCCGTCGCCGGGCAGGAGGCGATGCGGCCCGAGATCGACGGCCTGTACGACGCCTTCGAGCATCCCCGGGCCGAACGGCCCAGACTGCCGCTGCTGCCGCCCGCCGAGGCCCGCAAGTACGCCGCCGAGGTGCGCGGCCGGGTCCTGGACGTGCTGGAGGGCGCCGCGCTGCACGGCACCCGGCTGACCGAGGCGGGGTTCGTCTTCGGGATGATCGCGCAGCACGAACAGCAGCACGACGAGACGATGTTGATCACCCATCAGCTCCGCACGGGACCGCAGGCCCTGACCGCCCCGGACCCGGAGCCGGTGCCGCTGTTCACCGGACCGGCCGAAGTCCTCGTGCCCGGCGGCCCGTTCACCATGGGCACCTCGACCGAGCCGTGGTCGCTGGACAACGAACGCCCCGCGCACCGGCGCGAGACGGCACCCTTCTGGATCGACACCACGCCGGTCACCAACGGCGCCTATCTCCAGTTCATCGAGGACGGCGGCTACGACTCCGAGCGCTGGTGGACGGCGGAGGGCTGGGCGCATGTGCGCCGAGGCTCCCTGCACGCGCCGCTGTTCTGGCGCCGCGAGGGCGGGCAGTGGCTGCGCCGCCGGTTCGGGGTCACCGAGGTGGTGCCGCCCGAGGAGCCGGTGGTGCACGTGTGCTGGTACGAGGCCGACGCCTACGCCCGCTGGGCCGGTCGGCGGCTGCCCACCGAGACCGAGTGGGAGAAGGCCGCCCGCCTCGACCCGGCCACCGGGCGCTCCCGGCGCTACCCGTGGGGCGACGCCGACCCGGGGCCCGAGCACGCCAACCTCGGCCAGCGCCATCTGCGCCCGGCCCCGGCCGGCAGCTATCCGGCGGGTGAGTCGCCGCTCGGCGTACGGCAGTTGATCGGCGACGTGTGGGAGTGGACGGCGAGCGACTTCCTGCCGTACCCGGGGTTCGCCGCGTTCCCGTACAAGGAGTACTCCGAGGTGTTCTTCGGCCCCGAGTACAAGGTGCTGCGCGGCGGTTCGTTCGCCGTGGACCCGGTCGCCTGCCGGGGCACCTTCCGCAACTGGGACCATCCGATCCGGCGCCAGATCTTCTCCGGGTTCCGCACGGCCCGCTCGGAGGACATCTGATGTGCCGTCATCTGGCCTATCTGGGCGCCGAGTTGCCGATCGGCCGACTGCTGTTCGAGCCACCGCACTCGCTGTACCGGCAGTCCTGGGCGCCCGGACGGCAGCGGCACGGCACCGTGAACGCCGACGGCTTCGGGGTCGGCTGGTACGCCGAGGGCGATCCGGTGCCGGCCCGCTACCGGCGCTTCGGGCCGATCTGGGCCGACACCGGCATCACCGACCTCGCCCGGGTGGTGCGGACGACCGCGCTGATGGCCGCGGTCCGGGACGCGACCGTGCCGAGCGCGGACGGGGAGGCGGCGGCGGCGCCGTTCGCCGAAGACCGCTGGCTGTTCAGCCACAACGGCGCGGTCGCGGGCTGGCCGGACTCGCTGGCCCGGCTCGCCACGGGCCTGCCCCCGGTCGATCTGCTGCGGCTCGCGGCGCGCAGCGACTCCGCGGTCGTCTGGGCGCTCGTCCTGGCCCGGCTCCGGGCCGGCGACGACCTCGGCCGGGCGCTGGGCGACACCGTGCCCGAGGTGGCCGCGGCCGCCCCGGACTCACGGCTGAACCTGCTCCTGACCGACGGCACCGCGATCGCCGCGACGGCCTGGGGCGACAGCCTGTGGTACCGCGCGGAGCCCGGCCGGGGCACGGCCGTGGCCTCCGAGCCGTACGACGACGATCCGCTCTGGCAGGAGGTACCCGACCGCACGCTGCTCGTGGCGACCGCCACGGACGTGCAGCTCTCCGCGCTCAAGGAACCGAGCGACGCCTCGGCCCCCGCGACTCCGAAGGAGCCCCGTACGTGAGCCCGTTCCTTCTCACCCGCCTGCTGGCCGAGGACGCCATGGACGCCGCGCTGCGCGCCGACGTCCTGCACGGTCTGACCGCGCAGCCCAAGACGCTGCCGCCCAAGTGGTTCTACGACGCCCACGGCAGTGACCTGTTCGAGCAGATCACCGAGCTGCCCGAGTACTACCCGACGCGCGCCGAGCGGGAGATCCTGCTCGGCCGGTCCGGCGAGATCGCCGCCGCGCTGCCCGCCCGGACGCTGATCGAGCTCGGCTCGGGGTCGTCCGACAAGACCCGGCATCTGCTGGCCGCGCTGACCTCGCTGGAGAGTTACGTCCCCGTCGACGTCAGCGAGAGCGCCCTCGCGCAGGCCGGGGAGGGGCTCGTTAAGGAGTTCCCGGGGCTTGCCGTGCACGGGCTCATCGCCGACTTCACGGCGGGGATGAGCCTGCCGGACACGCCGGGGCCGCGGCTGCTGGCCTTCCTCGGCGGCACCATCGGCAATCTGCTGCCCGCCGAGCGGGCCGCGTTCCTGGCCTCCGTACGGGCGTTGCTGTCCCCCGGGGACGCGCTGCTGCTCGGCACGGACCTGGTCAAGGACGAGGGGGTGCTGGTCCGGGCGTACGACGACGCGGCCGGGGTGACGGCGGCGTTCAACAAGAACGTGCTGACCGTCGTCGACCGGGAGCTGGGCGCCGACTTCGACCCGGCGGCGTTCGACCACGTGGCGCTGTGGGACGCCGAGCGGGAGTGGATCGAGATGCGGCTGCGCTCGCGGGCCGACCAGACCGTGAAGATCCCGGCGCTCGACCTCGTGGTCCACTTCGCGGCGGGCGAGGAGCTGCGCACGGAGGTGTCGGCGAAGTTCCGCAAGGAGGGCGTGCGGACCGAACTCGCGGCCGCCGGACTCGACCTGAGCCACTGGTGGACGGACTCCGAGGGGCGGTTCGCGCTCTCCCTGAGCACGGCACGGTGAGAGCGCGCACCGGGCGGTCCGGTCCTTGGGCCGCCCGGTGCGGCGCCGGGGCGGCCGACGGAAGTCCGCGGGGCCGCCCGGTGCGGCGCCCGCTCAGGACAGCGACAGCCGGTCGGTGATCTGCTCGGAGGCGCGGCGGGCCTCCGTCGCGGGGTCGGCGCCGCCGAGCACCCGGGTCATGTACGGCTTGATGGGGTTGTCCGCCTCCACCTCGGCCCACTCGGGCGTGGTGGGGGTGGCCCGGCCCTGTGCGGCCCCGGCCGCCATGGCGGCGACGCCCTCCTCTCCCGCGACGGCGTCGGCGAGCGTGGTCTTGTTGGGCACGTAGTTCATGGTGCGGGCCAGGTCGGTGTTCCACTTGGCCCCGGTGAGCGCCTCGACCACCTCGATCGCGCGGTCGCGCACATCGGTGTTCTCGGGTACGACGAGGTCGGAGCCGCCGGTGAACACGGCCCCGGGCTGTGCGGCGGTGCGGCCGGGCACGGGGAAGTAGCCCAGCTTGCCCTCCAGTTCGGGGTTCTGCTGCAGGATCACCCGGGCGAGGCCGGGGACGGCCACGATCTGGGCTATCTCGCCCTTCGCGAACTCGCCCGCCTGGGGCGGGTGTTCCTCGTCCGCGTCGATCGGTCCGTCGCCGAGGGCCTGGAGGCTGCGGTAGTACTCGATGCCCCGCAGAGCCTCCGGGCTGTCCAGTGCGCCCTGCCAGGTGCCCCCGGTGTCCTCGGCCAGCTCGCCGCCCTCGTCCCAGATGAATCCGGCGAGGGTGTACCAGTCCTGTCCGGCCAGGTAGATGCCCTGGTTGCCGTCGGAGTCCAGCTTCTCGGTGACGTCGAGCCACTGTTCGCGGGTCTTGGGCGGCGCGGTGACACCGGCCTCGGCGAAGAGGTCCTTGCGGTAGATCACCACGCGGTTGGCGGCGTACCAGGGGATGCCGTACTGGTGGCCGCGCAGCTTGCCCGGTTCGGCGAGGCCGGGCAGCCACTGCGCGCTCCCCCAGTCGCGCACGGACTCCAGGGTGAGGTCGACGAGTTCGCCGCCGTCGACGTACTGCGGCACCTGCGTGTTGCCGACCTCGATGACATCGGGTCCGGGCTCGGCGTCCTCGCCCTTCGCCTCCAGCGCGGTCTGGACCTTGGCGCCGATGCCGGTCCACTCCTGGATGCGGATGTCGAGGTCGATGTCGGCGTGGGCGCGTTCGAAGTCCTCCGTGAAGCGTTTGAGGTATTCGGCGGAGGCACTGTCCTTCATCAGCCACACGGTGACGGTCTGCCGTTCGGTGCTGCCCGGCAGCAGACCGCATCCCCCGACGAGGGAGGCGGACACGCAGACGAGGGCGAGGAGGCGGCGTTTCACGGGGTCGGTCCTGTTCTGCCTGACGGACAGGGCAAAGGAACCCGACGTGGGGGGACGGGCCGAGGAAGCCCGTACGGGTGAAGCAGGATTTTGGTATGTACCAATGCGGAGGTCAAGGGGCGACAGGTCGACGCCTCGCGCTCCGCCGCCGCCTGGGGCACGGTGGAGTGACGCGCGCCACACGCGGCGCTGCCGTCATCGCAGGAGGAGCACCCGCATGTCGAACCACACCTACCGGGTCACCGAGATCGTCGGAACCTCGCCCGACGGCGTCGACCAGGCCGTCCGCAACGGCATCACCCGCGCCTCGCAGACCCTCCGCAATCTGGACTGGTTCGAGGTCACCCAGGTCAGGGGCCAGATCGAGAACGGCGACATCGCGCACTGGCAGGTCGGTCTCAAGGTCGGCTTCCGCCTGGAGGAGTCGGACTGAGGCCGCTCAGGTCCGCCCCTCGCCCTCCTGGGCCGCCCTGAGCTCGGTCGACGGGGCGGTCCAGCGGGCCCGTACCACCCGGAAGCCCGCCCGTTGGGCGTCCTCGCACACCAGCTCGTCGTCGTCCACCAGCATCCGCACCTCGCGGGTCCGGGCGAGGCGGCGCAGGACCTCCAGCTTGGTGTGCCGGGCGGGCCTGCGGTCGGCGTTGCGCCGCATGTGGAGCCGCCCCTCGGGCAGTCCGTGCGCCGCGAGCCACTCCAGCGTGTCCCGGCGGCAGCGCTCGGGCCGCCCGGTGAGGTACACGACCTCGCATTCCTCGGCGCTCTCCACCGCCAGCGCCACGCCCCGCGGGATCGGCGGGTCCTGGGGCGCGGCCGCGAAGAACGCGTCCCAGTCGCGCGGCCTGGCCTGCAGGAAGCGCTGGCGGTGGGCGGTGTCGGCGAGGGTGTTGTCCAGGTCGAACACGGCGAGCGGCCGTCGGCTGTCGGTGGTCACGCCCTCACCCTAGGCGGGGAACAAGGGCTTCCGGAGCCCGGACTCACTGTTCCCGGGGCCGGCCGGCGTCCACGCCCCGGGACAGCAGGTCCACCATGGTGAACAGCTGGTCGGAGAAGCCGCCGACCTCGTAGCGGTGCGGTGCGCCGCTGTCGATGGACGCCTTGGCGTAGCCGGTGGTGTCGACGCCGAACATCGGCACGTCGGCCGGGACGGCCTCGGACACGGACAGCCGCTTCTTCTGCCAGCCGCGCGGACCCCACTCGCGTGTGCCCGGGCCGCCGTCGCCCGGGTACGCGAAGGCCTGCATGTCGGAGATGATCACCACCCGGTCGTGGCCGCGGTACGCCTGCCTCAGCGAGGCCACGGTCCGAGTGCCCCAGCCGACCTCGCCGACGCGGCCGCAGAACTCCTCGGTCTGGCCCAGCACCCCACGGCCCGGCGCCAGTTCGTGCCGGAAGGCATGGTCCGCGAAGCCCCACAGGTCGACCTCACAGCCACGGGCCGCGAGGGCGACGCCGAACAGGGCGCCGACGTCGATGTGCCGGATCATCGACTTGGCCGAGACCGCGCCCTGCATCGAGCCGGAGGTGTCCACCAGCACCAGCGTGCGGCCCGGCAGCGCGGGCACGTTGGCGGTTGACGCCCGTACGCCGACAGGAACCGGTAGGGGAACTGCCGCGAGCGGCGCACCTCCTCCGGGTCCGCGAGCCGGGCGGCGACCTGCTCGGCGGCCTCGTCGCTCACCCCGGCCTCGTCGAAGTTGCGCAGATTGCGGGTGAGCGCCATCAGGCCCATGGAGCGGATGATGGCCTCCCACGCGGCGGCGTCCATCGGCCCCAGGAGCCAGCCCGCGAGCGACTCCCAGGTCATCCCCGCCCGCGCGAGCTGCCGACGGCCCTGCGGCGAGGCGAGCACCGCGCGGCGCTTCTCGGCCGGCACCGCCATCAGCGCGCGGTGCGCGGTGAGGGTGGCGTCGGAGGCGGGCACTTCGGCGCTCTCCAGATGGTGCCGCCGGTCCAGCGCGTAGCGGAACAGCTCGCCCTGCTGCCCGCCGGGCAGCGGGAGTGGATCCTGTTCACGGACGAGCAGCCGGTCGTCACCGTGCACCCGGTCAGGGAGGCGGACCGCATCCAACGCCCTTACCAGGGCGCGTACATGAGCGCGCGGCGCTATGTGATGAAGGCGTTCTCCGACTCCAGGAGCCCCACACCGCGGGCCAGGGCGGAGCGCTTCCCGGCGGCGCCCTGCGCGCTCTGCGATGGCAGCAGGCTGCGGCCCGACGCGCTCGCGGTGACCTTCGCGGGCCGGACGATCGCCGAGCCGGCCGCGCTGGCGCGGGCGTGGCGCCCGGGGGGCCCGGCCGGAACCGGCACCGGCCCCGGGGGCGCGGCTAGGCCACGAGTGTCGCGTGGGTCCAGTCCGGGCCGCCGCCCACCGTGCCGTGTTCCGCCGCGCGGGCCAGGGTGCGGCGGTCGGGGTGGGACAGGGGGGCGATGGGCGGGTGGACGTCGACCTCGGCGGTCACATGGCGGGTGGTGACCACCCGCCACACCGAGGTGAGCAGGGAGTCGTCGCCGATGAAGGCGGGCAGCGTGGTGGCCGAACCGTCGGTGAGCCGGTAGCGGATACGGACCGGCTGGACGGGGACGCCCGCGTCGAGGGCCGCCTGGAACACCGCCCGCCGGAAGCGGCCCTGGGCGCGGCCGCACCATGTGCTGCCCTCGGGGAAGACGCCGACGGCCGCGCCGGAGCGCAGGGCGTCGGCGAGCAGGGCGACCGTGTCGGGCAGCGCCCGCAGCCGGTCCCGGTCGATGAAGACGGCGCCGCGCGCGGCGAGCGGCCCCGCCACGGGCCAGTCGCGTATCTCCTTCTTGGCCAGCATGCGGGCCGGGCGTACGGCGGCCAGCAGCGGGATGTCGAGCCAGGAGATGTGGTTGGCGACCAGCAGCAGCCCGCCGGTGGACGCGGCGTCGCCGGTGATGCGCAGCCGCACCCCGGCCGAGCGCACGATCCACCGGCACCAGCGCCGCACCAGAGCGGCGGGGATCCGCCCGCCCAGCGGGGACACGACGATCCCGGCGAGGATCAGCCCCACCACCGCCGTGAGCCGCAGCACACCACGTGCCACGGCCACGGCGGACGGCCCGGACGCCGCCACGCACGCGCGCGAGGTGCAGGGCGCGCTGGGCAGCCAGACGCTCATCAGGCCGGGACGAGCGAGAGGAAGTGCTTGAGGTAGCGCGCGTCGACCCGGCGCATCGACAGCAGCACATACAGGTCGGCGACCTTGAAGTCCGCGTCGTACGCGGGCTCGCCGCACACCCAGGCGCCCAGGCGCAGATAGCCGCGCAGCAGGGGCGGCAGCTCGGTGCGGCCCACGGGCCGGGTGACGCCCTCGGCGCTCCAGGGCACCAGCGGCCGTACCTGGAACTCCTCCGGGGCGAGGTGCTTGGCCTTCACCCGGTCCCAGGTGCCGGCCGCGAGAGCGCCGCCGTCGGCGAGGGGCAGCGAGCAGCAGCCCGCGAGCCACTCGTGGCCGCCGTCGACCATGTAGCGGGCGATCCCGGCCCAGATCAGGCCGATGACCGCGCCGTCGCGGTGGTCGGGGTGCACACAGGAGCGGCCGACCTCGACCAGGCCGGGGCGGATGCCGTCCAGCCGCGACAGCTCGAACTCGCCCTGCGAGTACAGCCGCCCGGCGACCGCGGCGCGCTCCGGCGGGAGCAGCCGGTAGGTGCCGACGACCTGGCCGGTCAGGGTGTCCCGGACCAGCAGGTGATCGCAGTAGGCGTCGAACTCGTCGATGTCGAGCCCGGGCTGCGCGGTGGTCAGGTGGGCTCCCATCTCTCCCGCGAAGACCTCGTGACGCAGTCGCTGCGCGGCACGCACGTCGTCCTCGGTGCGGGCCAGGGTGACGGTGTAGCGGGTGGGTGCCGCCTGCTGCGGGGGGCGGTCGAGGGTGGTGACGCCGGACATGGCTCTCTCCTGGGCACGGGCCGGTGGAGCGGGGCTGGGGACACCCCTGTTCTTCCGATACCGGTTGTCGTGTACGTGACCTGTGCCGGGAGAGCGGATGTGAGGATGTTGAATGCCAGGGGCGGGGCGGCGTGACGCGAGACGGGGCCGGGGATGAGCACCGTCCCCGGCCCCGCCCGTCCGCACGTCCTGGCGAACGTTCACATCAAGCCCTCAGGGGCGCGGGGCTGTGCCGATGTGCGGCTGCGCCGCGGGGCGCGGCCGGCCACGGCGCTTCCGCGGCCGAACGACGGCGGAACCCCTACGGCGCCGGCGGGCAGAACCCGCGGGGTGCTACCGCTTGGCCTTGCGCACGGCTCGCAGCCACTCCTTGTTCATGCCCGTGATGGACACCAGCGGAATCCCCTTGGGGCATGCCGTCGCGCACTCACCGGCCAGCGTGCACCCCCCGAAGCCCTCCTCGTCCATCTGCGCCACCATGTCCAGCACCCGCGTCTCCCGCTCGGGCGCCCCCTGCGGCAGCACGTTCAGATGGTTGATCTTGGCAGAGGTGAACAGCATCGCGGCGCCGTTCGGACAGGCCGCCACGCACGCCCCGCATCCGATGCACTCCGCGTGCTCGAAGGCGAGGTCGGCGTCGGGCTTGGGCACCGCGGTGGCGTGCGCCTCCGGGGCGGAGCCGGTGGGCGCGGTGATGTACCCGCCGGCCTGGATGATCCGGTCGAACGCCGACCGGTCGACGACGAGGTCCTTGATCACCGGGAACGCCGACGCCCGCCACGGCTCGACGTCGATCGTGTCGCCGTCCTCGAAGGACCGCATGTGCAGCTGGCAGGTCGTGGTGCGCTCCGGTCCGTGCGCGTCGCCGTTGATCACGAGCGAGCACGCGCCGCAGATGCCCTCGCGGCAGTCGTGGTCGAAGGCCACGGGATCCTCACCGCGCAGGATGAGTTCCTCGTTGAGGGTGTCCAGCATCTCCAGGAAGGACATGTCGGGCGAGATGCCGTCCACCTCGTACGTGGACATGGCGCCGTCGGCGTCGGCGTTCCGCTGCCGCCATACGCGCAGGTTGAGCCTCATGCGTAGCTCCGCTGGGTGGGGTGGACGTACTCGAAGACGAGGTCTTCCTGGTGCAGGACCGGCGCGGTCCCGGTGGCGGTGAACTCCCAGGCGG
This sequence comes from Streptomyces sp. NPDC006458, assembly GCF_040612135.1. Taxonomy (NCBI): domain Bacteria; kingdom Bacillati; phylum Actinomycetota; class Actinomycetes; order Kitasatosporales; family Streptomycetaceae; genus Streptomyces; species Streptomyces sp. NPDC006458. The sequence continues at coordinate 112,773 of NZ_JBEXPR010000006.1, read as the reverse complement.
CCGCGTAGGAGAACTCCTCGTCCCTGCGGGCCGCCTCGCCGTCCGGTGTCTGGGACTCCTCGCGGAAGTGCCCGCCGCAGGACTCGGAGCGGTGCAGCGCGTCGAGGCACATCAGCTCGGCGAGTTCCAGGTAGTCGACGACGCGGTTGGCCTTCTCCAGCGACTGGTTGAACTCCTCGCCGGTTCCGGGCACCTTGATGCGCCGCCAGAACTCCTCGCGGATCTGCGGGATGCGCTCCAATGCCTTGCGCAGTCCGGCGCCATTGCGGGCCATGCCGCAGAACTCCCACATCAGCTCGCCGAGTTCACGGTGGAAGGAGTCGGGGGTGCGGTCTCCGTCGACCGCCAGGAGCAGGTTGAGCCGGTCCTCCGTCTCGGCCAACGCCTCCTGAACGGCGGGGTGTCCGGCGGTGACCGGCTCCTGGCGGGGGTTGCGGGCGAGGTAGTCGTTGATGGTGGACGGCAGCACGAAGTAGCCGTCGGCGAGTCCCTGCATCAGCGCGGACGCGCCCAGCCGGTTCGCGCCGTGGTCGGAGAAGTTGGCCTCGCCGATCGCGAACAGGCCGGGGACGGTGGTCTGGAGGTCGTAGTCGACCCACAGGCCGCCCATCGTGTAGTGCACGGCCGGGTAGATCCGCATCGGCACCTCGTACGGATCCTCGTCGGTGATCCGCTGGTACATGTCGAAGAGGTTGCCGTACTTCGCCTCGACGGCCGCCCGGCCCATCCGCTGGATGGCGTCGGCGAAGTCCAGGTAGACGCCCTGCCCACCGGGACCGACGCCCCGGCCCTCGTCGCAGGCGTTCTTCGCGGCGCGGGAGGCGATGTCTCGCGGCACCAGGTTGCCGAAGGACGGGTAGACGCGCTCCAGGTAGTAGTCGCGCTCGTCCTCGGGGATCCGGTGCGCGGGACGCGTGTCGCCCTTGGCCTTCGGCACCCAGATCCGGCCGTCGTTGCGCAGCGACTCGCTCATCAGCGTCAGCTTGGACTGGTGGTCGCCGGTGCGCGGGATGCAGGTCGGGTGGATCTGTGTGAAGCAGGGGTTGGCGAAGTAGGCGCCGCGCCGGTGGGCCCGCCAGATCGCGGTGGCGTTGGAGTTCATGGCGTTCGTCGACAGATAGAAGACGTTGCCGTAGCCGCCGCTGGCGAGGACGACGGCGTCCGCGAAGTAGGTGTCGACGCGGCCCGTGATCAGGTCCCGCGCCACGATCCCGCGTGCCCGGCCGTCCACGACGATCAGGTCGAGCATCTCGGTGCGCGGATGCAGCTCGACGTTGCCCGCGGCGATCTGCCGGGACAGCGCCTGGTAGGCGCCGAGCAGCAACTGCTGCCCCGTCTGACCGCGGGCGTAGAAGGTGCGCGAGACCTGGACGCCGCCGAAGGAGCGGGTGTCGAGCAGGCCGCCGTACTCGCGGGCGAAGGGCACGCCCTGCGCCACGCACTGGTCGATGATCTCGACGGAGATCTGGGCGAGGCGGTGCACATTGGACTCGCGGGCGCGGAAGTCGCCGCCCTTGACGGTGTCGTAGAAGAGCCGGTGCACCGAGTCGCCGTCGTTGCGGTAGTTCTTCGCCGCGTTGATGCCGCCCTGGGCCGCGATCGAGTGCGCGCGGCGCGGGGAGTCCTGGTAGCAGAACTGGACGACGTGGTAGCCCTGTTCGGCGAGGGTGGCCCCGGCCGAGCCGCCCGCGAGGCCGGTACCGACGACGATCACCGTGTGCTTGCGCCGGTTGGCCGGGTTGACCAGCTTGGCCTCGAAGCGGCGCTTGTCCCAGCGCTCGTCGACGGGCCCGGCGGGCGCCTTGCCGTCGACGACCGGGTCGCCGGTCCGGTAGTGCGTGTAGGGGTTCATCTTCAGCTCACCACTCCGGTCATCACGCCCACGGGCACGGCGATGAAGCCGGCCGTGAGCAGCAGGGCGAGGACGTCGGCGCTCGCCTTCAGGGCGCGGTCACGGGTGCGGCTGCCGACGCCGAGGGTCTGGGCGGCGCTCCAGAAGCCGTGCCGCACATGGAGGCCGACGGCGAGCATCGCCACGATGTAGATCACGTTGCCGTACCAGGTGGAGAAGGTGTCCACCACGTTCTCGTAGGGGTGGCCCTCCTGGAAGCCGCCGGTGTGCACGTGGCCGGTGGTCAGGTCCAGGATGTGCCAGACGATGAACAGGGCGAGGATGATCCCGCCCCAGCGCATGGTCCGGGTGGCGTAGCTCGCCCGGCGCCTGCTGTGCGCGTACCTGCTCGGCCGTGCCCTGATGTCGCGCCGGCTGAGCTGGTAGGCGGAGACGGCGTGCGCGACCACGGCGACGATCAGCACGACGCGGATCAGCCACAGCGTCCATCCGTAGTGCACGAACGGTTCACCGAGCGTGCGCAGCCAGTGGGCGTAGTGGTTGAAGTCCCCGGGACCGAAGAAGATCTTGAGGTTGCCGAAGGCGTGGACGACCAGGTAGAGCAGCATGATCACGCCGCTGACGGCCATCACGGTCTTCTTGCCGACGGAGCTGTCCCAGATGGTGCGCGCCATCGACGGCCGTCGGTCCGTCCGCGTTGCCAGAGCCATGGGTCACGACGTTAGGGCCGCCGGCCCTCATCGGTCCAAGACATGGTCCAGCTCGTTTCCATAGACATTGGCTATGCTGGCTGGGTGCAGTTCCAGCAACTCCAGTACTTCGTGGCGGTCGCCGAGACCCGGCACTTCACCCGGGCCGCCGAGGCGGTCCATGTCGCCCAGCCGTCCCTGTCCCAGCAGATCAAGGCGCTGGAGCGGGAGCTGGGCGCCGATCTGTTCCTGCGGGCGCGCGGCAACATCACGCTGACCGACGCGGGTGAGGCGCTGCTGCCGCTGGCCCGGCGCATCCTCGCGGACGCCGACACCGCCCGGCACGAGGTGCAGGAGCTGGTGCAGCTGCGGCGGGGGCGGGTGCGGCTGGGCGCGACGCCGAGCCTGTGCACGGGGCTGCTGCCGGATGTGCTGCGGGCCTTCCACGACCGGTATCCGGGCATCCGGCTGCTGATCGAGGAGGGCGGCTCGCTCGATCTCGTACGTCAGCTGGCGCGCGGCGCGCTCGATCTCGCACTGGTGGTGCAGCCGCTGCCCACGCCGTCTCCCGCGCTGACGACGGTCGGGCTGCTCCGGGAGGACCTCGTGGTCATCTCCTCGCCGGACTCGCCGTGGCCCGGCGCGCGGCGGACGGTGGCCGTCGCCGATCTGGAGGGGCAGCGGCTGGTGATGTTCCGGCACGGGTACGACCTGCGGGAACTGACCGTCGCCGCGTGCCGCTCCGCGGGGTTCGAGCCGGATTTCGCGGTCGAGGGCGGGGAGATGGACGCGGTGCTGGGGTTCGTGCGGGCCGGGCTGGGGGTGGCGGTCGTTCCGCGGATGGTCGCCGCGCGGTCCGGGCTCGGGCTGCGGGTGACTCCGCTGGCCCGGCCCGGACTTCATCGCACGATCGCGCTCGCGCATCGCAGTGACGTGGCTCCGCCGCGGGCGGCGCGGGAGTTGCAGCGGATGCTGTTGGAACGGTGACGGTTTCGCCGGGGGGGTGCGCTTGGTTTCGGGCTTTCCGTTCGCTGTGGTGTTCGCGCAGTTCCCCGCGCCCCTTCAGGGCGTTGTGGCGGGGGCCGTACATCGGTACAGCTCCGCCCCCTCAGGGCGTTGTGGCGGAGCCGCATGCCGGTAGAGCCACGCGTCCCTTCAGGGCGTTGCGGCGGGGCGCAGACCGATACAGCGACGCGCTCGCCCGCCGGCCGCATCGGGGTTTTGCGGCGGGGCCGCGATGTCGGTACGGCCCCGCGCCCCTTCAGGGCCCCCTCCAGGGTGGCCCGCCTCACCCCGTCGCGTCTGCCAGGGCCAGTTCGTGCAGGCGTTCCGGTGGGCCCGGGCGGGCGTAGTACCAGCCCTGGGCCGTGTCGCAGCCGAGTATGCGGAGCTGTTCCGCCTGGGCTCCCGTCTCGACGCCCTCGACCGTGACCGCGAGGTCGAGGCTGTGGGCGAGGGAGACGATGCCCTCCACGATCTTGAGGTCGACCGGGTCGGCCGGGAACCGCTGCATGCTCTGGGTGAAGGAGCGGTCCAGTTTGAGGACGCTCACCGGAAGGCGGCGCAGGTTGGCCAGGTTCGAGTAGCCGGTGCCGAAGTCGTCCAGGGCGATGTCCACGCCCATCTCCGCCAGCCGGCGCAGCGGCTTGAGCAGGTCGTCGTCGGCGCCGATCAGGGCCGACTCGGTGACCTCCAGGCAGAGGGCATCGGGAGTGACGCCGGCGGCCTCCAGGATGTCCACGGTGTCCTGGACCAGGCGCGGGTGACTGAGCTGGCAGGGCGAGAGGTTGACGTTGATGCGCAACGGGCCGCCCCCGGCATGCCGTTCGCGCCACTCGCGGGCCTGGCGGACCGACTGCTCCAGCACCCAGCGGCCCAACGGCACGATGAGGCCGGTGTGTTCGGCGAGCGGGATGAAGCGGTCCGGGCCGAGGACGCCGTGCTGCGGGTGCAGCCAGCGCACCAGGGCCTCGGCACCCCGGACACTGCCGTCCCCGAGGTGGACGATGGGCTGGTACTCGATGAAGAACTCGCCGTGTTCCAGGGCGGTGGGCAGCGCCGTGGTCAGGCCGTGCCGGGTGATCGCGCGGGCGTCGGCCTCGGGGTCGGCCAGCTCGAAGCGGTTGCCGCCCGCCGACTTGGCCCGGTACATGGTGATGTCGGCGCTGCGCAGCACCTCCGCCGCGCTGCGCTCGCCGCCCGCCGGGCCCTCGACGACGCCGATGCTGCCGCGCACGGTGAGCTCGCGGCCCTCGATGCGGACCGGGGCGAGCAGCGCGTTCATGATGCGGGCGGCCAGTTCGTCGACCTCGTGCCGGGTGTCCTGGCCGGTCGTCAGCGCCACGAACTCGTCACCGCCCAGACGGGCGACCATCTCGCCCGGCGCGGTGGCGCAGGACTGCAGCCGGTCGGCGATCTCCACGAGCAGCCGGTCGCCGGCCGCGTGGCCGAGGCTGTCGTTGATGGTCTTGAAGCCGTCCAGGTCGAGGTAGCACAGGCCGAAGCGCTGGCCGGGCGCGGCGGCGAGGGCCTTCTCCAGGCGCTCGAAGAACAGGGTGCGGTTGGGCAGGCCGGTCAGGGCGTCGTGGGTGGCCTCGTAGCGCAGCCGCAGGTTGAGCAGCCGGCGCTCGGTGGTGTCCTCCATCAGTGCCAGCTGGTACTGCGGGCGTCCCTCGGGGTCGCGCAGCAGGGACACCGTGAGGTTGGTCCACAGCACGGTGCCGTCAGGGCGGTAGAAGGCCTTCTCGACGTGGTAGTGCTCGCGCTCGCCGCGCACCAGTTCCTCGTACAGCGGCCACACCTGCGGGGCGTCCTCGGCGTGCGTCCAGTCGCGGACGTTGCGGCCGCGGATGTTCTGCTCGAAGCCACCGAACATGCGCAGCAGCGCGTCGTTGACCTCCAGGATGTTGCCGTCCAGGTCGGCGATGCCGATCCCTATGGCCGCGCCCTCGAACACCGCGCGGAAGCGGGCCTCGCTGGCGTGCAGGGCCTGGGCCACGACACCCTGGGCGCGCAGCGCGGCCTGGGCGATGGACTCCTGCTCGGCGAGGGTGCGTTCGCGCAGTTCCTGGGCGAAGCCGGCGGCCATGGCGTGCTGGAGCCGCGCGGAACGCGCCCGCAGGTCCTCCTGGACGCCGTCCTCGCCGCAGTAGAGCACCAGGTAGGCGTCGACGCAGTCGAGGGTGCGGCTGAGCGCCTCGGGGTCGGTGCAGTGCACGTCGACGAGGGCGGCGCCGACCGCCCGGCCCGCGGCCGCGTCGAACGCCCTGGCACGCAGCGCCTCGCTCAACCGCCGGGCGAGCGGACGCAGTTGCGTCTCGAATTCGGGCCGGGTCAACGACGTCGCGGTGACCGGGAACACGGCCCGGCTCCAGATCGTCGCGAACCGGCGCAGTCTGTCCTCCGGCCCGTCCGGTTCCGCGGTCACGCCGTACGCCCCACGCCCGCGAAACCGGAGAACGCGTAAGGATCCTCGTCCTGCGGTGCGGTGTCGGGCCGCCAGTGCGGCATCGCCACCAGTCCGGGTTCCACCATGTCGTACCCCTCGAAGAACCGCGCGATCTCGTCGCGCGAGCGCATGATCAGCGGGTTGCGAATGTCCCTGTACACGTCCACCGCACCCTCGGCCCGCTCGGCGGGGACCGGGATTCCCTCGTACGAGGCGTGCGTGAGCACCAGCATGCTGCCGGGGGCGAGCGCGTCGCGCAGCCCGGCCACCGCTCCGTACGGGTCGTCCGTGTCTTCCACGAAGTGCAGTATGGCAACCAGAAGCAGCGCGACCGGTCGGTTCAGGTCGATCAGTCGCCCCACTTCGGGACTTCCGAGGATGTCCTGGGGCTTCCTGAGGTCGGCGGCGACGACGTCCGTTTGCTCGTTGCCCGCGAGCACCGCCCGGCTGTGCGCGACGGCGACCGGGTCGTTGTCGACGTAGACCACGTGCGCGTCGGGACGGACGGTCCGGGCGACCTCATGGACGGCCCCGTGCGTAGGGATGCCCGAACCGATGTCGAGGAACTGCGTGATGCCCTCGCCGGCCGCGTGCCGCACCGCGCGGCGCATGAAAGCCCGGTTAGCCTGCATGATCTTGGGCAGGCCCGGCATGAACTCCATCGCCTTTCGAGCGGCTTCCCGGTCGACCTCGAAGTTGTGCGAACCGCCGAGGTAATAGTCGTAGATCCGGGAAACGCTCGGCACCGAGATGTCGATGCTCCGTGGGGCCCAGGCGGGACGCTCCATCTATCTCTCCAAGGCGTTGGCGATCCGGTGTTCGAGCAGAGGCTACTGATCGCCCGCCAAAGGAGCGAGCCGAAACGGAAATTGACCATCCGTTCCCGGTCACTGCCTGTGGCACGTGCCGAATTGACGCGTGCGGTAAACCATTGCAAACACACCAAAGCGGTCCGCCCCTCCGAGGGGGCGGAGGGACGGACCACTGGGGGCAGGCCTGGCTACTCCTTGGGAGCGCCGATCGGCTTGCCTTCGGGCGACACGGCATACCACGTGCCGCCCACGCCCTGACCGTTGGTGTCGCCGGGCGCCTTGTCACCGGCGAAGGTGTAGATCGGCCAGCAGTTGACCGTCTGCTGCTTGGCCCCGTCGGGACGGGTGAAGCTCATCAGGCCCTTCTTCTGCACGCCCTTGGTGTCGTTGGCGGCGACGGGCTCGACGACCGGCCACTTCTCCAGGCAGGCGCCGACACAGGCGGAGACCGGCTTCGGCCAGGCCTCGTCCTTCATGAACCGGTAGACGGTCATGCCGTTGCCGTCCACGACGATCTCCCCCAGCTTGGGGTCCTCGCGGGTGGACAGACCCGGCAGATCGGTCAGCTTGGCCTTCTTGCCGTCGGGGGCCAGCGCGTACCAGGTGCCGCCGACGCCCTGGCCGTTGGTGTCGCCGGGCTGGGCGTCCTTGGCGTAGCGGTAGGCGGGCCAGCCGCCGACGGTGAGCTGCTTGGTGCCGTCGGGGCGGGTGACCTCGCCCAGCAGGGCCGGGTCGACGCCCTCGCCGGCGGCGGCGTCGTCGGACAGGACCGGCGGCCAGGCGGTGGCGCAGTCGCCCGCGCAGTTCGTCTTCGGCGGCTCCGCGGTGTCCTGGTCGAAGCGGTACAGGGTGCGGCCCGCGCTGTCGGTGAGCACCTCGCCCAGTTCGGCGTTGGCGGAGACGGCGAGCTTGCCGCCGCCCTCGGCGGACTGTCCGGCGGCATCGGCCCCGTCGGCCTGTCCGTCCTGCGCGCCTCCGGCACCGGTGTTGTACCCGCCGCCCGCGTCCGCCCCGTATCCACCGGCCGGCACGGTCGCACCCACGTTCTGGCTGCCCGTACCGTCCGCCTTTTCCTGACCGCACGCCGTCGTCAGCGCCAGCACGGCCACGGCGCTCGCCACGATCGAGGCGCTCCGCCAGGAGGTCTTCATCGTCAACTCCCCATGATTCCAAGGCTGTTGCGACGGACTGCTGCCGCCGCCGCACGGCATGGAGTACGCAGGGGGGCGGGCCGGTGTTCAGTCCGGCGGGGATTTCTTTTCGGAAGTCCGTCAACGCCGTTCAAACCTCCCCGCCCACCACATCCCCCGTTCGGGGCAATCCCCTCCGGGTCAGGGCATGGCGGGCCGCGGGAGGGCTCAGGATCTCGGTCGTGCATCGAGCCGAACCGACCCGTCGCGCGGTCGCCGTGCGGGTGTTGGCCGTGGCGGCGCTGTCCTGGGCCCTGGCGGGCCTGCCGGTCCACGACGCGGCCGCCGACGCGTGCGCCTTCGCGTCCTCCGGGCCCGGCGGCACGGTGGCGGTCGCGGTCGCGGGCGGCCGGACCTGGCCGACGCCGTGCCCCGAGCCGACGCCTCCCCCGCCGTGCCCGGAACCCACGCCCACACCCACACCCACGCCCACCCCGACGCCCACACCCACCCCCACACCCACGCCGACCCCTCCCGAACCGACGCCGACGCCGACGCCCCCTCCCACGCCCGCTCCGGAGCCGCCCCCTCCGCCCAAGCCCCGTCCGCGGCCCACGCCCCCGGCGCTGCCGCCCCCGGCTCCGGCACCCCCGCCGCCCCCTCCCACGCCTAAGCCGACTCCCACCCCCACGCCGCCACCCGAGCCGAAGCCGAGCCCCACGCCGCGCCCCTCGGCGACCCCGGTGAGCTACCCGCCGTACAAGGCGCCGCGCCAGCAGCGCGTCGCACACGACGGCACCTCGCCGCTCACCTTCGTCCTGCTCATCACCGTTCCCGCGGTGATCGCCGTGGCCGCCCTGCGGGCGCGCTGACCCTGGAGGCTCCTTTTGCCGGAATGGCTTGTTCTCACCCTCGCGATGCTCGCCGCGTGCGCGGTGGTCGTCGCGATCACCCTGCTGCGCAACCGCGCGGCGCGCGACGACGAGGACCCCAGCGAAACCCCCGACGTCATCGAGTACATGACGATGTGGATCGGCGTGGTGTACGCCATCGTGCTGGGTCTCGCCATCGCGGGCGTCTGGGAGGCGCGCAGCGGCGCCCAGGAGCAGGTGCGGGCCGAGGCCCAGGCGCTGCACGAGGTCTCGGAGCGGGTCCGGGTCTATCCGGCCGACGTCCGTGACCGGATCCGGGAGGATGTCAACGCCTATGTCGGACACGTCGTGCACACCGAGTGGAAGCACATGGCCGACCACGGCGAGGTGAGCGAGCGGGGCGAGGAACTGCTGGCGCGCATCCGCAGGGACGTCACCGACTACGAGCCCCGCAACGACTTCGAGGCCCAGGCCTACCAGCCGCTGGTGGACCAGGTCGCCGCCGCCGACCAGGCCCGCAGCTCCCGGGCCACCTCGATCGGGGCGACGATGCCGGGGGTGGTGTGGTTCGGGCTGCTCGCGGGGGCCGTGATCACCGTCGGCATGGTGCTGGCCCTGCAGATCCGGCGGACCCCGCGCGAACTCGTCCTCGCCGGGCTGTTCTCCGCGCTCATCGCCTTCCTGCTGTTCCTCATCTGGGACTTCGACGCGCCCTACAGCCGGGGCATCACGGCCTCGGCGGAGCCGTTCCGGCATCTGTTCCCGGCCGTACGGGACTGACGGCCGAAGGATGCGGGGCGTCTGTTCCCGGCCGTACGGGACTGACGGCCCGAAGGATGCGGGGCGGCCTCACCGCAGTCGCCACACGGCCGGGCCCGGCGAGGCCCGCGCATGGACGGCCCGAAGGTCCCGAGGCCGCCTCACCCGCCACCCGCCACCCGCACACGACCGGCCCCGGCGAAGTCCCGCGCACGAACGGCCCGCCCGCCCCGGCTCCCGGGGCGCCGCCCGCCCCGCCCCGCCCGCCCCGCCCGTACACAGTCGGCGCACGGACACGGCGGCGGGCTGACGCCCCTTCACCGTCCGCGGGCCCGCCGGCGGCCGCCACGCCGTCGCCGTCCCCCGCCCGGCGCACACACGTGCCCCATTCGCCCGACTGCGTTCGCGCACCTGTGCGCACCTTCCTAGCGTTTCGGTCATCGAGGTGCATTTCTGGCGCAAGCGGAAAAGGTCCGCAGCTGCTCCTCGGGGACCGGAGGATTGACCATGCGCGCGATACGCGTCGCCTCGGCCGCACTGCTGGGCGCAACCGCTCTCGCCTGCTTCGCGCCGGCCGCCGCCGCGAAGGGCGACCACGACATCACGCCGTTCGGCTTCAGCGTCCTGCCCTCGACCATCGCCGCCGGCGGCCAGGTCACCCTGCGCGTGGACCGCGACGGCGGCTGCCGGGGCACGGTCACGGTGACCTCCGGCGTCTTCGACACCGTGAGCATCACACCGCACCATTCCTCGGCCACGGCGACGGTCGACTGGGACGCGAAACCCGGGGTGATGTACCGGGTGACGTTCACCTGTGACGGGGTGAGCGGCTCCACGGACCTGACCATCGCCGGCGGCCGCCCGATCGGCCCCACCGCGCTGCCGCTCACGCCGCCGTACGGTGTGCACGCCGGTGAGGGCGGCACCATCGGCGGGTTCGATCTCAAGGAGATCGGGCTCGGCGCCGCGCTGATCGCGGGCTCGATCGGGGCGGCGTACCACTTCTCCCGCCGTCGCACGGGCGAGGAGGGCGAGGGCGCCTGACGGCCCCCGCGCCCGCAACGGGTCGGCCCCGGATCCTGGGATCCGGGGCCGACCCGTTGCCGCCGTGCGCCACGTCCGCAGGGAGCGGACGGTGTCAGGCGCGCTTCTCGGCGCGGCGGCGCATCCAGAACACACCGCCGCCGATGGCGGCCAGCGCCACCAGACCGCCGCCGATGGCCATGTCGGTCGGGGTGGCGCCGCTGGTGCTGGAGCCGCCGAGACCGCCGCGGACACCGCCGATGACGGTGAACGCCGCGTCGCGCGTCAGCGGCTGACGGCCGGTGCAGTTGACGGTGATGCTGTACGACCCGGGGGCCGCGTCGCTGTTGATGGTGGCGGTGCCCTTCGACGTCTCGTTGGCGCCGTTGATGGGCGTCAGGCGGGTCGACGGGAAGGCACCGGAGGTCGCGGTACCACCCTGGGGGCAGCCGTCGACGGTGATGGTCATCTGGCCGCCGCGCGCGATGACGCTGGGCAGGGCGACGATGTTGCTGGCACTGTCCCACGCGACGGCCGCGGGGGCGGCGAGCCCGAGAGCTGCGACCGCTGCGGCGGAGACCGCCAGAGCACGAGAGTTGCGCATGTGATCCTCCGCGGAAGGCGCCCCGGGGCCCGTCCCCGGTCGATCGGCGAGAAAACGCCTCCCGGAACGACCCTCAGATGCCATGCGGACGACCGCATTTCGGCAATGGTCCGTCCTGGTGAGGCAACACGCCGGGAGAGAACCGCACAAACGGATATTGCCGCAGGTCACGGACCGTCAGAAAATTCCTGTTCCGCGCTACTCGGATGGCGCACCGGCCGCCCCCCGCTTAACCCGTTCGTCTCTCCCCCGTCGCCGGTTTCGTGTGCGGCGCTTAGCGTTCCCGTATGCGCGAAATGACGTGGCGACGGCCGCGTCGAGAGGGGATGGCGAATGTCTGCGTCCGAGCTGGCCGAGTTGGCCGAAGAGGAGGAGCGGCGGAAGAAGCGCGCCCCTTGGGGCGTGATAGCGCTTGTTCTGCTGACCGGCCTCGCGCTCATTCGCAACGGGTCCGGGGAATTCGACGTGGGTCCGCCGCAGCCCGCGTCCGCGGCGGCCGCCGACAGCCGCACGGCGGTGGGCGGCACCTTCGGCCGGAGCCCGGACCCGCTGCCGTACGGCGTGCCGGACCGGGTGCGGATCCCGGCGATCCGGGTCGACGCGCCCATGCTGGCCGTCGGTCTGGACGCGGACGGCTGGGTGGGCGCGCCGCCGCCGGAGGACCCCAATCTGGCGGGCTGGTTCACCGGTGCCGTCTCCCCCGGCGAGAAAGGCACGGCGGTGGTCGTCGGGCACGTGGACAACAAACAGGGCCCGGCGGTCTTCTACGGCCTCGGGGCCCTGAAGAAGGGAAATCTCGTCGAGGTCGCCCGCAAGGACGGCAAGACGGCCGTGTTCGAGATCTACGGCATCGAGGTGTTCGAGAAGAACAACTTCCCCGGCGACCGTGTCTACGCCTCCAAGGGCGCCCCCGAATTGCGGGTCATCACCTGCGGCGGCGGTTTCTCCCAGCAGAACGGTTACGACGGGAACGTGGTCGCCTTCGCCCGCCTGGTCGAGGTCCGCTGAGCGGATCCCCGGCCGGGCGGGCGCCGGGCGTCAGACCTGCTGCCGACTCGGCACGGTGATGTGGTAGCCGGCGTCCAGCAGTTGCGGCAGATAGGTGCGCAGCGCCCGAACGGTCTGGGAGCGGTCTCCCCCGGCGTCGTGCGAGAGCACCACGACGCCGGGGCCGGCGCCGTTCTCGACGCGGCGCGTGATGGCGCGGGTGCCGGGGGTCGTCCAGTCGCGGGAGTCCACGGTCCACGCGAGCGGCTCCATGCCGAGCTCGGCGCCGATCTGGAAGACGGCGCGGTTCCAGGCGCCGTAGGGGGCGCGGAACCACTCGGGCCGTTCGCCGATGGCCTCCTCGATGACGTCGCAGGTACGTTTCATCTCAGAGTGGACAAGGGATCGGGAGAGCTGCGTCAGCAGCGGATGCGACCAGGTGTGGTTCCCCACGACGTGGCCCTCGTCGGCCGTCCGCTCCAGCAGGTCCGGACGGGCGGAGGCCATTTGCCCGCACACGAAGAACATCGCCCGGACGTCGTACTCGCTCAGGGTGTCGAGGATGTCGGGGGTGTAGCGGGGATCGGGACCGTCGTCGAAGGTCAGCACCATCGTCCGGCCGCGGCCCGCGATCCGCAGCAGCGGCTCGTGGCGCACCAGCGTCCTGACGGGCGCGGCTCGCGGGGGCCCGTAGCCGGTGAGCGGCTGAAGCCGGTAGGCGGAGGGCTTGAGGGGAACGCGGCGGGCGGGGGCGCCCGCCACGGGGGCGGGGGCGGCGGACTCGCCGCCCAGCGCGAACAGACCGGCCGTACCGGCCGCACCTGCGGCAGCCGCACCGGCGATCAACACCCGGCGTCTGGTGAACAACTGATCCTTCTTCATGACTCATCAGTCGCCCGGGCAGGCTCCGACGCACCCCGGCAACACCGGTGCGGCGGTACGAATCCACTCACTCGGCCCACGACGGGGAACCGGCTGCGGCCCTCCGGTGGAAGCCGCCGCGACACGAGCGCGCACCGGCACGCCGGTCACCCCGCCGCACATAGCGTCTGACGTCATGTCATGGAAACGAAGGGCGAACGCGGCACTGGGACGCCTCACGGGATTCGAGATCCATCGCGCTGCCCCGGATCCGGCGCACGACTACCCGGCGGACTACGACGAGGAGGCCAAGGCGGTGATCGACGCCGTGCGGCCGTACTCCATGACGCCTCCCGAGCGGATCAACGCGCTCGTCCTGGCGACCCGGTACGTCGTGCGCCACCGCATCCCGGGCGCCGTGGTGGAGTGCGGAGTCTGGCGGGGCGGCAGCATGCACGCCGTGGCCCGCACCCTCCTCTCGCTCGGTGCTCCCGACCGCGATCTGTTTCTGTTCGACACGTTCGTGGGCATGCCGCCGCCCAGCGAGCACGACCGCAGCCGGGACGGGGAGCCGGCCGCCCGTCTGCTCGCCGAGTCGGAGGAGGGCAGTCTGATCCGGGCCGTGGCGAGCCTGGAGGACGTCAAGTCGGCCTTCGGCCGCATCCCTTATCCGAAGGAGCGGATCCACTACGTCCAGGGCCTCGTCGAGGAGACCGTGCCCGGCGGCGCGCCCGAGCAGATCTCGATCCTGCGGCTGGACACGGACTGGTACGCCTCCACCCGGCACGAGCTGGAGCATCTCTATCCGCGTCTGGTCTCCGGGGGCGTCCTGCTCATCGACGACTACGGCACCTGGCAGGGGGCGCGCCAGGCGGTGGACGAGTTCCTGGAACGGACCGGGGAACGGCTGCTGCTGCTGCGGATGGACGAGGGGCGGATCGCGGTCAAGCCGTGAGCGGGTCACCCGTTCTCGTCCCGGTGCGAGCGGGGCAGCGCGGCCCGCACCGACGCCGCGGCGAATCCGTACGTCTGCCGCACGAGCCGCCGGTCCACCACCGTCATGCCGGCCGTGAAGAGCGCCGCGGCACAGGCGCCTCCGGCGATGCCCGACCCCAGAGTGCCGCCGCCCTGCGCGGCCACCGTCCACCCCAGCGAGGCCCCGCACACCCCGAGGAGGGTGGGGGCGATCAGCGGGCGGAGCAGGCGGACCGGGATCCGGCGGGTGGTGGCGCGGCCGAGGACCAGGGCCTCGACGGCCGCGGACAGGGCCCAGCCCAGGCCCACGGAGACCACGCCGAGCGGCGCGAGCAGCGGTAGGGCGACGGCGAGCCAGGTGACGGCGCTCAGCAGGCTCGCCCGCAGCACGGCCTGTGCGTCGCCGATCGCGTAGAGATAGCCCTGGGTGGCAACCGAGACGACCCCGCCGACGGCCAGTCCCAGACAGGCCCAGGGAACGACCACGGCGGCCTCCCGCCACTGTGCGCCGAAGATACCGGGCACCAGGCCCGGTGCGGAACCGGCCAGAACGGTCAGGACGAACCCCATGCCCACCGAGGCGATGTCGACGGCCTGCTGGACGAGACGCGCCGATCGTTCCTCGTCGGCGGACAGCCGTGACATCGTGGGGAACGAGACCCGCCACAGCGACTGCATGACCAGGTAGGGAATCTCCATCAGCCGTTTGGCGAGCGTCCACAGGCCGAGTTGGGCGACTCCGCCGAGAGCGGCGACGCAGAGGTTGAGCACCTGGTCACGCAGCAGCCAGGTCGCGCTGACGGCCTGGAACCGCAGGCCGAATCCGACGAGCGGCCTGATGAGACGGAACTCCGGCCGTGGCCGGACCAGTCCCGCGGGACACACGAACCCCATCACGACCGTCCCGGTCACGGCCCGTACGACGGTCGCGGTGGCGAGCCCCCACACGCCGAAGCCGGCCGCCACCGTGCCGATGGCCCATCCCTGGAAGCACAGCACCTGGGTCATCTCGACCACGACGAGCCGCCGGTAGAGCAGGGCTCTCTCCAGCAGGATGCGGCCGGGGAACTGCAGGGCGACGAAGGGCATGGAGGCGACCATGACGGCGGTCACCCAGGCGATCCGGCCGAGCGGGACCGCCACCGCCACGGCGAGGGCGGTCATCGCCACCGTCACGCCCAGTTGCAGTGCGCTCAGAGCGCCGAGCTCCTCGTCGCTCGGGGGTTCCCGGCGCCGGATCAGCCCGGCGCCGAGGCCGCCGTCGGAGACGAGTCCGGCGAAGAGCACGAAGGACATGCCGATGGCGACCACACCGAAGTCGTGGGGGTTCAGCAGCCTGGCCACGATCACGTTCCCGGCGAACCCCAGCAGCAGGATGACGAGTCCGCGGGTGCTGACGAGGAAGACGCCCGCCTTGGCCCGCTGTCTCAGCTCGTCGTCCGAAAGGGCCTCGTCCCCGCCGGGTGGCTGCTCGGCACCCATGCCGGCGTCAGTGGGCGGCTCGGCGTGAACGCCAACGGGCCAGCCGCGTCCGGATGCCGAACCGGCCGAGCTGGCGTCGGCCGTGGTCGTGGACCAAGGTCACCACGTCGGCCCGGCGTCGGTCGAGGGCGGCGGCCCGTCCCTCGCGCAACCGCAGCGGCAGCGCCTCCGGGTCCAGCCGGACGGCGACGTCGGGGGCCAGCAGCAGCCGGGTCATGAGGGTGGAGTAGATGGTGTCCCGGGTCGCCGCGAGCCATGGCTTGGCCAGCACATGGTGGAGCAGGAAGGGCTCGGTTCCGTCCTCGTAACGGCAGGTCAGTCGCTGCCTGTCAGTCAGTGACAGGCCGGGGAACGGCGGATGGGGGGTCAGCCGGTGTTCCATGACGGCCAGCTCCCCGGGCTCGAACCGGGCGGCGAGCACCGCGTTGAGCACGTCCTGGTCGGCGAAGTAGAAGGGGTCGTCCAGGGTTGCCTTGCCGTATCTGGTGTGCGTGAGTCCGATGGTCCGCTGGCCCGCGGTCCACGGTGGCAGCAGCCGGTCGCTGAGGCTGCGGGGAAAGGCGACCAGTCCGGCGCTCAGATAGGGCTGGCGGCGGAGGGGGCCGAGCCCGAGGGCGGTCCCCCACTCCGGGTGGAAGCGGCGGCTGTTGGGCGGGCAGTCGACGAACGCCACGATGCGGCCCTGCCGTGCCTTCTCGGTGATCTCCGTCAGCGGGCGGGTGACGATCATGTCCGCGTCGATGAGGACCATCACCTCCGCCGGGCGTCGCTCGGGGCCGACGGGGCCGAGGAACCACGGGGGCGTGTCGGGTGACGGCGGCTCCACGAGGGTGGCGTGGCCGGTGAGCAGGTTGCGCTGTTCGGGTGAGAGACCGATGTCCACCACGATCACGGGCTCGTCGTGGCCCGTCAGCCGGAGGGAGTTGATCAGCGCCGCCAGTCCGGGGAAGAACCTCCGGTCGGCGACCGTGTAGAACGCGGTGCCCGGCAGTGGCGCAGGGGAATCGTCCATGCTCTGGCCCTCCGAACGAACGCGGTGGGTGACCCGCGTCACCAGTGACGATTCGATTCTATGGCGATATGCGGAGAGTGCCTCATATGCATAAAATTGCACCGTGTCCATCGAACGGGCCGTCGTCTTCCGTTTTCATCGCGACCCGCTGGTCAGCCGTGCCCGCGTCGCGCTCCTGCGCCGGCTCAACCCGCGCGTACCGGTGCACGGGCTCTTCGGCGGCGCGGGCGGCGCGCGCGGCGCGGCCTTCCGTCTGACGGGCGAGCGGCTGCTCGGACTCGACAGCCTGTACGTCTCCCGCCACAGCGCCTTCTGGAACTGGAAGAACGGCGACCTGGCCCTGCTCGACTGGTACCGCGAGGTCGGCCGCCGGCTGTCCTTCGACGTCCTGCATCTCGTCGAGTGGGATCTTCTGCTGACGGACTCCCTGGAGCGGGTCTACGCCATGGTCCCCGTCGAAGCCGTCGGCCTGACCGCCCCGACCCCCCTGAGCGTCATCGGCGACGACTGGCGCTGGCTCAACGGGCGGGACGAGGCACGGGAGTGGCGCGAGCTGCTGGCCTACGCGCGCTCCGGCTTCGGCTACGACGGCACCCCGTACGGCTGTCTGGGCATCGGCCCCTGCTTCCCCCGGGCCTTCCTCGACGACTACGCCGCCGCCGACCCTCCCGACCTCGGCAACGACGAGCTCCGCTACCCCTTGTTCGCGCAGCTCCTGGGCCATCCGGTGGCCGACACCGGATTCCGGCACGCCTGGCACTCCGCGGCCGAGGACCGGTACTTCAACGCCGTGGGAACGGGGATCGCCCCGGACACCGTCAAGGCGGAGCTGGCCAAGCCGGACGGCCGTCGTGCGTTCCACCCGGTCCGCGCCAGGTAGCGGGCGGCGGACTCCCGCGCCGCGTCAGCGGTGGCGGACGAGGGGGGAGGGCAGCGTCTCACGGTTCGTCAGGCCGGTGAGGAACCCGACGAGCCGGTCGACGCCGATGCCCGGGCCGCGGGTGGGCGGCCCGGCGCACGGCCGGCTCGCCCGTCGGGGCCCGGGGGCAGGTCCGGCGGGGGCGGGGCGAGATGGCGGCGGGCGGAGTCCCGGGTTCCGCTAGATTCTCGGCTGTGACGGATCAGCACCGGTTCGAGCGAGGCACCGACGGCCCCAAGGTCATCATGGTCGGGGTCGACGGCTCGGACTCCTCGCTGCGGGCCGCGGCCTACGCGAGCGGTCTGGCCCGGCGGCAGCGAGCGCTGCTCGCGGTCGTGTACGTGCAGCCCGTGCCGGCGGCGGGCGCGGCGCTGGGGGCGCCCGTGGCGGAGGCGACCGGCGAGATCGCGGAGGATCTGGTGGCGCAGATCCGCGAGGCCGCCGAACGGGTCAAGGGGATATTCGACGTGCGCTGGGAGTTCCACACCCTCCGCGGTGATCCCTACAGCGGTCTGGTGCAGGCGGCCGACGAGCTCAAGGCGGACGCCGTGGTCGTCGGCGCCTCGGAGCAGGCCGGCCACCGCATCGTCGGTTCGGTGGCGATCCGGCTGGTGAAGGCCGGCCGCTGGCCGGTGACGGTCGTCCCGTAGGACCGCTCGGGCAGGCCCTGAGGACCCGTCACCTCGCCATCACCAGTCCGTCCTGGGCCGCGCCCCGGCTGAGGACGACGTCCCGGATCCGGTCGCGTACGGCGCTGACGTCGGCGCCCTGGCGGAGCGCGGCGTTGAGGTCGAGGACCCGGCCCGCGTCGACGTCGAACAGCTGCGGCACGAACTCGGCCTTCGTGACCTCCCAGCGGCCGCCGGGCCTGCCGGGCGGGGCGAAGGTGAAGCGGCCGACGCTGGACTGATTGCCGCGCGGGTCGCGGACGCCCTCGTGGTTGACCATCTCGCCGGCGATCTGGTCGCCCATCCCGTAGATCACCCAGGTCCCGTTGACCTTCTCGTACGCCTGTGGGACATGGGCGTGGGTGCCGAGGATCAGGTCGATGTCCGGGCGGCCGTTCGTGCGGGACGCGGTGAGGGCGCGGGCCAGGGCGAGCTGCCGGTCGTCGGGGGCGTCCTGCCACTCGGTGCCCCAGTGCACGGACATCACGACCACGTCGGCGCCCGCCCGCCGGGCCGCGCGGGCGTCGGCGATCATGCGCTGTTCGTCGATGAGGTTCACGGCCCACGGCTGTCCGGCGGGCATCGGGAAGCCGTTGGTGTCGTAGGTGTAGGACAGGTGCGCGACCTTCGCCGCGCCGGCCCGCAGTACGGTGACCGTGCCCGCCTCGGCCTCGGTGCGGGCCGTGCCCGCGTGCCGTACGCCCGCCCGGTCGAGGGCGTCGAGGGTGCGCTGGACGCCGGCGGCGCCGTCGTCGAGGCTGTGGTTGGAGGCGGTGGAGCAGCCGTCGTAGCCGGTGGCGGCGAGGGCCGGGGCGATCTCGGGCGGGGACTTGAAGGCGGGGTAGCCGGTGAAGTCGCCGTTCTCGCCGTAGACGGTCTCCATGTGACACAGCGCCAGGTCGGCACGGGCGACGACGGGTTCGATGCCGGAGAGCATCGGGCGGAAGTCGTAGCCGGTGCCGCCGGCGTCGAATCGCGCCCGGTCGATGATCGAGCTGTGCGGCAGGACGTCCCCGGAGGCGACGAGGGTGAAGCCGCGGGGGTCGGCGGCGCTGGGGGCCGGGTGTCCGGCTCTGGGTTCGTGGTGCTGGGCCTGACAGGCGGCGCCCGCGGTGAGGAGGGCGGTCAGGGCGAGGGCGACCTGCCGTCTGCGTGCGATCATCCGTTCACCTCACATTGGTCATATTTACTGACCAATAGGTACGAAGGTGAACGGCACCGCAAACGACCCCCGCACCCCCTTTAACCCGTCCGGTCCGCGCGGATGGAGGTGTCCGAGACCGTTCGTCGAACCGTTCGTCGACGCGTTCGACCGTCCGCCGCACATCTGTGCGCACGCCCTGTCCCGGCACGGATCGCTGCGATGCCATACGCCCATGACGGCCGTGACGACTCTCGCCCCCGGGACGACGACCGCCGAGCACGAGCTCGCCGCCTTGCAGCGGGAGCACGGCCGGCCCCTCTTCGCGCTGCTCCTGCGGCTCTGCGACGGCGACCGGCAACGCGCCGAGGACCTTGTGCAGGAGACCCTGGTCCGCGCCTGGCAGCATCCCGAGGCGCTGCGCGCCGACGCCTTCGAGTCCGTACGGCCCTGGCTGCTGACCGTGGCCCGGCGGCTCGCCATCGACGCGCGACGGGCCCGCCGGGCGCGTCCGGCCGAGGTCGGGGACGCCGTGCTGGACAACGCGCGGGTGTGCGCCGACCACGCCGAGCGGTCGGCCGCGACGGTCGATGTGCGCGAGGCTGTGAAGACACTCACTCCGGAGCACCGTGAAGTCCTGGTGCTCGTGTATTTCCAAGGGGCGAGTGTGGCGGAAGCGGCACAAACCCTGGGGATTCCACCCGGTACCGTGAAGTCCCGCGCGTACTACGCGCTGCGCGCCCTGCGCCGGGTGCTACCGGGATACGCGGCCGACCTGCGGTGAAACCGACCGTCGAGTCAAACCTCTGTAAAGCGCCTTGCCCGGGACCCCGGTTGAGTAATCGGCTGTCCTCATCCGTGTTCCGGATGGGCCCTTCACCACCGGGGCCCGGGGTCGGGCGACGCGCACGCACCGGAGGAAGGCAGGAAGGGATGCAGCACAGAGGTCATCAGAGCACGGACGGCCACGGCGGCGGGGAACTCACGGTCCCCATGGCGTGGTTGTACGCCGAGTACATCGCCGACGAGCTGCTGCGGTCGGGGGACCTGATGCCCCCGACGTCCTTCGAGTTCCGGGCCGGCCGCGACGCGCTGGCGCTCACGGTCTTCCTCTCCGACACCGAGGGCGAGCTGTCCGGGATCCGCGTGGTCACGCAGCTGGAGACCTGGCTGTCGCTGACGGCCTACGACCAGCCCTGGCAGGACTGGGTGCGCGGGCGCATGGCCGAACTCACCGAGGAGGCGGCCGCCGCCACGGGCCCCGCGCCCGACCTGGAACTGGCCGCCGCCGCCTGGCGCTGGCTGGACGAGACCGAGCTGCTCGCCCCGGACCTCAACGCCGTTCCCGGCGGGGGTGTGGGGGAGGACGAGAGCCCGAAGGTGTGGACTCCGGCCTGGCAGCTGGGACTTCCCCTCGGGCACCTCGCGATCAGCCTCTTCTGATCCCCCGGGCCCCGCACGGCGCACCCCTCGGGGAGTCGTCGCCACCCCCACCGAGCCGATCGCGACCTTTTTCGGGACGCGACCAATCCGGGGGCCCGACGGCTCCGAATCCCTTGGCGCCGATTCGCGCGTGGCTTGAGTGATTCGGCGGCCCGGTGCGTACGGATGGGAGCAAGGAGTAACCCCACCCGCACTCAACGGCACGAGGATTCGGCATGAGGTCCCTGGAACGGCATCGCGACGTCGCCGCCTACGCGCTCGGCGTGCTGGACGAGGCGGAGTCCTTCCGCTTCGAGGACCACCTCATGGAGTGCCCGCGGTGCAGCGCGCACGTGACCGAATTCGGGCCTGTCACCCGTCAGTTGATGCTCTACCGCACCGCCACCCCGCGTGCCGTGCACCCCATGGCGGCCCCCGGGCCGCGGCTGCTGGACCGGCTGCTCGGCGAGGTCGCCGCACGCACCCGGGCCCGGCACCGGCGCTCGCTGTACGCCGTGGCGGCCGCGGTGGTGCTGGCGGTCGCCGGACCGGCGATCGCGCTGGCGGCCGGGGGCGGCGGCGACCCCCTGCGGGTCGAGGCGACCGACGAGCGCTCGGGGGTGTGGGCGCAGGTCACGGCCGTGGCCGAGCCGTGGGGCAGCGAGGTGTCCCTGGAGGTCAAGGACGCGGCCGGTCCGCGGGTGTGCCGACTGGTCGCGGTCGGCCATGACGGCACCGAGGAGACGGTCACCACCTGGACCGCCTCCTCGCGCGACGCCCGCCCCACCTCCACGGAGGGCGGCGCCGCCCTGCACCCGGAGGAGATAGCCCGCTACGAGGTGCGCACCATGGCCGGGGAGCGGCTGGTCACGATCCCGGTGCGGTGAGGAGGTCGACGTCCTTCGTCGCCACGGTGCCCGCGCTGCGGCCGGGGGCCCGCTGCTCGTTCCAGTAGAGGTTGGTGTGCGCGATCACCAGCGCCGGGGCCGGGGCGCCGTACGCGCTGAGGTCCTCCGTGGTGTGGGCGTCGCCGACCAGGAAGACGTCGTAGCCGCGGGTGAA
Source organism: Streptomyces sp. NPDC006458 (assembly GCF_040612135.1). Classification (NCBI taxonomy): domain Bacteria; kingdom Bacillati; phylum Actinomycetota; class Actinomycetes; order Kitasatosporales; family Streptomycetaceae; genus Streptomyces; species Streptomyces sp. NPDC006458. Next base: position 91,055 of record NZ_JBEXPR010000006.1, on the reverse strand, counting down.
GGCGCCGTGGACGGTCGAGCGGATACAGGCGTCGGTCTGCGCGCCGGTGACGAAGATCCGGCCGATCCCCCGCTCGGCGAGGACCTCCTCCAGATCGGTGCCCTCGAAGGAGTCGCCGAAGTGCTTGTGCACGACGGGCTCGCCCTCCCGCCGCACCAGCTCCGGCACGTACTCCCAGCCCTCGCTGCCCCGGGGCATGTGGTCGTCCGAGTGCTGCACCCACACCACCGGCACGTCCTCGGCTCTGGCGCGGTCGACCAGAGCGGCGATGTTGGCGGTGACGCCCTCGCGGTCGTGTGCCGAGGCCACCACGTCCTTCTGGAAGTCGATGACGAGCACGGCGGTGTGCGGACGGTCGGGCAGGGTGCTCACTGAGGCCTCCCGGTGCGGTGCGTGCGGGCACTGATCACGTTCGGACCAATCTATGACACCCCACTGACAGTCCGGCCGGCATCACTTCAGCAGCCGGGACATCCGGCGGTCCGCGAGCGGTTTGCCGCCGGTCTGGCAGGTGGGGCAGTACTGGAGGGAGGAGTCGCTGAAGGAGACCTCGCGGATGGTGTCGCCGCACACCGGGCAGGGCTCGCCGGTGCGGCCGTGGACGCGCAGGCCGCTCTTCTTCTCCGCCTTCAGACGTCCGGCGGCCAGGCCCCGGGAACGCTCGACCGCCTCCGTCAGGGTGGCGCGCAGGGCCCCGTGGAGGGTCCGGGTCTCGGCCGGGGTCAGCTTGGCCGCCAGTTTGAAGGGGGACATCTTCGCCGCGTGCAGGATCTCGTCGCTGTAGGCGTTGCCCACCCCGGCGATCAGGCTCTGGTCGCGCAGGGCGCCCTTGATCTGACGGCGCTCGTCCTTCAGCAGCGCGGCGAACGCGGCCTCGTCGAAGTCGTCGGCGAGCGGGTCCGGGCCGAGGCGGGCGATGCCGGGGACCTCCTGCGGATCCCGGACGACGTACACGGCCAGGCGTTTCTGGGTGCCGGCCTCCGTCAGGTCGAAGCCCGCGCCCGTCTCCAGGGCGACGCGCAGGGCGAGGGGGCCCTTGCCAGGCCTGGGCATGCCGTCCGGGAGGCGGTCCTTCCACTGCAGCCAGCCCGCGCGGGCGAGATGCGTGACCAGGTGCGGGCCGCCGTCGGTGGCCAGGACCAGGAACTTGCCACGGCGTCCCGCGCCGGTGACCGTACGGCCTTCGAGGGCCGACAGCGGAGGGTCGTACGTCTTCAGGACGCTGATCGCGACGGGCAGCGCACGGACGATCTCATGACCGGTCAGGTGCTCGGTGAGGAAGTCCTTGAGCGCTTCGACCTCGGGGAGTTCCGGCATAGGTCCAGGGTGCCATCAGGGAGCGGAACGCTCAGGTCCGCCTCCTGGGCCGCCGTTCGGCTTCCGGCACCTCGAACTCGCACCACACGCACTTGCCGCCGCCGCGCGCCTCCACGCCCCAGTCGTCGGTGAGCAGGTGGACCAGGAGCAGTCCGCGGCCGGAGACCCCGGACTCGCCCGCCTCGCGGCGCCGGGGCAGGGCACTGGAGGAGTCCTCGACCTCGACGCGCAGCCGGCGGCCGCCGGCGAGGGCCCGCAGGGTGACGATCGCGGCGCCCTCGGTGTGCATGAGGGCGTTGGTGATCAGCTCGTCGGCGACGAGTTCGATCTCGTCGGCGCGGTCCCGGGCACCCCAGGTGCGCACGGCGGCGCGGACCATGTGACGGGCCTCGTGCAGGGCCTCCGGGTCGCCGGGGGCCACGTGCTGCTGGAGCCGGCCACGGCCGGCGGGCGCGTCCAGGCCGCGGCGGTGCAGCAGGAGCAGCGCCACGTCGTCGTCGCCGCCCCGCTCCTCGGCGAGGTCGATGAGCATGTCGGCGAGGCGGCGCACGTCCTCGGGGCCCGCGGCGATCAGCGCGGTGAGAGCGCGCATGCCGTCGTCCAGGTCGGCGCCCGGCTGCTCGACCAGGCCGTCGGTGCACAGCAGCAGCGTGTGCCCGGGGTCGAGCTCGATGGTGGACACCGGGTACTCCAGGCTGCCGAATTCCGCGGACAGCCCGAGCGGCAGCCCGCCCGCGACGGGGATCCGGCGGCAGGTGCGGTCCGCCTGCCGCACCAGCGGGTCGATGTGCCCCGCGCGCACCACCTGGACCACTCCGGTGGCCAGGTCGGCCTCGGCGTACAGACAGGTCGCGAAGCGGTCGGTGTCGAGTTCGTGCAGGAAGACGGAGGCGCGGGCCATCACGGTCGCCGGGGTGTGGCCCTCGGCGGCGTAGGCGCGCAGCACGATCCGCAGCTGGCCCATGACGGCGGCGGCGTGCGTGTCGTGGCCCTGGACGTCTCCGATGACGGCGCCGACGCGGCCGCCGGGCAGCGGGATGAGGTCGTACCAGTCGCCGCCGATGTCCCGGCCCAGGGAGCCGCCGATGGTGGCGGCGCGGTAGCGGACGGCGACGTCGGCGCCGCGCACGCTGGGGATGGTGCGCGGGAGCATGGCCTGCTGGAGGCCCTGGGCGATGTCCTTCTCCTGCTCGTAGAACATGGCCCGCTGCAGGCTCTGGGCGATGCTGCTGCCGAGGGCGACGAGGATGTTGCGCTCCTCGGCGGTGAAGCCGTGGCGGTTGCTGTAGAGCAGGCCCATCGCGCCGATGGGACGGGCCTGCACGATCAGCGGCAGATAGGCCGCCGAGGTGATTCTGAGGCCGGTGATGTGCGGCCACAGGACGGGGTAGCCGGCCGCGAACTCCTCGGGGGACTCGATGAAGCGGGGGCTCAGGGTCCGTACCACCTCGCTCATCGGGTAGGGCTCGTCGAGGCCGGTGACGTCGGTTCCGGGGACGAAGCTGCCCGTGGGTCCCTCGGCGATCAGCCGGATGCGGCCCGCCTCGACGAGGCCCATCACCAGGCTCGTGGCGCCGAGGTGGGTGAGCCCGTGGGTGTCCTTGAGGACGTCGATGACGTCCTGGACGGTGCGGGCGTGGGCGAGGGCGGCCGTGGTCAGCTGGACGACGCTGGTCTGTTCGCGCAGCGCGTTGTCCTGTTCGAGCCGTTCGCGCCGGGTCGCGATGTCGGCGAGTTCCTGGGTGGCGTCGCGGACGATGCCGATGATCCGGCGGGGCCGGCCGGTCTCGTCGCGGCGGATGTAGCCCTGGGTGTGGGTCCACTGCTGGGTGCCGTCGCGGCGGCGGATGCGGAAGTAGGCGCCGTAGTTCTCGCTGCCGTCCTTGAGCGCCTGCGAGACGGTGGCGTCCAGCCTGCGGCCCTCGTTGGGCGGCACGCGGATGGCCAGGGTCTCGGGGCGGTCGTCGTACTCCTCGGGGAACATGTCGAAGATCTCGTGGGCCTGGGCGTCCATCACCATCAGGCCGGCGTCCAGGTCCCAGTCGAAACTGCCCATGCGGTTGAGCACGAGAATCGCGTGCGCGTGGTCGGGCCAGTCGTCCGGGAGTGACATCGTGCCCGCTCCCCGATCACCCATGGGCCCACCTTGCCAGGGTTTGACCGATTCTTCGAGCGGGGCCTCCCGGCCGGGCGGCCCCGCCACGGGTGGCCGTCTCACCCGTCGAAGACGCCGAGGGGGCTGCCGAAGACGATCCCCGTGGCCCGGGGCGCGGCCCGGTCGTCGGGGACCAGGCCGCCGCCGTCGGGCAGGTCGGGGGTGTCCGGAACGGTCTGCGGGCCGACGGTGCCGGCGCCCGGTGACGTCCCGGTGCCGGGCGCGCTCGGCGGCCGGGTGCTTCGGGGCGTGGCGGTCACCGTGGCCGTGGGGCAGCCGGTGGCCGTGGGCGGCGCGGCGGGCCGGGTGGCGCCCGTCGTGACCGTGACGGTCGGGGTCACGAAGCAGTCGGCCGGGGACCGGCCGGGCTCCGAGGCGTCGGGGGACGCGCTGTTCTGGTCCCGCGGGTCCTGGTCGGGCGCGCTCGGGCTCGACGTGTCGGGGCTCGACGTGTCGGGGCTCGGCCGGCCGGGGGGCCATGGGCGGGGCGTCGAGGTGCCCGTACTCGGCGTGCCGGTGCCCGGGGCGCTCGAACTCGCGCTCGGGCTGTCCGGCTCGCTGGGGGACGGGGGCCGGGTCACCCACGCGGGCGGGGCCACCGGACGGTCGTGGCGGGCGTCCTGGCCGCACCGCCGCTCGATCCAGGTGCGGTGGACGATGTCGATGATGGTGATGTGGGTGATCACCTTCGGCGCCGGGGTCACCACGACCACCTCGGCCGGGCGGTAGCCGGACCAGGCCGTGCCGGTGGTCGACTCGGGGCCGCTCGTCCCGGTCGGCGGCAGCAGGGGGTTGCCGCAGGCGCAGCGCACCCGGGGCACTCCCCTGGTGTCGACGAGGACGGCGGTACCGGACTGCAGGACCGACTGGAAGACGGTCGTCCTGCCCTCGCGCCAGCCGTGGTTGGTGACCCGGGTGTCGGCACGCAGCTGGACCGGGGTCAGGCCGCGCAGATAGCCGGGAACGGCCTGCGCGCCGATGCCCTCGACGTCGGCGAAGGCGCGGGCCTTGGCCGGGTCCGCGGTGAGGTGGCCGATCTGCCGCCGCACGTCACAGCTGCCGACCCCTTCGGCGCCGCCGTACAGGCCGGCTGTGGCACCGGAGACGAGGCGCGGCCGGGCCAGGGCCTCGGAGCCGCGCGGCGTCGGGGTGACGGGCGCGGGCTTCGCCGTCGGATCGGCCGTGGAGTCCGTGAAGGGGTCGGGGCCCTGGGCCGCGACCGGCTGGAGGAAGACCTCGCCGCCGGCCGCCCGGCCGGGCTCTGTGTCGGCGCCGGCACAGCCGGCGACGACGAGCGCCGCCAGCAGCGCGATCGCGGTGACGAGGGTTCGGATGGGTGACCTCACCACGTTCTCCCGCCTGGTCTCGGGCAATACCTCACCATTGTTTGCTTCACTCACTTGGGTTACGCAAGCGGAGCGGGTGGACACACAGCGTGACCGTGAAGGGCTTGTCGGAACGGGAGCAGAGGAGCGACGGCCGTGGACTGGTTCACCGCACCCGACTACTGGATGAGCCGGCTGGTCTTCCAGCGGGCCCTGGCCGCCGTGTATCTGACGGCGTTCCTGACGGCGGCCCTGCAGTTCCGGGCACTGATGGGCGAGCGCGGCATGCTGCCGGTCCCCCGTTTCGTCGCCCGGGTGCGCTTTCGGGACGCGCCCAGCGTGTTCCAACTCCACTACTCCGACCGCTTCTTCGCGGCCTGTGCGTGGGCGGGCTGCGCGGTGTCGGCGGCGCTGCTCGCCGGGCTGGACTCCTGGCTGCCGCTGTGGGGCGGGATGCTGCTGTGGCTGCTGCCCTGGGTGCTGTATCTGTCGGTCGTCAACGTCGGCCAGACCTGGTACGCGTTCGGCTGGGAGTCCCTGCTGCTGGAGGTCGGCTTCCTCGCCGCGTTCCTCGGCAACGACGAGGTGGCCCCGCCGATCGTGGTGCTGTTCCTGCTGCGCTGGATCCTGTTCCGGGTGGAGTTCGGCGCGGGTCTGATCAAGATGCGCGGGGACGCCTGCTGGCGGAACCTGACGTGCCTGGACTACCACCACGAGACCCAGCCGATGCCGGGCCCGCTGAGCTGGTTCTTCCATCATCTGCCGCGCCCGCTGCACCGCGTCGAGGTCGCCGCCAACCATGTCGTACAACTCGGCGTGCCCCTGCTGCTGTTCACTCCCCAGCCGGTCGCCTCGGCCGCCGCCGCGCTGATGATCGTCACCCAGCTGTGGCTGGTGCTGTCCGGCAACTTCGCCTGGCTGAACTGGATCACCATCGTGCTGGCCCTGTCGGCGGTGCGCTTCCCCGCCGACCCGCCGTCCGTGCCGGACGCCCCGCTCTGGTACGAGGTGGTCGTGCTCGCCGTGGCCGCGCTGATCGTCTTCCTCAGCTACCGCCCGGTGCTGAACATGATCTCCCGGCGCCAGGTCATGAACCGCTCCTTCGACCCGTTGCACCTGGTCAACACCTATGGCGCGTTCGGCAGCGTCAACCAGTTCCGCTACGAGGTGGTGATCGAGGGCACCCTGGACGACGCCCCGCGAGCCGAGTCCGACTGGCGGGAGTACGAGTTCAGGGGCAAGCCGGGTGATCCCCGGCGCTGGCCCCGGCAGTTCGCGCCCTACCATCTGCGGCTGGACTGGCTGATGTGGTTCGCGGGGCTGTCGCCCGGCTATGCCGGGGCATGGTTCGGGGTGCTGGTCGAACGGCTGCTGGAGGACGACCGGGCGACACTGAAGCTGCTGCGCCGCTCACCGTTCCCGCCCGGCACCCCGCCGAGGTTCGTGCGGGCCAGTCTCTTCCGGTACCGGTACACGACCTGGCGGGAGCTGCGGGAGACGGGGGCGTGCTGGGAGCGGACGTATGTGCGGGAGTATCTGCCGCCGACCCGGCTGGACAGGCCGGTCCGCCGTCCGTGACCCGCCGTCATGCCCCGCCGGGGCCGGTCCGCTTCAGCCGCAGGGTCATCAGCTCGAACGGCCGCAGGCGTACGGCGATCCGGCCGCCGTCCAGCCGCGGCGCGGCCGCCTCGGGCAGGGCGCGCTCCAGCAGATCCGTGACCTCGACCCGCGCCACGCCGAAGTCCGCTGTCAGGGTGGCACGGCAGCGGCCTCCGCGGGCCTCGTGGAAGCGGACCACCACATCACCGCTGCCGTCGTCGGCCAGCTTCACGGCCGTGACCACGACCGCGTCCTGGTCGACGGCGACCAGGGGCGCGACCTCGTGCGCACCGGTCAGCCGGCGCTCCGGCAGGTTCGTCCGCCAGCCCTCGCGGACCGCGTCACCGATCCCCGCACCCGGCACCAGGGCGTGCCGGAACCGGTGGACACCCTGGTCGGTCTCGGGGTCCGGGAAGCGGGGCGCGCGCAGCAGCGAGACCCGGACCGTGGTCGTCGTGCCGAGGTCGCCGTCGGTGCGGACCGTGCGGGTCACGTCGTGGCCGTACGTCGAGTCGTTGACGATCGCCACGCCCCAGCCGGGCTCCGCCACGTGCACGAACCGGTGGTTGCATGCCTCGAACCTGGCGGCCTCCCAACTGGTGTTGGTGTGCGTGGGCCGGTGCACATGCCCGAACTGGGTCTCCGACGCGTACCGTTCGGCGTGCACATCCAGCGGGAAGGCCAGTTTGAGGAACTTCTCCGTCTCGTGCCAGTCGACCTCGGTGTCCAGGACCAGCCGCCGCTCACCCGGTGCCAGTGTGAGCACCTGGGTGACGCGGGAGGCCCCGAAGGACCGCACGACCCGCACGGAGGCGCCGTCCTCGGCGGCGGTGACCTCGTCGGCGTCGGTGAGGTCGGTGACCGTGTTGCGGTAGAACCTGTCGACGTCCCAGGCGTCCCACATGTTCGGGAGGTCCGGGTGGAGCTGGAGCAGGTTCGCCGCCCGGCCCGGCGCGACGGTCTCCCGGTCGGCCTCGGCGTCGTACGCCGAGACGACCAGCCCGGCGGCGTCGATCTCGACGCGGAGCAGCCCGTTGTCGAGCACGAAGCCGCCCCCGGGGCGGGGTTCGCGGGTCACGGCCCGGGGCTCGGCGGGAGTGCCGGCTCCGCCGGCCGGGATGCCGTCCCTGCTGTGCGGGGCGGAGTTGAGGACCAGTTCCCGTCCGCCCTCCCCCACCAGCGCGCGCTGGGCCGCGTCGATGACACCGTTCAGTTCCTCGGCCACGCGGGCGTAGGTGCGGCGGGCCTCGCGGTGCACCCAGGCGATGGAGGAGCCGGGCAGGATGTCGTGGAACTGGTGGAGCAGGACCGTCTTCCAGAGGCGGTCCAACTCCTCGTAGGGGTAGGGGAATCCGGTGCGCACGGCGGCCGTGGCCGCCCACAGCTCGGCCTCGCGCAGGAGGTGTTCGCTGCGCCGGTTGCCCTGCTTGGTCAGGGCCTGACTGGTGAAGGTGGCGCGGTGGAGTTCGAGGTAGAGCTCGCCGACCCAGACGGGCGGCTCGGGGTACTCGGCCTCGGCCTTGTCGAAGAAGGCCGCCGGGGTCTCCCACTCGACGGTCGGCGAGCCCTCCAGGTCGCGCAGCCGGGCGGCCTTGGCGACCATCTCGCGGGTGGTGCCGCCGCCTCCGTCGCCCCAGCCGGTGGGGGCGAGGGAGTGGCGGGCGACGCCCTTGTCCTTGAAGTTGCGGACGGCGTGGGCGATCTCGCTGCCCCGCATCGAGCAGTTGTAGGTGTCGACAGGCGGGAAGTGGGTGAAGATCCGGGTGCCGTCGATGCCCTCCCACCGGAAGGTGTGGTGCGGGAACTCGTTGGTCTGCGACCAGGAGATCTTCTGCGTCAGCAGCCGCCTTGAGCCGGCCGCCCTGATGATCTGCGGCAGGCCCGCGGCGAAGCCGAAGGTGTCGGGCAGCCAGGCCTCGTCGTTCTCGATGCCGAACTCGTCGAGGAAGAACCGCTTGCCGTGCACGAACTGCCGGGCCATCGCCTCCGACCCCGGCATGTTGGTGTCCGACTCCACCCACATGCCGCCGGCCGGCACGAACCGCCCGCCCTCCACCGCTTCGCGCACCCTCACCCACACCTCGGGCCGGTGCTCCTTCACCCACGCCCACTGCTGCGCCTGGGACATGGCGAAGACGAACTCCGGCTCGTCCTCCAGCAGGGCCGTCATGCCGGCCGTCGTTCGGGCCACCTTGCGCACGGTCTCGCGCAGCGGCCACAGCCAGGCCGAGTCGATGTGCGCGTGGCCGACGGCGCTGAGTCGGTGCGCGGAGGGCGCGGCGGGGACGGACAGCGCGGGCCGCAGAAGTGAACGGGCCCGCTCCGCCGTGCCGTTGACGTCCTGGAGATCGACCGCGTCCAGCGCCCGCTCCACGGCCCGCAGGATCTCCCAGCGGCGCGGCGCGTCCACGGGCAGCTCGGCCATGAGCTCGCCGAGCACCTCCAGGTCGAGCCCCAGTTGCCACACCGTCTCGTCGAAGACGGCGAGGTCCATGCGGGTGAGCGTGTACTGAGGTTCGCCGCCGGCCGTCTCCTTGTCGCCCAGCGAGGTGGGCCGGAAAGGGTGGTAGCCGAGGATGACGGGGTTGGAGGCGGCCTCGATGTGCAGGCGCACCTCCTCGCCGCCGGTGACGGGCGCGCCGACGCGCACCCACTGGTTGCGCGGGTTGAGGCCCTTCACGGGGGTGCCGTCGGGCCGGTACACCAGGCCCTCGCACTGGAAACCCGGCATGTTCTCGTCGAAGCCGAGATCCAGGATCGCCTCGACGGTCCGCCCGGCCCACGCCCGCGGCACCGTCCCCGTGACCCGGAACCAGCTCGTCCCCCAGGGCGCGCCCCACCGGGAGCCCACCTCGATCGGGCCGGGTTCGGCCGCGAGTCCCTCGGCCACCGGGACCGGCTCGTCCGGGGCGTGCCAGACGGCCACCTCCAGCGGCACGGACTCGGGGTACACGGCGGGGCGGACGCGTTCGTCGAGGACACGCCTCAGCCGGGCCTCGACGAGAGTGCGGTCGTCATGCATGGGGGTGCTCCGTGGGTCGTCTCTGTGCCACCGGGGCGCGGGTCACGGTCACGGGGGCCGACGAGGTGTACAGCTCCCCCACCGCGCGCACTTCGAACCGTGCCCTGCGTTCCCCTTGCCCCGGAGCGCGGGAACAGGGCTCCGGCCTCTCGACGTACGCCCCTCGCGAGGGCAGAGTTCTCCCTGCGTACTCGCCAGTAGCCCCCGTCCTGAGGAGCCGCCGTGACCAGTTGGGTGGGCCGAACCGCCGTCGACATCGCCGCCGCCGTACGGGAGAAGCGGGTGCCGCCGCGTGAGGTGGTGGCGGAGCATCTCGCGCGGATCGAGCGGCTGGACGGGCGGATCGGGGCCTTCCGGGTGGTCCGGGCGCGGGCGGCGCTCGCCGAGGCCGACGAGGTCGGCGCGCGGGACGACCTGGGCGAACTTCCCCTGGCGGGTGTGCCGGTGGCGGTCAAGGACAACCTGGCGGTGCGGGGCGAGTCGACGCGGATCGGTTCGGCGGCCACACCGGTGACACCCGCCGGGGAGGACCATGTGACGGTCGCCCGGCTGCGGGCCGCGGGCGCGGTGGTGCTGGGCCTGACGAACGTGCCGGAGCTGTGCGTGTTCGGCACGACCGACGGCGTCCACGGCACGTCCCGCAACCCCTGGGACACCGCGCGCACCGCGGGCGGCTCCTCCGGCGGCAGCGCGGCCGCGGTGGCGGCGGCCTTCGCGCCCCTCGCGCTCGGCAACGACGGCATGGGCTCGCTGCGCATACCGGCGGCCAACTGCGGCCTGGTCACCATCAAGCCGGGGCACGGGACGGTGCCGGCCGGGATCAGTGACGGCGACTGGTTCGGCATGTCGGAGAACGGCCCGCTGGCCACGACCGTCGCGGACGCCCGTCTGATCCTGTCGGTGCTCGCCGACGAGCCGGCCGGGTGACGCGACGGGCCGGCCCGGCAGAGCGGAAATCGGGTACGGTCACGCCCTCGCGGGGTGGCGTCGGCGGTGAAGCGGATCGCTTCGGCATGGGCGTGGGTCCCGCACGCCCATGCGCCAAGGACTCCTGCTCAGTCCACGCTGGGCAGGATGTGGGGCTCGGCGAGGTCGTCCTCGTAGCCCGCGAGGCGGATCGGGGCCGATCGGGCCCATACATCGAGGTTGCCGATCTCGCCGGGGGGACGGCCGGCACGGTCCGTGCGTTCCTTGGGGCGTTGATCGCGATTCGTTTTCTCCGGTGTCACCGCGCACTCCTTATGTGTCGGGTCACCCTCGGGCATTCCGGTCAGTCTGCGCTCCGGCACCTGACGCCCGCTCGGGTCTGGCTGGAAAACCTCGGTCGCGGTGGCGCCCTTCCTGGTGCGGGAACAGGCCGTGGTACACCGGCTCGTCCCGGGACGGACCGTGGGTGTGGGTAGGACCCGTACTGCTGTCCGTCGCGCATCAGGATAACCAAATGAGCGGGGGTGCGCTCGATCGGGCTGAAAACTTGAGGTAACTATCCGAAGTCGCGCACCCTCGGAGCGCAAGCGTTCTGCACCTATTTCTTACAAGATCAACCCGTTTGCCGCCACCCGTTCGACAGCGGAGCTCGAACGGAATTTCGGCGGCGCGGGGGCGTTCAGATCCCGTTGGCACGGCCGAAAGGTCGCCATGATCTGCTGGCGTACCGCTACGGCTGTCTTGCGGGAGGACGGACCCATGGAGCTGCGCGGCGTCGACGAGCTGATGGACCTGCTGAGCGCGTGCCGGGGTGTGCGCACCCCCGGCGATCCGGTCGACCTGCACGAGCACTCCCTGCAGACCGCGGCCCTGCTGCGCCGGGGCCACCCCGCCGACAAGGAGCTCCAGATCGCCGGACTGGTGCACGCCGTCGGCCGTGTACTGCGACCGGGTGACGGCACCCGGCACGCCGAGCCGGCCGCCGACGCCGTACGGCCGCTGCTGGGCGAGCGCGTCTCGCGGCTGGTGCGGTTGCACGTGCCCGCGGGGCGCTGTCCGGGCGGCCTCGAAGCGGCGCCGGGCCGCGCCGCCATGACCGCCGCGCAGGCCGCCGCCCTCGACCGCGACCCGCTCGCCGAGGAGGCACTGACCCTGCGGCAGGCGCACGACGCGGCCCGGGTGCCGGGCCTGGACGCGGGGGTGCTGGAGGACTGGCGCACCCTGCTGGAACTGGTCGCGGCCCGCCACTCCCGGCTGGGCGCGGTGGACTGACCTGGCCCGTCGGGCGTACGGCGGTCCCCGGTGCGATCATGGGAACAGCCCGACCGAGGCCCCTCGCAGGCGGCCTCGAAGGAGGTGGCGCTGATGAGCCAGACCGAACTTCCCCCGCGCCGCCCGCGCACGCTCGCGGAGCACAGGGACGCCGCGAAAATCGTCCTCTTCTACGCGCTCGCCCTGGGCGCCGTCCTGTTCGGGGTCGCCGCGCTGATCTTCGGACTGGCGTGGGCGGACCTGGTGGACAAGGCCTCGCCCTTCTGAGCGGGCGGCGCCGGCGCGGCCCGGACCGGGCCGGGCCGACGGAGCCCCGACCGGCCGGGCCGACAGGGCCACGCCCCGCCGACCGGCCACCACCCCGTCGCGGTACGCGGGCCGCGCCGGGGGCCCTGGCGCGTCACCACTTGCCGGGCGCGTAGTCCTTCAGGAAGACGCCGTAGACGTCGTCACCGGACTCGCCGCGCACGATCGGGTCGTAGACGCGGGCCGCGCCGTCGACCAGGTCGAGGGGCGCGTGGAAACCGGCCTCGGCGAGGCGCAGCTTCTCGTAGTGCGGGCGCTCGTCGGTGATCCAGCCGGTGTCGACCGAGGTCATCAGGATGCCGTCGGAGGTGAACATCTCCTCCGCGCTGGTCCGCGTCACCATGTTCATGGCTGCCTTGGCTGCGTTGGTGTTCGGGTGACCCGCGCCCTTGTAGCCGCGGTTGAACACACCCTCCATCGCCGAGACGTTCACGACGTAGGCGCGCTTACTGGCCGCCTTGCGCGCGGCCTCGGCCATCGCCGGACGCAGCGCGCTGATCAGGATGAACGGGGCCGTGTAGTTGCACAGCTGGGTCTCCAGCAGCTCCACCGGGGAGATCTGGTCGATGCTCTGCACCCAGGTGTTGCTGTCGACGATGTCCGGCACCAGACCGCCCGCGTCGATGGCGGTGCCGTCGAGGTGGCGCTCGATGCTGGCGTTGCCCGCGACCAGCGCCAGGTCCGCGACCCTCTGCGCGTCGATGCCGCTGACGCCGACGGGCAGCGCGGTGAGGCCGTCGACCGCGCCGGAGTTGAAGGCGCCGATGACGTGGTGGGCGGGCAGCTCACCGGCGGGCAGCGGGGCGCTCTCGCCCTCGACGAGCGCGGCGTAGGCGGACGGCAGACGGCGTACGGTCTGCGTCGCGTTGTTGATCAGGATGTCGAGCGGGCCCTGCTCGGCGACCTGGTCGGCGAGGGCCACGGCCTGGGCGGGGTCGCGCAGGTCGATGCCGACGACCTCCAGGCGGTGGATCCAGTCCGCGGAGTCGTCCATGGCCTTGAAGCGGCGGATGGCGTCCTTGGGGAACCGCGTGGTGATCGTGGTGTGGGCGCCGTCGCGCAGCAGTCGCAGCGCGATGTACATGCCGATCTTGGCGCGGCCGCCGGTGAGCAGGGCGCGCTTGCCGGTGAGGTCGGCGCCGGCGTCGCGCTTGGCGCGGTTGACGCGGGCGCAGTCCGGACAGAGCTGGTGGTAGAAGTAGTCGACTTCCACGTAGCGGCTCTTGCAGGTGTAGCAGGAGCGCGGGCGCTGGAGTATCCCCGCGATCGTGCCGTCCTCGGTGCTCGACGACGGCAGGATGCCCTCGGTCTCGTCGTCGATGCGCTGGGCGGAGCCGGTCGCGGTGGCCTCGGTGACCGACTTGTCATGGGCGGTCTTGGCGGCCCGACGCTCCTGACGGCGGCGCTGCTTGACCGTGCGGTAGATGTGCGACGTGGCCCGGCGCACCTGGATCGCGTCGGGGTGGTCGACCTCCAGCTGGTCCAGCTCCTGGAGCACGCTGAGGCACACGGCGAGCCGTTCGGGGTCGATGCCAGGCCCGTACACGACCTCGTCCGTGGTCACCGGACCGTCCTCTGTCACCGTCATCGCCGCTGCCGCTTCCTGATTCCCTCGTCGAGGCGCTCCGGTCGCGCCCGCTGTCGAACGGGGGATTCTACGGAGCGCCGGGCCGGACCGGCAAAATCCGCCGAGGTCAACCGTCGCAGGCGGTGATGAGCGTCTCCACCTCGGCGGACAGGGCGGCGGCGAACCGGTCCAGATCGGGGACGGCCTCGGCGTCGGCGACGAGTCCGTAGTGCACGCTGCCGCGGTACGTGGAGACGGCCACGGCCAGCGACTGGCCGCGGGCGAGCGGGGCGTACGGGTAGACGGCGGTGAGCGGGTTCCCGCCCAGGCGCAGGCCGAGGCTGGGCAGCGGCACGCTGGTGACGAGGATGTCGAACCAGAGCCGGGCGGCCTGGGCGGCGAACGGTCCGCCGAGCCGGTGGCCGAGCGCGGGGACGTGGTCGGCGAGCAGGGCGACCGCGCCGGCGCCCCGGCCCGGCCCGGCGTCCTTGTTGCGGTCCATCGCCGTACGGACGGTCTCCAGGCGGGCGAGCGGGTCGGCCTGGCCGACGGGGAGCCGTATCAGGTAGCCGGACAGCCGGTTGCCCTGCGGGTGGGCGGTGCGCGGGCGGCGCTTGGACACCGGGATCAGGGCGCGCGGGCCGAGTCCCTCGCAGTCGTCGCCGCGTTCGTCGAGCCAGCGCCGCAGGGCCCCGGCGACGACGGCGATCAGTACGTCGTTGACGGTCCCGCCGACGCGCTTGCGGACGCGGTGGATGTCGTCGATGTCGAGGACCGCTCCGGCGGTACGGCGGGTGCCGGACGATGCGGCGGTCAGCGCGGCGGACGAGCGCACGCCGAGGCCGGACACCGCGACCGACGCGCCGATGTCGAGGGCGCGGCCCATGTCGGACAGGGCCCCGCGGACCATCCCGGGCAGCCGGCGCGCGTCCGGCAGCAGGCCGGAGCGGGGCGCCTCGGGGCGGCGGGGCCGGGCCGCCGGGGTGTCCATGGGGTCCATGACGGCGGCGGCGAGCATCAGGGCGCGCAGGCCGTCGGCGAGGGCGTGGTGGAACTTGAAGAGGACGGCGAAGGACATGCCGTCCTCCCCCGGCAGCACATGCGCCTCCCACGGCGGCCGGGCCCGGTCCAGCGCGCGCTGCATCAGCTGTCCGGCGACGGCCTGGAAGTCGGCGGCCGGGGCGTGCAGGACCACGTGGTCGAGGGGGTCGAAGCCGTGGTACGGCTCGCGGACGGCGCCGCCGAAGGTGAGCGGGCGCAGCAGGCGGGAGGGCTGCCACGCGTCGCGGATGCGCATCCGCAGGCCGGGCACCGCGGCGGCGCGCGCGGCCAGCAGGTCGGCGGCGTGCGCGGCCGCGGTGGGCGAGTTGGCGGTGAAGACACCGAGCGCGCCGAGGTGCATGGGGTGTTCGGGGGACTCGATGTTCCAGAAGGCCAGGTCGAGGGGGGCGAGCAGATCTGCGGTCAAGGGCTTGCCTCGCGTCGTCGACGGGTGAGTCAGCAGTCAAACCCGAGTGGGCGATTACGGTCAAGTACGATCGAGTTACGCACAGTTAACAGATGATTAAGTAACGGCTCATACGGCCCGATGGTCACGGCATGGACGGCCGGACGGTCACGGGCGGGTGCCGCCGAACGGGTCGCGCCGACCGCGTCACACCGAACGGGTCACAGCACACGGGTCACGGCACACGGGTCACGCCGAACGGGTCACGGCACACGGCAGCAGGCGGTCGAGACCGGTCGACACCGCCCGCCGCCCGCCGCCCGGACGGTCATGCCCGCCGCCGGGACCGTCACGCCCGCCGCCCGGCGACGAAGGACGTCACGCGCCTTGAGGGGGATCACGGCACGCGCTGTCCCTTGCCCAGCGCGATCACCCCGCCCCGCGAGACGGTGTAGAGCTCCGTGTCCCGCTCCGGGTTCACGCCGATGGTCGCGCCCGGCGGGACCTCCACGTTCTTGTCCAGCACCGCGCCCCGCACCACCGCTCCGCGCCCGATGTGCACGTTGTCGTGCAGCACCGAGCCCTGCACCACCGCTCCGGGGTCGACCACGACGCCCGGCGACAGAACCGACCGGGTGACCTGCCCCCGGATGAGGCAGCCCGCGCTGATGATCGACTCGCCCGCGATGCCGCCCGCGTTGAACCGGGCGGGCGAGAGCTGGTTGGAGTGGGTGTAGATGGGCCAGCTGCGGTTGTACAGGTTGAAGGCCGGGCGCTCGGCGATCAGGTCCATATGGGCGTCGTAGTACGCGTCCAGCGTGCCCACGTCCCGCCAGTAGCCCTGGTCGCGGCTGGTCTCGCCGGGGACGTGGTTGTCGCCGAAGTCGTAGAGCTGGGCGTCGCCGCGGTGGGTGAGCTGGGGCAGGATCGAGCCGCCCATGTCGTGCACGGACCGCTCCTCCTCGGCGTCCCGCTGGAGCGCCTCGATGAGGGCCTTGGTGGTGAAGATGTAGTTGCCCATCGAGGCGAAGACCGAGTCCGGCGCGTCGGGCAGGCCGGGCGGGTCCTCCGGCTTCTCCAGGAAGCGGTCGACGCTGCGGCCGTCCGAGCCCGGCGTGATCACCCCGAAGGCCGACGCCTGCGCGCGCGGGACCCGGATCCCGGCCACCGTCACCCCGGCCCCGGCCTCGATGTGCCGGGCCAGCATCTGCCGCGGGTCCATGCGGTACACGTGGTCGGCGCCGAACACGGCGACGTACTCGGGCTGTTCGTCGTGGACCAGGTTCAGCGACTGCAGGATGGCGTCCGCGCTGCCCAGGTACCAGCGCGGACCGAGCCGCTGCTGCGCCGGGACGGGAGTGATGTAGTTGCCGAGCAGGCTGGACATCCGCCAGGTGGTGGTGATGTGCCGGTCCAGCGAGTGCGACTTGTACTGCGTGAGCACGCAGATGCGCAGGATGTCGGCGTTGACGAGGTTGGACAGGACGAAGTCGACCAGGCGGTAGGTGCCGCCGAAGGTGACCGCCGGTTTGGCGCGGTCGGCGGTCAGAGGCATCAGCCGCTTGCCCTCGCCGCCCGCCAGGACGATCCCCAGTACCGAAGGCCCACCACGACGCATCGCCGCTCCCCTCACTCCGGTTGCCTCTTCTGCCTGCCCCTGAGCAGGGACGGCTAAGCCTGTTCGAGGATCTTCGCGTAGAGCGCGGCGGTGCGCCGGGCGATGGCGTCCCAGCCGAACTCCCCCACCGCGCGCGCCCGTCCGGCCTCGCCCATCCGCCGGGCGGCCTCGGCGTCGCCCAGCAGCGAGTCCAGCGCGCGCGTCAGCCCGGCCTCGAAGTCGTCGTCCACCGCCACCAGCCGCCCGGTCACGCCGTCCTCGACGACCTCCGGAATCCCGCCGACCCGCGACGCCACGACCGGCGTACCGCACGCCATCGCCTCCAGGTTGACGATCCCGAGCGGTTCGTACACCGACGGGCACACGAACACGGCCGCGTGCGTGAGGAGTTGGATCACCTCCGGACGCGGCAGCATCTTCGGGATCCAGTGCACCGCGTCCCGTACGTCGCGCAGGTCCCGGTAGAGCTCGCGGAACTCCCGGTCGATCTCGGGGGTGTCGGGCGCGCCCGCGCACAGCACGACCTGCGCGGCCGGGTCGATGTCCCGTACCGCGCGCAGCAGATGGGGCACGCCCTTCTGCCGGGTGATGCGCCCGACGAACAGCACGTAGGGCCGGTCCGGGTCGAGTCCGACGCGCTCCAGGGCGTCGGTGCCGGGGTCGGGGCGGTACAGGTCGGTGTCGATGCCGTTGTGCACCACGTGGACACGGTCGGGGTCCAGCGCGGGATAGCAGTCGAGGATGTCCTGGCGCATGGCGCCCGACACCGCGATCACCGCGTCGGCGGACTCCACCGCGGTGCGTTCGGCCCAGCTCGACAGGGCATAGCCGCCGCCGAGTTGCTCGGCCTTCCAGGGGCGCAGCGGTTCCAGGGAGTGGGCCGTCAGCACGTGCGGGATGCCGTACAGCGTCTTGGCGAGGTGCCCGGCGAGGTTGGCGTACCAGGTGTGGGAGTGGACGAGTTCGCGGCCCTCCAGGGCGGCGACCATGGCCAGGTCCACGGAGAAGGTGCGCAGCGCGTCGTTGGCGCCGTCGAGCGCCGGCCAGGGGCGGTGGCGTACGACGCCGTCGGCGCGGCCCTCGCCCCAGCAGTGCACGTCGAGGTCGACCAGGGACTGCAACTCCCGGGCGAGGAACTCGACATGGACGCCGGCACCGCCGTAGACGTCCGGGGGAAACTCTCGTGTCAGAAGCCCCACACGCACCCCGGATCCCCCTGTTCTTCGCATCAGGCCCCTCATGGTCACCCAGATGCGGCGCGCGGGGAAGAGCGCGGCGGGCGGGTGAAGCAGCAGTCGCCGCACAGGCCGCCGCCGGGTACCCGGTAGTACAGGCAGCAGCTGCGCCGGCGGAAGGCCGTCCCGGTGAGGGTGCCGGCGCCGGTCAGCAGGGGGTGCGCGAGCAGCTCGGCGGTGAGGGCGCGGGCCCTGTCGGCGGCTTCCGGGCCGCCGGTCGCGCCCGCCCGGCGGCTCAGCTGCCGGGCGGTGCCGACGAGCGCGGAGGCCGCGTTGCCGCGCAGCAGGCCGGGCGCGAGCCGGTACTCGGCGCGCAGGGCGGCGGCCAGGGGTTCCAGGTGGGCGAGAAGCACGGCCTCAGCGAGGCCGGGGGCGTCGGCGGCGGGTCCCGGCCGTACCTCGGTGAGCCACAGGTCGTCCGGGGCCCCGGCGTCGGGGTCCCAGCACAGCAGCCGCGGATCGAGGTCGGGGAGCTGCCCGTGCAGGACGGCGCAGCCGAGGGCGATCGACCACAGCCGGGCGGCGAGCCCGAGGTGAGCGATCGAGGCGGCCACGCGCGGCTCGGGGGCGTGCAGGGCGGCGGCGGTCTTGCGGACTCGGAAAGTCAGTGGATTCTCGTAAACGTCCGATGTTACGAATCCATAGGCCCGCGCGAGTGGCGCAGGGGGGTGGGGCCGGTCTCCGGCCGTGCCTAGGAGTGTGCGCACGGCGAAGAAGGGTCCGAGTTCGCGCAGTGCGGCGAGACGGGGGTCGAGGTCCACGAACAGCAGTAGTACCAAGCCCCCTAGGGGATGTGACTTCAGGGTCTCCGCGCGCTGTCACCCGCCTGGGGTAGGACGGGACCACCTGCGTACTCCATCGGTAGTAGGAGCCATTGAGGTCTCAGGGACGACGACGGGAACAGCGCGAGGAGGCATGGTGTTGTTCATGGATGCCGATCGTTCGCCGCGCCGGGCCGCAAGGACCCGCCTCACGCAGAGGAGCTGCTCATGAGCGCCCTCGCGTTGTCCGTGCTCCTGTCGTTCGTGTCCGCGGTCGCGTACGCGGGTGGTGCGATCGTGCAGGAGCGCGTGGCGGAGACCTCCCCGGGCGAGCAGTACGCGCCGGTGCGCAGGCCCGTCTGGTGGGCGGCGGTCGCGCTGAACAGCCTGGGCGGTCTGCTGCACGTGGTCGCGCTGGCCTTCGGACCGCTGAGTCTGGTCCAGCCGCTCGGCGCTCTGACCATCGTGTTCGCGCTGCCCATGGCCGCGCTGTTCGTCGGCCGCAAAGCCGGTGCCACCGCCTGGCGGGGCGCGATCATGGCGACGGTGGGCCTGGCGGGTCTGCTGTCCCTGGTCGGTGCCGCCGGCGCGCACTCGCTGAGCGGTCCGGAGCGCATCGGGGCCTTCGTCGTCACCGGCGGCGTGGTCGCCACGCTGATGGCGGCGGCCCGGGCCGCGCACCGGCACCCGGCGGTGCGCGCGATGCTGCTGGCCACGGCCTCGGGTGTCGCCTTCGGTATGTCCTCGGTGTTCACCAAGACCGTCGCGGTCGACTGGACCGGCGGTGTGGCGCTGTCGGACGTGCCGTCGCTGGCCGCGATCGGTGTGCTGGCCTCGGCGGGCCTGCTGCTGTCGCAGGCGTCCTACCGGGGTGCGGGCCTCGCGGCCCCGCTGGCCACGCTGACCGTGGTGAACCCGGTGGTGGCTGCCGCGGTGGGCATCACGATGTTCGGCGAGACCTTCCGCTACGGCACCACCGGCACCGTGCTCGCGCTGAGCTGCGGTGTGGTGGCCGCGGGCGGTCTGATCCTGCTGACGACCGAGCGCATCGCCCGCGAGGGGGCCGTGGGCGACGTTCCGCAGCCCGCCGCCGGGGCGGAACCCGCCTCGGTGGCGAAGGCGCCCGTGACACCGGAGACGGTCACCGCCGAGGCGCTGGTGCCGGCGCCCGCCGGAGAGCCGGAACAGGCCGCCGCCGCACGGCAGCGGGGTGCGCTCGACGAGCTGACCCCGCTGCTGGGCATGGCGGCCCTCGTACCGGCGCCGAGCCCGGCGGCCGCGTTCGAACGCCGCCCGAGCGAGGACGACATCGCGTTCGTCCGGGCCTACGCCCTGCCGTACGTGCCGCTGCCGGTCCTCGACCGGCACCGCATGCGTGTCAGATCCTGACGCCGCCGGCGCGCAGGTACGCGATCGGATCCACGTCCGAACCGAAGCCGGGCCCCGTCCGCACCTCGAAGTGCAGATGCGGGCCCGTGCTGTTGCCCGTTGACCCCGAGCGGCCCAGGCGCTGGCCCGCGACCACGCTCTGGCCGGACTTCACGCCGATCGCGGACAGATGGGCGTACTGCGAGTAGCGGCCGTCGTCATGCCGTACGACCACCTCGTAGCCGAAGGACCCGCCCCACCCGGCGCTGACCACCCGGCCGACGGCGATCGACTTGACCGTGGTACCGGTGGGCACGGGGAAGTCGACGCCGGTGTGATAGCCCTTCGACCAGGAGGAACCGGCCTTGTGGTACGGCGTTCCGGCGGGCGCGTCGACGGGCGGGACACGGGAGGCGCCGTGGTTCTCGGTGCGCTCGGCGGACCGGGACGGCTTGCGCTGCTCGTCCGCGGCCGGGGCCTTGGCCTTGGGTTTCTTCTGGGGTGCCGTCGGGGCCGCCCGCTCGGTGTGCCGGGTGGTCTTGGCGCCGTCCAGGCTCAGCCGCTGGCCGGGCAGGATCAGATCGGGGTCGGCGCCGATGGTGGAGCGGTTGGCCGCGTACAGGCCCCGCCAGCCGCCGCGTACGTCCTCCTCGTCGGCGATCCGGGACAGCGTGTCGCCGCGGACCACGGTGTACATCTCGGCGCGGCCAGCCCGCGACTGGGGCGTGGTCTGGGGCTGCACATCGCGTACGGAGCTCTTGGTCTGCTGGGTGTGCAGGTCGGGGCCGTCGCCGCCGCGGGCGAGCCCGGCGCGCTCGGAGCACACGGGCCAGGCTCCCGGCCCCTGCCCGTCGAGGACCTTCTCGGCGACGGCGATCTGCTGGTCCTGGGTCGCCAGGTCGGCGCGTGGCGCGTATTCGGTGCCGCCGTACGCCTCCCAGGTGGACTGGGTGAACTGCAGGCCGCCGAAGTAGCCGTTGCCGGTGTTGATGTTCCAGTCGTTGCTCGACTCGCACGCGGCGACCTTGTCCCAGGTCTCCACGTCGGCCGCCTGGGCGACACCGGCGCCGACGAGCGGGAGGGCCATTCCGGCACCGCTCGCCGTGACGGTGAGTGAGGCGCGGTTGATCCTGTTCGGCTGATACCGGCGGTGCCGGCCGCGTACGGCCATGAAGTGCCCCCTAGCAAGCGTCAGGAGGGCCAAAAGTATGCGCGCGGAACAGGCCATGACAAGACGGCTATCGGTCGCACAGCAACCCCAAGTGGCCGGGATCGCCTCTCCGTTGACTTCAGTTCAGGGTGACGGTGCTGAGGCGCTGGACCACCCCCGTACGTACTGAGCCCGACGGACCCCATAAACAGTCCGGGTACCGGCACCTCAGGCCGCTCGGTGGGCAATACTGACGGTCACGCCCGGCACGCACCACCCAGGGACCACCAGAGCCACCGGATCTTCTAGGAGCAGGCGGAAATGAGCACTTCAGCCCAGATCGGCGTCACGGGTCTCGCGGTCATGGGCCGCAATCTCGCCCGCAATTTCGCCCGCAACGGCTACACGGTCGCCGTGCACAACCGGACCGCCGCGCGCACGCACGCGCTGGTCGAGGAGTTCGGCCACGAGGGGGAGTTCGTCGCGGCCGAGACCGCCAAGGAGTTCGTGGCGGCCCTGGAGCGGCCCAGGCGCCTCGTCGTCATGGTGAAGGCGGGCGGGCCGACGGACGCGGTGATCGAGGAGTTCGCCCCGCTCCTGGAGCCCGGCGACATGATCATCGACGGCGGCAACGCGCACTTCGCCGACACCCGCCGCCGCGAGCGCGAGCTGCGCGAGCAGGGCATCCACTTCGTCGGCATGGGCGTCTCCGGCGGCGAGGAGGGCGCGCTGAACGGGCCGAGCATCATGCCCGGCGGGCCCGTGGAGTCGTACGACTCGCTCGGCCCCATGCTGGAGAAGATCTCCGCGAAGGCGGCCGACGGGGCGCCGTGCGTCACGCACGTCGGTCCGGACGGCGCCGGCCACTTCGTGAAGATGGTGCACAACGGCATCGAGTACGCCGACATGCAGCTGATCGGCGAGGCCTACCAGCTGCTGCGCGATGTCGCCGGGTACGAGCCCGCGCGGATCGCCGAGATCTTCCGCACCTGGAACACGGGCCGGCTGGACTCCTACCTCATCGAGATCACGGCCGAGGTGCTGTCGCACGTGGACGCGGCGACGGGGAAGCCGTTCGTGGACGTGGTGGTGGACCAGGCCGAGCAGAAGGGCACCGGCCGCTGGACGGTCCAGATCGCCCTGGATCTCGGTGTGCCCGTCTCGGGCATCGCCGAGGCGGTCTTCGCCCGCTCCCTGTCCGGGCACGCCGCGCTGCGGGCCGCCTCGCGCGAGCTGGCCGGTCCGTCGGCGGCGCCGCTGGGTGAGGCCGAGGCCGCCGCGTTCGCCGACCGGGTGGAGCAGGCGCTGTACGCCTCGAAGATCGTGTCGTACACCCAGGGCTTCCACGAGATCGCCGCGGGCAGCGAGGAGTACGACTGGTCCATCGACCCCGGTGCGGTGTCCGCGATCTGGCGGGGCGGGTGCATCATCCGTGCGGCGTTCCTGGACCGTATCCGGGCCGCGTACGACGCCCGGGCGGATCTGCCGAGTCTGCTGTCCGACGGGGATTTCGCCCGGGAGATCGCCGACGCGCAGGACGACTGGCGTGAGGTGATCGTCACGGCGACCCGGCAGGGGGTGCCGACGCCCGGGTTCTCCGCCGCGCTGGCCTACTACGACGCGTTGCGTGCCGAGCGGTTGCCTGCGGCGCTTACGCAGGGGCAGCGGGACTTTTTCGGGGCGCACACGTATCGGAGGGTGGATCGGGAGGGGGCGTTCCACACGCTGTGGGGCGGGGACCGGTCCGAGGTGTCCGACTGAGGTTCTGTCTCCGTTCGGGTGCGGGGTTCGTCGTGGCTTGTCGCGCCGTTCCCCGCGCCCCCTTGGGGTGTCTGGCCCCCTGGGCGTTCTGACGAGGGGCCGGGGGGTTCGGTGCCTTGCGGGTGCGGGTTCGTCGTGGCTTGTCGCGCCGTTCCCCGCGCCCATTGAGGGGCGGTAGGCCCCCTGGGCGCTCTGAGGAGCGGTCGGGGGGGCGGTGTTGCGTGGGTGCGGGGTTGTGGGGGCTTTGGGCCGTTCCTCGCGCACCTTGTGGGTGGCGGGCGCCTGGGTGTTCGGAGAGGTGGGGTTGGGGTAGGCGGGAGGGTGGGTTGGGGGGTATGTCCGCGTGCGTGAGTGTCGGAGGTCGTCATGAGCGAGCCGCGACCCGATCCTGTTCAGCCTGGGCCGACGCCGGGGCCTCAGCCGTATCCGGAGCCGGTGCCGGTGCCATCGCCGCCCGAGCCGCCGCCGGGGCCCCGGCCGGTTCCCGAGCCCGATCCCTCCCCGATCCCGCCGGGGCCGGAGCCGGTACCGGATCCCGAGCCGGGGCCGCCGCTGACCTGAGTGGGGTCAGACGGACCCGGCGGCCTCCGCTGCCGCGGTGAGGCCCGGGCGGGGGCTCGACAGGACGGAGACGGAAGTGGTCGCAAGGTGCTGGGCCGGGGCCATGGAGGCCTGGGCCAGGACGATCGCGTCGGCGTCCGTGACGGCGTCGGCCGCGTCGGCGACCAAGCGGACGTAGGCCTCGCTGTCGCCCGCCTCGAAGCGGGCCCAGGCCCCCTCGACGAGCACGGTCCTCACCCGGGCCGGCCGGCCCGCGCGGCGGGCCTCTTCCCCGATGAGGGCGGCGGTGGGGCCGAGGGTGCTCTCCAGAGCGGCGAGGACGACGATCCGCGGGCCCTCGGCGACCGCCGCGGCGGCCATGGGGCGGTCGACGCGCAGCACGGGCACCCGGAGCGAGGCGGCGACCGACTCGGCGACTGCCCCGATGGTGGAGCAGGTGCAGAGAACGGCCTTGGCTCCTTCACCGGCGGCCACCTCCACCAGTGTGCGGACGTCCTGGGCGACCGCGTCGGGGCCCTCGGCGCGGGCACGGGTCAGCAGGTCCTCGGCGACCATGTGGTGGAGTTCCAGGCCCGGGTGGGTCTCGTCGCGCAGGGCGTCGAAGACGGGGACGTGCACGGGCGAGGTGTGCAGCAGCGCGAGCATCGGCGGTACCCCGTCTCAGAAGAGTTCGGGGTGGGCCGCGAGCCAGGCCTTCGCCGCGCGCAGCAGCTCGGCGTCGGCGGCCGGGGCCTCCTCGGGGTGGCGGGCCTGCCATTTCACGACGTAGGGGCACAGCGGCGCCACCGGGACGCCCTCGCGCGCGGCGAGGGCGTACAGCTCGCGGGCGAGCGACCCGGCGATGCCCCGGTCCTCGTGGGCGGGCTCGACGACGGTGTGCACGGGCACGAGGGCGCGGGCGGGCGGCTCCAGGACGAAGTACTGGATGCGGCCGACGACTTCACCGCCGCCGTCGCCGCCGAACGCCTCCAGGCGGCCCGCCGCCCGGTCGTCGCGGATCTCGATGTCGCTCACGGGCACCTCTCGTCGCCGGGCGGGCGAGGCGACGGCGTCCGGCGCGGGCGGGCGGGGCGACGGCGTCCGGTGCGGGCCCGCGCGACGGTCAGACCGTCACGGCCTGCGGGCTGCGCAACTGGTCCGAGCCCGGGACCGGCTCGCCCGCATCCGCGCCCAGCGCCACGATCCGGTTGTCCGCGTCCACGTGCACAACCCGCGGCTTCAGCTCGCGCGCCTCGGCGTCGGTCACCTGAGCGTAACTGATGATGATCACCAGATCCCCGGGGTGCACCAGATGGGCGGCGGCCCCGTTGATCCCGATCACCCCGGACCCGCGCTCCCCCTCGATGACGTAGGTCTCCAGGCGGGCACCGTTGGTGATGTCGACGATGTGGACCAGCTCCCCTGGCAGGAGGTCGGAGGCGTCGAGCAGGTCCGCGTCGATGGTCACCGATCCCACGTAGTGCAGGTGGGCCTGAGTGACGGTGGCGCGGTGGATCTTGGACTTGAACATGGTGCGCAGCACTTTGGACTCCTGGAAGACGGCTCCCTGCCTGCTTTGCGCAGGTCAAGGGCGGTCTTCACTCTACACGGCCACTCGTCGAAGTCGACGATTGTGAGGAACATCGCTTCTCTTTGGGGAGAAGGCTCCTTGCCTGGGCTTCCGCGCCAACCAGGCTGTTGTAACGCCACCGACCAGGTGCCTGTTCGGACAGCCTTCTCAGTATGTTCGGCAGCTCATGTTGATCAAATGCTGAGTGACCGTTACCGCAGCCCGGTCTCGCCGTGAGTCCACTGCGGGGTATCGCTCGGCTGCCATGCACATCCGCCGTGCAGGGCAGCCACCCGCCGTGGACGGCTCCGGGTTGGAACCTGCTGGCTACACCGCATCCTCTCGTTGAAACGGCGGTAGAGGGGATGGACGCGATGACCGCCTCTCAGGCGTTCTCGTCATGGATCCGCGCACCCAGATCCTCCGCCCACTCCAGCGCCCACGCCTTGAGTTCTTCGATCTGCCGGGAGGTGAGCCCGTACGCGGTGTAGTCCTCATCCTCGTACCAGTCCGCGCCGATCAGCCGGTCCCGGAGGTCTTCGAGGCTGAACTCGTCGTGGGCGCGACGGCGGCCCAGGGATTCGAGGTCGGCGGTGGAGCGGTGGCGGGAGGCGGCCTGGACGTCGATGAGGTCGCGGACGGTGCCGCGGTCGGCGAGGGCGCGGACCTTGGTGCCGATCACGTCGTCGAGGGAAAGAACGGGGCCGTAGGGGGTCTGGGCAGGCGGAGCCCAGAACGCCTCCTTGAGGACGTCAACCTCGCACTCCTCGCCGGTGTCCGGATCGGTGACGAGGAACCGGCCGCTGAGCGGATCGGTCCGGACGTGCGTGGTCCGCCATCCGCGCGCGCTGAGACCTGCTGTGAGTGAGGCGACGATCTCCTGCATCGGAGCGGGGTTCTCGGTGGCGACGTCGAGGTCACGGCTGAAGCGTTCGACCAGGCCGTGGGCCTGCACGGCGTATCCGCCGGTGAGGACCAGAGGGTAGGGGGAGCCGAGGTCGAGGATGTCGGCGAGGAGACGCTCGTGGAGCGGAGTGAGCTTCACGCGGCGGTCGTATCGGCCGGAGCGGTGCGGAGCAGCTCGGGGAAGGCGTCCTCCCAGACCTCGCGGATGTAGGGACTGATCAAGCGCCGCAGCACGGGCCACTGTTCGGTGAGCAGCCGGTGGTGCAGGAGGGCCATCAGGTCCTCACTCAGTCCTTCGGTGAGGACGGTCCGGTAGAGCGTCATGCGGGACTTCGGACGGTCCAGGCTGTAGCTCGTCCGCCCGGACCAGACGATGTGGAGCGGCAGGTCCACGTTGCCCTCGACGGGGCCGGCCAGCTCCTGCAAGCGCCCGGGCAGTCGGCTACGGTAGCGGTCCCGCAGCACCTCGGCGCGGGGGGCGGTGATCGTCGTGTCCATGCGTCCAGTATCGCTGCTGGGAGGCGGCGGCATGGCGGATACGGGGGTCCCTGTCGTACGTACGGGTCGGGCAGCCGCCCGCCCTTCCCTGCAGACCCGGGACCAGCTCCGCTCGCGGGCGCGGGTGATCACGACGCAGCGGGCCACGCGGAGGGCCGCCGCAGGAGAGTCGGCGCTGGCTTCGGTGTCGGTGTCGGAAATGACGACGGTGCCGAAGCCGAGGCCCATGGCGCCGTCGCAGTGGACGAGAAGGACACCGGGCCGGGCGAGGTCGCGGTAGCGGCCGGAGGGGGCAGGCGGCATCCACGAGGCACGCCGCTTCGGCCCCGAACGCAGCCCACTCACTCAGGACCCATGCCGCGGACGAGCTGTCGAGTAACGCAGCGAACGTCCCAAGCGGAAGCCAGGCACCTGTGTTCAGGTCCCCCGTCATGGCGGCCACCTGGTCAGCAAGCTGGGACGCTCCCGCGTCCGATGCTGACCATTTGCTGACCCGAGCGGGGCCATCAAACCTCTGACCTGCAAAAACGCCCAAACGCTAGATCTTGGACTTGAACATGGTGCGCAGCACTTTGGACTCCTGGAAGACGGCTCCCTGCCTGCTTTGTGCAGGTCAAGGGCGGTCTCGACTCTACACCGGCACACGCCGTCCGAGGATTGTGAGGAACATCGCTCCGCTCGGGCGAGACGGCTTCACGCCTTGGCTATCGCGCCGCACCGGCGCCTGCTCGGGCAACCCTCTGAGGTTCCCCCGAGATGCGGAGTGTGTTGACAGAGGGTCAGATGGGACTCATGAGAGGAACATCGACCATGGCCGCCCCCAGAAAGTACTCGTTGGAGTTGCGTGAGCGTGCGGTACGGATGTACCGCACCGCCGATCCGAAGCCCCAGATCAAAAAGCTTGCCGTCGATCTCGGCGTGCACCCGGAGGCCCTGCGTGGCTGGATCCGGCAGGCCGAGGCCGACGCCGGCGAGCGTGACGACCGGCTCACCACCGACGAGCGCGCCGAACTCTCCGCGCTACGCAAGGAGAACGCCCAGCTCAAGCGGGCGAACGAGGTCCTGCGGACGGCCTCGGCTTTTTTCGCGGCCCAGCTCGACCCGACCCGGCCCAGGTGACCGCGCTCCTCCACGAGCACCCCAGCCTGGGGGTCGAGCCCGTACTGCGGGAACTGCACATCGCCTCCTCCACTTACTACCGCTGGCGCCAGGCTGAGCGTGAACCGTGCGAACGGCGGCGCCGCGACGTCGAGCTGACCGAGCGGATCAAGGAGATCCACGCCGAGTCCGGCGGGATCTATGGCTCGCCGCGCGTGCACGTCGTGCTCAAGCGCGAGGGCGTCCATGTGGGGCGCAAGCGGGTCGAGCGGTTGATGCGCGAGGCCGCGATCGCGGGGATCAGTCCGCGCCGGGGCGGCTTCACGCGCCGCGACCCCAAGGCCACACTCGCCCCGGACCTGGTCGAGCGGGACTTCACCGCACCGGCGCCGAACCGGCTGTGGGTCACCGACCTCACCATGATCACCACCGGTGAGGGGCCCTTGTGGCTCTCGGCGATCCGGGACGCGTTCTCCCGCCGGGTGGTCGCCTGGGAGACCTCCGCCCGCGCGGACGCCGACCTGGTCCTGACCACCCTCGAGTACGCGCTCGCGAGCCGCGAAGTCGAACCGGGCAAGCTGATCCACCATGCGGATCACGGCTGTCAATACACATCCGTGAATCTCACAACTCGACTGCTGCGAGCGGGAGTTGAGGCATCCATGGGATCGGTCGGGGACAGCTACGACAACGCTCTCGCGGAGAACATGTGGATGATCATCAAGACGGAGTGCATCCGCGGCCGCGTCTTCGCCACCCGGGCCGAGGCGAATCTCGCACTGTTCGAGTACATCGACGGCTTCTATAACTCCCGGCGCATCCAGAAGCGGCTCGGCTACCTCAGCCCGATCGAGTTCGAGGAGAAGCACTACGCCGACCAGGCAACGGCCGAACGAACGAACCTTAAACCCCGTCAACCCGCCCTGACCAGCTGATCAGCACCTCCCGCACGCCGGGGGAACCTCACTCCGGGAAAGCCCGGCGACTCATGCTGACCGGGTGCTGACTTACCTGATGAGCCATCAAAGGTGCGGGCGACCACTCTGCACACGGACGACGTGCGTCCATGCACCGACCTGTCGGCCACCGACATCGCTCTGGTTCGTGGAACACGGTTCCCTTTGGCCATCGGCCGGTCGGCGCTCGACCCCCCGGGAAGGCTCACTGCCTGCCGCCCGCCCGAGGCCCCTCGGCAGCATGGAACTCGCGAGCGAGGCGGGGCCAAGGCGCCGACGGCGGCCCGCCCGGGCCGAAGCCCAGGTCACGCGCCCCTGCGCACTTGCGTGCGCCGCTCCTCCCTTCCGTACGGTCCAACCGATGGCGAACCGCCCTCGCACACTGTGAAGGAGAGCTGTTGAAGCCGACCGAGGAAGTGCTCCAGGACCTGACCCAGCCGTCGAACGTCCCCGTCCACTCCGACGACGCGCTCGTCGGGAAGGTGAAGGCCGCCATCGCGGCGGACGACAAGAAGCGGAAGGATAACGAGGACGAGCCGCTCCGCAGGAAGCACGGTCTCGTCCCGATCCCGCAGACAGAACTGCCCCGGCAGTTCGAAGTGACCCTCTGGGACGTCCTCCACACCCTCGCCCGGGCCACGGCCCTGTCGTGGCGTGGTGCGGGACGGGGGCTGGCGGAGCACTGGGGCGCGCTGAAGTACACCCAGGCCCTGGCCGGCGGCAGCGACTCCTTCCTTGGCCTCACCGACGAGGGCCACCGCATCGCGGACCACTACAAGTCGCTGCAGTCCGGCGAGCTCGGCATCGGCTTCGCCCTCACGCTCGCCGAGCACATGCTGCGCAGCCGCTTCCCCGACCACTCGGTGACGATCGTCCCCGCAGAAACGGCGTTACGCGCGGGCTGGGCCCTCACGAGCAGGGACAAGGGCGAGAAGGTGAAGTACCGCTATCGTCCCCAGTACTTCGCCGAGGTCTGGCGGCCGGGCGAGCCGTCCCTCGTCATCCCCCTCGCCTGCAAGGGCAACCACAGCGACTCCGCCACCTCCGCCGAGCAGCTGGCCTCCGCCTCGGCCCACGCCGAAGCGGTCCACATCGGCCCGTGGAACGAGACCCCCGGCCTGCTGTTCAGCACACAGCTCCCGACGGACGGCGGCACGATGATCGTCCACGCCCTCCAGGCACCCGGCAGCGGAGGGCGGCTGGCCCCGGCGGAAGGCCGGGAGCCGAACCTGAACGCCCCACCGTTCCAGGCGAACGTGATGCCGGACATCCACCCGCCGACCGAGGGCCTGGTGGCACCGGAGCCCGTACGGGGCTGCCACGTGCAGGCGAGGGACTACGCCTGGTTCCAGGAGTCCCTGGCCCACACCACGGCAGCGGGCCTCATGGCCTTCACCGGCTCCGGCCACGCCACCGCCCGCCACCTGACCGACCGGCAGGGCCGCAAACGCTTCACCGGCATCGAACACGCGGCCAGCATGAGCATCCAGGACGCCGCCCACGTCCTCTTCGGCAACAAGTACGTCGGCACCGACCACGTCTTCCGCTTGAACGGCCCCCGCGTCGAGGCGTTCTCCGGCGTGGACGCGGAGGTCTTCCGGCTGCTCGCCCGGGGCGACGTCGAGGAATACCGTGCTCTCGTCCACGCGAGCCGCCACGTCCGCCCCCGTCTCACCTTTGACAAGGACTGGGGCGGCCCCGTCTCCGTGCACGCCGACGGATCGGTCATCGCCCTGCGGCTGCTGTCGGGGCAGGACGAGGAGCCGCGTCCGGGCTCGGCCCGCTGAGATCAGAAGGCTGCCGGGACGGGCTCATCTCAGAGCCGGTCCCGGCGGCAGGGCGACGTACGCGCAGGCTCAGAGCGATGCCTCGACGCCGAGGCTCCCGGCGCCGATGGCTCCCCTCAGCACGTGGGCGATCTCCTCGGGCTTGAGGTCGATACCGTCGAACCCCTCCAGGGTCAGCGGGATCTCCTCGAGCGCGTACTCGCCGCGGCCCTCGGCGCTGAACTCGGGACCGGTGCGGTCCTCGAAGGACCAGGTCGCGATGCGGGCGAGGTAGAAGAGCTGGCGCTCGTCGTCGGACTCCATGGTGTGGAGGAGGCGGATGACGTCCGCCTTCCCCGCGATCTCCTCGTGGATCTCCCGATGGAGGGCGGCCTCCCGGGACTCGTCGCCGGGTTCGACGCCGCCACCGGGAAGGACCCAGTATTCGGGGATGCCGGGCCTGGTGCGGCGGATGACCAGCATCGTGTCGTCAGCGGTGACGAGGACGGCTCGGACTCGTTCGATCATTTCGGTTCGTCTCCTTGCCCCTTGATGGTCTCAGTGGAGCAGCCAGCCGCCGTCGACGTGGACGGACTGCCCCGTGATGAACGAGGCGGAGGGGCCCACGAGAAACGTCACCAGGGCCGCGACGTCTTCGGGCCGGCCACGGCGCGGGACACACTGACGCTTGATCTGGTCCTCCGGCCGCGCCTGGTGCTGGGCGGGAAGGGTGTTCTTCGACGGCGCCCTCGCCACCTGGCGCGACTTCCTCGACTGCGCGGACGGCGTCCGCTCCGTGAAAGTTCAGGCCGCCCTCCAGGACATGCGGGTCCGTCTGCGCCGGTACGGTGACCTTCCAGAGGCCCAGGAGCTCCGCACTCGGGCCGCTAACGTCGCTACATAGCCGCAATCCAGGTAGCTCCGGGCACACCTCGGTCGCATGACCTACCGAGCGTGGGGGCGGGACGCCCCTCCGACCTGCCTGGGAGTGCCCTGACCGGCTTACCCTGTCGGAGATCTCCGCCTGTCCTCGGAGTTCCGCCGCTTCACCGAGCGCCAGGCTGGGCGTGCCCGGGCTGCGGTAAAGGTTGCCGAGGGAGATTGGCTCCCTGCCCGCTCTTGCAGGTCAAGGGCGTTTCTCACTCTACATCGACGCGGTTTTCCAACGGCGTGCCGACCGGTGTCAAGGACTGAAGCCGACCAGTCGCCGACGTACTGACGAGCGTGTGAGGGCCCTCCTGGCCTTAGCTGCCCGGTCGGGTTGCAGAAGGACGGAGCAGGCTGGCGGATGCGGCGTGCGCGCGACGGCCTGGACTGTCGGTGATCGCGGAGGATGGGTGACCGGCTGCATCACCTGCACCCGAACCTGACCACACGCGCGTGCCGGTGCGGTGGCGCCACCGACTCGCGCCGGCCGCAGTCGGGCCCTCCCACAGGCGAGACCGCCGGCTCCGCCTCGCCCGCAACGTGCAACGTACATGCGCACGTTGCGGGCCACGGCACCGGGCGCGCGAGTGGTCAGCGCGCAGAGTGCCGGCAGGGTGGACGGACCGCGGGATCGTTCGGCTCAGCCGCCGCTCTTGCGCCTGAACGACCGCTGGCTCGCAGCCGGGCCGTGCGCCGCACGCACCTTCGACGCATCCGGGTTGGCGGCGACATCGGCCGCGTCCGCCTGCGCACCGCGCTTGCGCGCCAGCGCTTCACGGAACTTGCGCTTGAGGTCGTAGTTGCCGTCGCTGTCCGGCGCCAGAGGGGTCTCGGGGGCGGCCGGCTCCGAACCTTCCGTAGGTACGGGCTCTGCGGTCATGGTGACCTCCTGGGTTCGGGGGTGGGCCAGCACAGCTTGTCATGCCGGGCGCGGTGCGGGGTGCCGGCACATCATCCTGGTCCGTTTCGGCGGTTGTCCCTCTCGCGGCCGAGGGCGTTCGCTTCGCACAGGACGGGCTCCGGGCCCGCTCGCCGACTTCGTCGCCCGACCCCGCTGGTCCGCGCTGCCGAGGATCCTCGCGTCGGCGCTGAGGGGCTGAGTCGCTGAGGAGCTGACACGGGGGCCGGTCGCCGATGCGACGGGCGTCCCGCTGACACAGCGGGCAGCCCGCTGACACCGCGCTGTCAGGCCGTACCGGCCAGGTACGGCTCCGCCCCGCGCCCGTCCTAGGGTGGCGGGCGACGCATGACGAAGGGGAGCAGACCGTGGCCGAGACCTCGACCGGGGGCGCCTGGATCCGGCGGTTCCACCCGGCGCCGGACGCCCCCGTCCGGCTGGTCTGCTTCCCGTACGCCGGAAGCGGCGCCTCGTACTACCACCCGCTGTCCCGGGCGCTGACGCCGGACGTGCAGGTGCTGTCGGTGCAGTACCCGGGGCGGCAGGAACGTATCGACGAGCCGTGCGTCGAGGACCTCACCGTCCTGGCCGACCGGGTGGCCGAGGAGCTGCTCGCCTGGTCCGACCGGCCGTTCGTGCTGTTCGGGCACAGCATGGGCGCCGCCGTCGCCTTCGAGGTCGCGCTGCGGCTGGAGCGGCGCGGTGTGCCGCCTCGGGGGCTGGTCGTCTCGGGGCGGCGGGCCCCCTCCCTGCCGCGTGAGCGGCGCGTCCGGTTCGCCGACGACTCGGAGCTGGTGGCGGAGCTCAAGCGGCTGAACGCCGACAACGAGCAGGTGTCCCGGCTGCTCGCCGACGACAGCGTGCTGCGCCTGGTGCTGCCGACCCTCCGCGGCGACTACCGCGCCATCGAGCGGTACCACCATCCGTCGGCCCCTCCCCTGCGCTGTCCCATCGTGGCGATGGGCGGCGACGCCGATCCCGTCGCCGCGGTGGCGGACGTGGAGGCGTGGGGGCGGCACACCGCGGCGTCCTTCCGGATGCGGGTGTTCCGCGGCGGCCACTTCTTCCTGGACACGCACGCGCACGCGGTACGGCAGGAGATCCGCGACCACATCGCGGCCGTGACCCCGCTCTGACCCTGGAGCACGGCAGCGGGCGGGCACCCCGCGGTCTGCCGGGCCCCTCGGGCGTCCCGGGCGTCTGCGAGACTGGACGGCGTCCTCCGAGCACCCGGACGCGGTGCTCACCGCCCCACGGGAGCCCGCACGGTGTCGCCACAGCCCTCAGCCTCTTCGTCCTCCTCGGGCCGCAAGCGGTCCACCGCCGCCCAGGGGAAGGGGCGCCCTTCCCCGGCGGGCGGGCGCGGCCGCCGGTCCTCGGGGCGGGGCAGCGACGAGGCACCTCGGGACAGCGCGGCTCGTGGCAAGGCGGCCCCGGACAACAAGGCGGCCCCGGACGAGGCGGCAGGGACCGCGGCGGAGACCCCCGGCACCCCGGCGCCCCACGGCGCGGCGCCCGACCGCGCCGCCCTGCACTCCGACTGTGCCAGTTGCTTCGGCCTGTGCTGTGTCGCCCTCCCCTTCGCCCGGTCCGCCGACTTCGCGGTCGACAAGCCGGCCGGGCGCCCGTGTTCGAACCTGGACGCCGGGTTCCGCTGCGGCATCCACGCGCGGCTGCGGCAGGAGGGCTACCAGGGCTGCACGGTCTTCGACTGCTTCGGCGCCGGTCAGAAGGTCTCCCAGATCACCTTCGGCGGCACCGACTGGCGACAGGCGCCCGCCACGGCCCCGCGGATGTTCGCCGTGTTCCCCGTGATGCGGCAGCTGCACGAGCTGCTGTGGTACGTCACCGAGGCGCTCGACCTCGCCGTGGCGCGGCCGGTGCACCAGCGGCTCCGGCGCGAGCGGGCCCGGCTGGAGGAGCTGACCCGCGGCGACGCCGACGCGCTGGCGGCGCTGGACGTCAACGCGCTGCGCGGCGAGGTGAACACGGCGCTGGTGCGGGTCGGCGAGCTGGTGCGCGCGCAGGTGCCCGGCCTCACCCGCGACCACCGCGGGGCCGATCTGATGGGCGCCCGGCTCGCCGGGGCCGACCTTCGGGGCGCGAGCCTGCGGGGCGCCCTGCTGGTCGCCGCCGACCTGAGCAACGCCGACCTGCGCATGGCCGACCTGATCGGCGCGGACCTGCGCGACGCCGACCTCGGGGGAGCCGACCTCACGGGCAGCGTCTTCCTGACCCAGGCACAGGTGAACGCCGCCCGCGGCGACGCCGCCACCCGCCTGCCGGCGGCGCTGAGCAGACCCGCGCACTGGTGACAGCGCCCCGTCGACGGCGGCGGTGGGCGAGGACATCCCCGGCCCTTCGCCGCCGCCCCGGGCAGCCCCGCCCCTCCGCCGCCGTCCCGGGCAGCCCCGGCCCTCCGCCGCCGTCCCGGGTAGCCCTGCCCCTTCGCCGCCGTCCCGGGTGCCCCCGCCCACCCGCCGCCGTCCCTTCGGCCGGGCCCCGGCCTACGCCAGCACTCCCGCCGCTTGCGCCCCTTCCTCCTCGGCCCCGTCCGTCACGCCCCCGCGCTGCTGCTCGAACTGCGTCCGGTACAGCTCGGCGTACCGGCCCTCCGCCGCCAGCAGCTCCTCGTGCGTTCCGCGCTCCACGACGCGGCCCTTCTCCAGGACCAGGATCAGATCGGCCGCGCGCACGGTCGACAGCCGGTGGGCGATGACGATCGCGGTACGGCCCGCGAGGGCTTCCGTCAGGGCCTCCTGGACCGCCGCCTCGGAGGTGTTGTCCAGATGGGCGGTGGCCTCGTCGAGGATGACCACGCGCTGGCGGGCCAGCAGCAGCCGGGCGATGGTCATGCGCTGGCGCTCGCCGCCGGAGAGGCGGTATCCGCGCTCGCCCACGACCGTGTCGAGCCCGTCGGGCAGGTCGCGGACCAGGTCGTCCAGGCGGGCCCGGCGCAGGGCGTCCCACAGGTCCTCGTCGGGCGCGTCCGGCCGGGCCAGCAGCAGGTTGGCGCGGACGGTGTCGTGGAAGAGATGGCCGTCCTGGGTGACCATGCCGAGGGTGGCCCGCAGCGAGGTCTGAGTCACCTCGCGGACGTCCACGCCCCCGACCCGCACCGCGCCCGAGTCCACGTCGTAGAGCCGGGGCAGCAGTTGGGCGATCGTCGACTTGCCCGCGCCGGAGGAGCCGACCAGGGCCACGGTCTGCCCGGGTTCGGCGCGGAAGGTCACGCCGTGCAGGACCTCCGCGCCGCCGCGGGTGTCCAGGGTCGCCACCTCCTCCAGGGAGGCGAGGGAGACCTTGTCGGCGGCGGGGTAGCCGAAGCGGACGTCCTCGAACTCGACGGCGACCGGCCCCTCGGGCACCTCGCGGGCGTCGGGCCGCTCCTCGATGAGCGGCTTGAGGTCGAGTACCTCGAAGACCCGCTCGAAGCTGACGAGGGCGCTCATCACCTCCACCCGCGCCCCGGCCAGCGCGGTGAGCGGCGCGTACAGCCGGGTCAGCAGCAGGGCGAGGGCGACGACGGCACCGGGCTCCATGCTGCCGCGCAGCGCGAACCAGCCGCCGAGGCCGTAGACGAGGGCGAGGGCGAGGGCCGAGACCAGGGTGAGCGCGGTCATGAACGCCGACTGCGCGGTCGCCGTACGGACGCCGATGTCGGCGACCCGGCGGGCCCGGTCGGCGAACTCGGCGGACTCCTCCTCCGGCCGCCCGAACAGCTTGACCAGCGTGGCGCCGGGCGCGGAGAAGCGTTCGGTCATCCGGGTGCCCATGGCCGCGTTCAGCGTCGCCGCCTCCCGCTGCATCCGCGCCATCCGCCCGCCCATGCGCCGGGCGGGCACCACGAACACCGGCAGCAGGACCAGCGCGAGCACCGTGACCTGCCAGGACAGGGTGAGCATGACGGCGAGCGTGAGCACCAGCGTGACCACGTTGCTGACCACACCGGACAGGGTGTTGCTGAACGCCCGCTGGGCGCCGATCACGTCGTTGTTGAGCCGGCTGACCAGCGCGCCCGTGCGGGTGCGGGTGAAGAACGCGACCGGCATGCGCTGGACGTGGTCGAAGACGGCGGTGCGCAGGTCGAGGATCAGGCCCTCGCCGAGCCGGGCCGAGAGCCTGCGCCCGAGGATGCCGAGTCCCGCCTCCACAAGGGCGATCAGCGCGATGAGCAGGGCGAGCCGTACGACGGTGTCCTCGTCTCCGCCGGTCACGATCGCGTCCACCACCCCTCCGGCGAGGACCGGCGTCGCCACGGCGAGCAGCGCGGTGACGACCCCGAACAGGACGAACAGGGCGATCCGGGAGCGGTGCGGTCGGGCGAACGCGGCGATACGGCGCAGCGTCGCGGCGGCGAAGGGGCGGCGATCCTGCTGGGCGTGCATGACG
Source organism: Streptomyces sp. NPDC006458 (assembly GCF_040612135.1). Classification (NCBI taxonomy): domain Bacteria; kingdom Bacillati; phylum Actinomycetota; class Actinomycetes; order Kitasatosporales; family Streptomycetaceae; genus Streptomyces; species Streptomyces sp. NPDC006458. Next base: position 54,674 of record NZ_JBEXPR010000006.1, on the reverse strand, counting down.
CTGTACAACTGCGTCCAGGCGGTGGTCTCCATGCTCATGGCACGACCGTAGGACCTGAAGCGGTGTTGAGGTCAAGGAAGTGTGTCCGGTCGCCGTCGTGTAAGGCGCCGTCCGCGCTGCCGCTACCCGGCGTTGGCGCCGGACGGAGAGCCTGTCCGGATGTGACAGGGGTTCGAATTTCCGTGGGACGGCTCGCGCGGCGCGTTCCCGTGCGGCAGGTCCTGTGCCTGCTTCCGGTGGCGCTGGTCGCCGTGGTGGCCGTGCGTCATCGTGACGTGCTGACGGACGGGTTCGGGCACTTGGCGCACGCGCGGTGGCCGTGGCTGCTCGCGGCGGGCGGGGCGACCTGTCTGACCTGGGTCGCGGCGGCGGTCAGCCGGCAGGGCGCGGTCGTCGAGCGGCTGCCCCGGCTGCGGCTGCTGGCCACCCAGTTCGCGGCGGGCGCGGCCAACCATCTGCTGCCGACCGGCCTCGGCGCGGGCGCGGTGAACCTCCGCTTCCTGACCGTGTGCGGGGTCCCGCTCGCCCGGTCCTCGGCCGCGCTCGCGCTGTTCCTGCTCGCCGAGGGCGTGGCCCGGGTCGGTCTGCTCGCGGTGCTGCTGCTGGCCTTTCCGCACGCGCTGCGGCTGGGCACCCTGCTGCCCGAGGGGGTGGGCGGCCCGCTGCTGTTCGGGCTGGGTTCGGGCGCGGTGGCCGTCGTGGCGGTGGTGCTGCTGGTCCGGCGGTTGCGCGAGCCCGGCTTGAGGTTCCTGCGCACCGCGCTGGGTGAGGCCCGCTCGGTGCACACGCGGCCGGCGCGGGCTCTCGCCCTGTGGGGCGGTTCGTTCGCCTTCCCGGTGCTCCAGGCCGCGGGGCTCGTCGCGGTGGGCATGGCGCTGGAACTGCCGGTGCCGCCCGCGCACATGGTCATCGCGTATCTGGCGGCCACCGTCGCCGTCGCGCTGATACCGACCCCGGGCGGGATCGGTTCGGTGGAGGCCGCGCTGATCGTCGCGCTGGTCGCGGCGGGCGGCCCGGTCGCGGTGGCGACGGCGGTGGTGCTGGCGTACCGGATCATCACCGTCTGGGTGCCGCTGGTGCCGGGGGCGCTGACCCTGGGCGCGCTCGTGCGGCTGAAGGTGATCTGACGCCCGCGGGTGCCGTACGCGCCCGTGGAACACTCCCCTTCTCGTCGCTCCTGAGCCGAAAAGGGGTTCCCGCATGCCGGTCCGCGTCGAACGCGTGGGTCATGTCACCACGGTCGTCCTCTCCCGCCCCGAGGCCCGCAACGCGGTGGACGGTCCGACCGCCGGTGAACTGGCGGAGGCCTTCCGGGACTTCGAGGCGGACCCGGAGGCCCGGGTGGCGGTGCTGTGGGGCGAAGGGGGCACGTTCTGCGCGGGCGCGGACCTGAAGGCGCTCGGCACCGGGCGCGCCAACCGGGTCGCCGAGGACGGCGACGGCCCGATGGGGCCCACCCGGATGCGGCTGTCCAAGCCGGTGATCGCGGCGGTGGCCGGGCACGCGGTGGCGGGCGGGCTGGAACTGGCCCTGTGGTGCGACCTGCGGGTCGCCGAGGAGGACGCGGTGTTCGGGGTGTTCTGCCGCCGCTGGGGCGTGCCGCTGATCGACGGCGGCACGGTACGGCTGCCCCGGCTCATCGGCACCTCGCGCGCCCTGGACCTGATCCTCACCGGCCGTCCGGTCCCGGCCCGTGAGGCCCATGAGATCGGTCTGGCCAACCGTCTCGTGCCCACCGGCACCGCCCGCGCCGGGGCCGAGGCGCTGGCCGCGGAGATCGCCCGCTTCCCGCAGGCCTGTCTGCGCTCGGACCGGGCCTCGGTGCTGGACCAGGAGGGCAGGGGGGAGGAGGAGGCCCTGCGGGGCGAACTCGGCCATGGGGCGGCGGTGCTGGCGGAAAGCCTCCGGGGCGCGGCACGTTTCGCGGCGGGGTCCGGGCGGCACGGGACGTTCGAGGGACTGTGACATCGCGTCGCGGGGTGACCACGAGCCCGACCACGTGCGCGAACTGATGTTCCGGATACGGCAGGATGAGCCCTCGCGCCGGTTCGCGACGCAACGCCGCCGGCGCCTGCGCACATCCCGAAACGAGCAGGTGACAACGTGACGAGACTTCACATCCGGCCGTCGGCGGCCCGGTCCGCCGCACCCCGTCTCCCCGGAGGTGACCGGTGACCCGCACGCTCACCCTGCACGACTGTGTCGTCGCCGGGATCGCCCTGGCCGCGGGCCTGCTGACGGCGTTCGTGCTGCGCGTCGTGCTGCGCTGGCTGGGCAGGCAGGCCGACCGCACCCGCTGGGGCGGCGACGACGTCATCGTGGACGGCCTGCGCACGGTGGTGCCCTGGGCCACGGTGCTGGGCGGCGCGGCCGCGGCGGGGGCCGTGCTGCCGCTGACCCGTACCGTGCAGCGGCATGTGAACCAGACCCTGACGGTGCTGCTGATCCTCGCGGCGACGGTGGCGGCGGCCCGCGTGGTCGCCGGTCTGGTGCGTACGGTCACCGAGTCCCGCTCGGGGGTCGCCGGTTCGGCCACGATCTTCGTGAACATCACCCGGGTCGTGGTGCTGGCCATCGGCTTCCTGGTGGTGCTCCAGACGCTGGGCATATCGATCGCCCCGATGCTCACCGCCCTCGGCGTGGGCGGTCTGGCGGTCGCGCTGGCCCTTCAGGACACGCTCGCCAATCTCTTCGCGGGCATCCACATCCTCGCCTCCAAGACCGTGCAGCCGGGCGACTACATCCGCCTGAGCAGCGGCGAGGAAGGCTATGTGACCGACGTCAACTGGCGTCAGACCACGATCCGTTCGCTCTCCAACAACCTCATCATCATCCCCAACGGGCAGCTGGCGGGGACGAACATGACCAACTACAACCGCCCCGAGCAGGAGTTGACGATCCTGCTCCAGGCGGGCGTGGCCTACGACAGCGACCTGGAGCATGTGGAGAAGGTGACCGTCGAGGTCATCGCCGAGGTGATGCAGGAGATCACCGGGGCGCTGCCGGAGCACGAACCGGCCGTCCGTTTCCACACCTTCGGCGACTCCCGGATCAACTTCACGATCATCCTGGGTGTGGGCGAGTTCAGCGACCAGTACCGGATCAAGCACGAGTTCATCAAGCGGCTGCACCGCCGCTACCGCGCGGAGGGCATCCGCATCCCGGCGCCCACCCGCACGGTGTCGCTGGAGCAGGGCGCGGTGGTCATCCCGCAGCAGCGCGCGGGCGCGGCCGAGCCGGGCGAGGTGTCCTCCGCCCGGCTCGACTGACGGCTCACAAGGAGCCTTCGCACACACGGCTCACACGGAGCCGTCGGACGCACGGCTCAGAGAGTCGCCGAGTTCTCGTGGTAGTGCCCGCCCCGGCGGCTGTGCGGGGCGGTGAGCGCCGAACTCGCCGGCGTCACCGTCCAGTCCGGGTGACCGGGCATGCGCGGCGTCTTCGTGCCGTAGAGCCAGTCCCGCAGGAAGCCGGACAGGTCCTGTCCGGCGACCTGCGTGGCGACGGCGATGTAGTCGTCGGTCGACGCGGAGCGGTTGCGGAAGCGCTCCAGGAAGGTGCGCTCGATCGTGTCGAAGACCGCCTCGCCGACCTGCCGGCGCAGGGCGTACAGGACGAGTACGCCACCGAGGTAGCGCTGGCTGTCGAAGAGGTTGGCCTCGTTCGGCGCGGCGACGGGGCCGGAGGACTTGCGCCACTGGTCGCCGCGCGCGTACGTGTCCTTCATCCGGGCTTCCATCGTGGTCAGCCCGAGGGAGTCGGCCCAGCCCCGCTCGTAGCGGTAGAGCAGCCCGTAGAAATCGGCGTGGCCCTCGTTCAGCCACAGGTCGGCCCAGGTGGCGGGGCTGACGCTGTTGCCGAAGTAGGAGTGCACGAGCTCGTGCATCATGTGCGAGGCGATCTTCGGCTCGGCCTGGAGCAGATAGTTCGGCTTGTAGAGCGTGAGGGTCTGGGTCTCCAGGCCCGTGAAGTCGAAGGCGTTGGCGTCGTCGGAGTTGCAGGGCAGCAGGCCGTACGTCTCGAAGGGGTACGCCCCGAGCCGCTGCTCGATCCAGCTCACCAGGTTCGGGGTGAGGGCCAGCGCGGGTTCCAGCGCGGCGGCGCGGGCGACCGGGACGACGTCCCTGAGGGGCAGTCCGTGGGGGCCGAAGCGCTCCTTGACCGCGTAGTCGCCGACGGTGATCTGCACGAGCTCGGTGGCGATCGGCTCGCGCGAGGTGTAGGTGTACGCGGTCCGGCCGTCCCCGAGGTCCTCGGTGGAGACGAGCGTGCCGCTGGCGACGCCGCGCAGTCCCGCGGGGACGGTGAGGCGGAAGGTGAAGTCCGCCTTGTCCGCCGGGTGGTCGTTGCAGGGGAAGAGGGTGTGCGCGGAGTTCGGCTGCGGGCAGACCGCGAAGCCGTCCGGCGTGGGCACCCAGGCGGTGTGCGCGAGGGTGCGGCGCGGGTCGGCCGTGTACCGGACGGTGATCTCGGCCTCCCGGTGCGCGCGCAGCGCCGCCGCGGGAGTGATCCGCAGCTTCTCGCCCTCCTGGGCATGGGTTACCGCGTCGCCGTCCACCCGCACGTCGGCTATGTCGAGGCCGAGGGCGTCGAGGGAGAGGCGGCTGAGCGCCCGCGTGGCGCGGACGGTCAGCGTGGCGGTCGCGGTGACGAGCCGGGTCGTGGCGTCCCAGGCCAGGTCGAGGTGGTAGCGACAGACGCGGTAGCCGTCGTTGCCGAGGCCCGGGAAGACGGGGTCACCGAGGGTCTCGGGGCCCGGGCCGGCCGTGTGCTTGGGCCGCTTCCCCGTGGCGGCGTGGGCCGAGGTGCCGGCGCTCAGAGCCACGGCGGTGCCGATCAGGGCGGCCGGGGCGGTCACTCTGCTGCGATATCTCATGGTCCGCTTTCACTCGGGCGGCCGGCTGGTCAGGTCCGGCCGTCTCGGATGAGATGACGATCACCCTGGATGACCGCAAGATCACCCTCCCCGGTTCCATCCCGGGCCAAGCGATCCGTGGCCGCATCCGGCCGGACCCCTGTCGAGGCGGGGCCGATCACGAGATATCTTGATGTCGAGCAATGTTGCAGACGTGGAGCGGAGCACCCGGTGACTGACTCGACCATCATCTATACGCACACTGACGAGGCCCCGGCCCTGGCGACGTATTCCTTCCTGCCGGTGGTCCAGGCCTACGCCTCGCAGGCGGGTGTCTCTGTGGAGACCCGGGACATCTCGCTGGCCGGGCGCCTCATCTCGGTGTTCCCGGAGTACCTAAAAGAGGACCAGCGCATCCCCGACGCGCTGACCGAGCTGGGCGAGCTGGCGAAGACGCCCGCGGCCAACATCATCAAGCTGCCGAACATCTCGGCGTCCATCCCGCAGCTCAAGGCCGCCGTGGCCGAGCTCCAGGGCCAGGGCTACGCGCTGCCGAACTACCCCGACGACCCGAAGACCGACGAGGAGCGGGAGATCAAGGCCCGCTACGACAAGGTCAAGGGCTCCGCCGTGAACCCGGTCCTGCGCGAGGGCAACTCCGACCGCCGCGCCCCCGCCTCGGTGAAGAACTACGCCAAGACCCACCCGCACCGCATGGGCGCCTGGTCCGGCGAGTCGAAGACCAACGTGGCGACCATGGGCGAGAACGACTTCCGCTCCACCGAGAAGTCCGCGGTGATCGCCGAGGACGGCGCGCTGAGGATCGAGCTGGTGGCCGAGGACGGCAGCACCACCGTGCTGCGCGAGTCGGTGCCGGTGCTCGCCGGTGAGGTCGTCGACGCCTCCGTGATGCGCGTCGCCCACCTGCGCGAGTTCCTCACGGCGCAGGTCGCCCGCGCCAAGGCGGAGGGCGTGCTGTTCTCCGTGCACCTGAAGGCCACGATGATGAAGGTCTCCGACCCGATCATCTTCGGCCATGTCGTACGCGCGTTCTTCCCGAAGACCTTCGCACAGTACGGCGAGGCGCTGGCCGCCGCCGGTCTGTCCCCGAACGACGGTCTGGGCGGCATCCTCAAGGGCCTTCAGTCGCTGGCGAACGGCGCCGAGATCAAGGCGTCCTTCGACGCCGAGCTCGCCGAGGGCCCGGCCCTGGCGATGGTCGACTCCGACAAGGGCATCACCAACCTGCACGTGCCGTCCGACGTCATCGTCGACGCCTCGATGCCCGCCATGATCCGCACCTCCGGCCACATGTGGGGCCCGGACGGCCAGGAGGCCGACACCCTCGCGGTGCTGCCGGACTCCTCCTACTCCGGCGTCTACCAGGCCGTGGTCGAGGACTGCCGCGCGAACGGCGCCTACGACCCGGCCACCATGGGCTCCGTCCCGAACGTCGGCCTGATGGCGCAGAAGGCCGAGGAGTACGGCTCCCACGACAAGACCTTCGAGATCGCCACCGCGGGCACGGTCCGCCTGGTCGACCGGGCCGGCGACGTCGTGATCGAGCAGCCGGTCTCCGAGGGCGACATCTTCCGCGCCTGCCAGACCAAGGACGCCCCGATCCGCGACTGGGTCAAGCTGGCCGTCACCCGCGCCCGCGCCAGCGGCGACCCGGCCGTCTTCTGGCTGGACGAGACCCGTGCGCACGACGCCAACCTGATCGCCAAGGTCAACGCGTACCTGCCCGAGCACGACACCGACGGCCTGGACATCCGCGTCCTCGCCCCGGTCGAGGCCACCAAGCTGTCGGTGGAGCGCATCCGCCGCGGCGAGAACACCATCTCGGTGACCGGCAACGTCCTGCGCGACTACCTCACCGACCTCTTCCCGATCCTGGAGCTGGGCACCAGCGCCAAGATGCTGTCGGTCGTCCCGCTGATGGCGGGCGGCGGTCTGTTCGAGACGGGCGCCGGCGGCTCCGCGCCGAAGCACGTCCAGCAGCTGGTCAAGGAGGACTACCTGCGCTGGGACTCCCTCGGTGAGTTCTTCGCGCTGGTCCCGTCCCTGGAGCAGTACGCGACGGCCACCGACAACCCGAAGGCCAAGGTCCTCGCCGACACCCTGGACCGCGCCACGGCGACCTTCCTCAACGAGGACAAGTCCCCGACCCGTCGCGTCGGCGGCATCGACAACCGCGGCAGCCACTTCTACCTGTCCCTGTACTGGGCCCAGGAGCTGGCGCGGCAGACCGACGACGCCGAGCTGGCGAAGGCCTTCGCCCCGCTCGCCGAGTCGCTCGCCGCGAGCGAGCAGAAGATCGTCGAGGAGCTGAACGCCGTCCAGGGCAAGCCGGTCGACATCGGCGGCTACTACCAGCCCGACCCGGCCAAGGCCGCCGCCGTGATGCGTCCCTCCGCCACCTGGAACGCGGCGCTGGCGACCCTGAGCTGACGCTCCCCGGGATTCCCCGACGACTCCGCCCCGACCGGTGCAGCCGCCCGGCCGGGGCGCAGTCGTCTGCCCTCGCCGCACCGCCCCGGCCGCCCCCGCCCGCACGCCCTGGGAGACCTCGTATGTCCTACGCCGTCCTGCCCGGCGCCCCCGACTCCCCCGTCCTGCTGCACGTGCCCCACTCGGCGCGCGGGATACCCGCCGGCGTACGGGCCGGGATCGTGCTCGACGACGCGGCGCTGGAGCGGGAGCTGGACCACATCACCGACGCGCACACGGCGGAGATCGCGGCCGCGGCCGCCGAGCTCGCGGGGCTGACGCCCTGGCGGTTCGTCAACCGGCTGTCGCGGCTGGTGGTGGACCCCGAGCGGTTCCCGGACGAGCGCGAGGAGATGCTCGCCGTCGGCATGGGCGCGGTGTACACGCGCACCACGCACGGGCAGGTGCTGCGCCGGGCGGACGGGGACCCGGAGCCGCTGGTCGAGCGGTACTTCCGGCCGTACGCGCGCGCCATGGCCGACGCCGTCGCCGACCGGCTCGCGGCGACCGGCCGGGCCGTGATCGTCGACGTGCACTCCTATCCCGCGAAGGCCCTGCCGTACGAGCTGCACGGGGCCGGGCCGCGGCCTCCCGTGTGTCTGGGGACCGACTCCTTCCACACCCCGCCGGAGCTGCTCACGGCCGCGAGGGAGGCGTTCGCGGGGATCGGGGAGACGGGGCTGGACAGCCCGTTCGCGGGGACCTACGTGCCGCTGGAGTTCTACGGTCGTGATCCGCGCGTGGCGGCGCTGATGGTGGAGATCCGCCGGGACACTTACATGACCGAGCCGGGCGGACCCGCCGGGCCCGGACTCGGCCGGCTCGCCGAGGCGCTGGCCCGGCTGGTGGACGCCGTACCGCGGTAACCGGCTGGAGCACTCCCGCGCGACAGACGGCGCCGGGGCGGCGAGGGTGAGGGCATGACCGAGGAGACCACCATGCTGACCGGGCAGGCGCCGCCGACCGTGCGGAACTGGCCCGCGCTGACCGTGCCGGGCACGGACTTCGACCCGGTGCTGGACCTGCTGATGAGCGAGGGCCCGCTGTCCCGCATCACACTGCCGCACGGCGAGGGCTGGGCGTGGCTGGCCACCCGCTACGAGGACGTACGGCTGATCACCGACGACCCGCGGTTCGGCCGCGCGGAAGTGACACAGCGTCAGATCACCCGGGTGGCACCGCACTTCGAGCCCCTCCCCGGCTCGCTGGCGTTCGCCGACCAGCCCGACCACAACCGGCTGCGCAGGACGGTCGCGGGCGCGTTCACGGTGGAGGCGGCGGTGCGGCTGCGGCCGAAGGCGCAGGAGCTCCTGGACGAGCTCGTGGACGACATGGTGCGGCAGGGTCCCCCGGCCGATCTGGTCGAGCGGGTGCTGGAGCCGTTCCCGGCCGCCGTGGTCGGCGAGGTGATGGGGGTGGGCGCGGCCGACCGGGAGCGGGTGCGCGCCTGGACCCGGGAGATCATCTCCACCGCCGGGGGCGCCGAGGCCACCGAGGAGGCCGGGCGCGGGCTGTACGGGTGGATCACCGAGACCGTGCGGGCCCGCGCGGACAGCGACGGCGAGGACGTGTACGCGATGCTTGGCCGGGCCGTCGCGCGGGGCGAGGTGGGCGAGGAGGAGGCGGTGGGCCTGGCCGGACCGCTCCAGCTCGGCTGTGCGGCGGTCACCCACAACTGCGGGCAGATGCTGTACCTGCTGCTCACCCGGCGCGATCTGATGCGCCGGATGCGCGAGGCGCCGGAGGAGCGCGGCCGGGTCGTCGACGAGCTGCTGCGGTTCGTCCCGCACCGCAGCAGCGTCGGCCCGGCGCGCATCGCGCTGGAGGACGTCGAGGTGGCCGGTCACCGGATCGCCGCCGGGGAGCCGGTGTACGTGTCCTACCTCGCGGCCAACCGCGACCCCGGGGTGTTCCCGGACCCGCAGCGCATCGACCCCGACCGGGAGCCGAACGCGCATCTGGCCTTCGGCAACGGGACACACCACTGCACGGGCGCGGCGCTGGCCCGGATGCAGGCCGAGCTGCTCGTCGACACCCTGCTGGACCGGCTGCCCGGCCTGCGGCTCGCGGTCCCCGCCGAGGACGTGCCCTGGCGGACCAGGACGATGCTCCGGGGACCGCGCCTCCTGCCGTGCACCTGGTGACCGTACGGGTCGGGGTTCGGGCGCGGATTCGGGGTCAGGGCCTCAGGCGCGAAGCCACTCCGTGACCACCACCTGACCGCCGGTCCGCAGCCTCAGCGCGAACGGCCCGGACGGGGCCACATCGCTGCTGAAGCGGCCCAGTTCGTCCGCGGCGAGGGTGTCGGGCGTGGCCGGATGCGGTCCGCCCAGCACCTCGATCCCGGCCGGCTGGGGCGGCATCACCTGCCCCATCAGACCCTCCCCGGTCACCTCGATGTCGACCGTCAGGTCGCCCGCGCGGAAGGTCAGCATCCGCGGCGGGTCGGCCGCTCCTCTGACCGGAATGGCGTCGACCAGCGAGTCGAAGGTCAGCTCGGCGATCCGGGCGTCGAGGTCGTGCAGCAGGAACGCCTCGACGGCGATCTGCCGCAGCCCGGCCGGCACCGGGTCGAGGACGGCCGCGGCGCGCCGCAGCTCCTCCTCCAGCAGACCGGTGTCGAAGGCGTCCTCGCCCAGGGCCCCGTCGTCGTAGGCGGTGTCGGTGTAGTTGTCGTTGCAGTTGTCGGTGTAGTTGTCGTTGCAGTTGTCGTTGTCGTTGTCGCCGATGTCGCGGTTCACAGCGCTCCCCGTGCGTCGATTCGGGCGCGCAGCCGCCGCAGGCAGCGCTGGCGCAGCGGTCCGATGCTGCCCACGGCGATCCCCAGGGCCGCGGACACCTCCTGATACGTGGGCGGCGGCGATGCCATCAGCACCCGCAGCAGTTGCCGGCAGCGGTCGCCGAGGCCCTCGAACTCCTGCCACATGCGGCGGATCCGCTCGGTCTCTGCGGCCGCCTCCTCGGAGTCCAGGACCGACTGTTCGGGGGTGCGGTCCTCGCTGACCCGGTCCAGGAGCTGCGGGTCGTCGGTGGGCGTCAGCCGCTTCAGGCTCTTGATGACCTTCAGGCTCTCGTGCCGCGCGGTGCTGGCGAGCCACGAGCCCGCCTTGCCCGGTTCCCGCAGCCGGCCCAGATGCTGGGCGAAACGGAACCACACGGTCTGGTAGACCTCGTGCGCGTCGGCGTCGGACAGCCGGTGCGCGCGCACCACCGACCACACCAGTGGGCTCATGCCCTCCACCAGCGCTTTCCAGGCCGCCGCGTCACCGTCGACAGCGGACTGGACGAGCGCGCCGACATCTGCACGGTCCACGGCCCCACCCCTCGTGTACGGCCTGTCATCGTACGCCGTGGAGGGGCATGCTCCGATCCTCATCCGGGCCTCACGCGGTGGGCGCGACCGACACCGCGCGCCACCCGGCCGGCCGCAGCGCGGGCACGTGCGCTCCCCGCACCTCGGCGAACTCGGTGTTGGCTGCGAGCAGTTGCTGCCGGGCCAGACGCGGGTCGGTCACCTGGTGGGCGGTCATGTGGGCGGCGATCATCCCGGCGACGACCGGGGTGGCGAAGGAGGTGCCGCTCCAGCTCGCGAAGCCCTCGAACATCACCTGGTCGGGCTTGCCGCCGGCACCGCTCTGCTGCTCGGTCAGCACGCCGGTGTGGCTGGGGGCCTGGCAGGTGCAGGCGTAGGTGAAGCCGTAGCGGCAGGCGTCATAGGTGGAGTGCTGGTACACGTACGGCACGGGGGCGGTGAAGCCGGTGAGGGCGCTGGTGAGGCGCTCGCCGGGGGCGTACGTCCGCACCCAGGGGCCGTGGTTGGAGAAGCAGGCGCCGAACTCGCCGTCGCCGCGCAGGGCTCCGACGGACAGCACGGCGTCCTCGTAGTCGGGCAAGCTGGCGTAGGCGGCGGGCCAGAAGGGGGTGGCGCTGCCGTTGTTGCCGGCGGCGGCGACCAGCAGGGTGTGCTGCTGGAGGAGTTCGCGCATGAAGTTCTCGACGCCGAGCAGGCCGTCGAGACGGCCGTTGGAGGTGCCGGCGGACAGGGAGAGGATGTCGGGCCAGCCGCTGTGGTCGACGGCCTCGAACAGCTTCTCGCCGAACTCGGACTCCAGGATGGCGCCCGCGTCGGTCAGCGCGTTGCTCACCGTGATCTCGGTGTTGGGGGCGACGGCCGCGACGAGCCCGGCGATGAACGTGCCGTGGCCGACGTACTGCTGGAGTATGCCCTGGTCGTCGGTCTCCTGGGTCTGGGCGTCGCCGTGGGTGTGCGCCAGGGGCGGGTAGGAGCGGTAGTCGTTCATCAGGCCGGTGTCGACGACGAGGACGCCGACGGCGGTCTCGGGGTCGTAAGGGGTGCCGTCCAGACCGGGGTTGGGGGTCTCTGTGCGGGCGACGGGCTCGGGTTCGTCGCCCGGGCAGGCGTTGACCGCGATGGACACCAGGTGGTTGCGGCTGACCAGCCGGCGTCCGGCACGGCCCTCGGCCTGCCGCAACGCGCGCAGGGCGGCGGCCACTTCGCGGTCGCCGCGGGCGGTGAGGCCCTGGCCGGGGTCGCCGACCTGGATGCGGGTGATGCCGGAGCGGTTGGTCCTCGGGCCCGCGCGGCGGATGGTGTCGGCGGTCAGTTCGGGCGCCTCGGTGAAGTGGGCGCGCACGGTGTCCTCGACGAGTCGGGCCTCTTCCCCGTCGCGGGCGAGGACGACTCCCTTCTCGTAGATGAACTCGGCGGAGTCGTCCGGTCCCATGGCCAGGGGAACGTCCGGCAGCGAGCGCTGGATCTGGTCGAACTGCTCGTGGAATCGCTGTGGTGCCATGGCGGATCCTCCCAGTGGGGCACGTGTCGTCAAACAGAGCCGCGGGCCCGTTGCCTGATACAGACCCCGACCCATGTGACACGGTTCCGTGGACCACTACCATCCGTTACGTGACAGCGGAAGGCGACTCGGTGCTCGAACTGCTGCCGATGGTGTTCGCCGCCCCGAACGAGGCTCTCGCGCGGGCGCGTGGCGTGCTGGCGTCCGACGCGCCGCCGCTGCACGCCTCCGTGGCCCATCAGGTCATCGGCATCTGGCAGCGGGACTTCGGCGATCTGCGGCTGGCGCTGCACCATCTGCGCCGGGCGCGGGACTGCGCGGCACGCGCGGACTCGGCCGAGCGCGAGGCGGACGTACTGGGCACGCTGGGGGTCGCGTTGGTGCACGCGGGGCGCACCCGGCAGGGGCTCGCCGCGTTCGAGCGGGGCGTGCTGCGCGGCAGCGGGCACACCCGCGCGCGTGTGCTGTACCGGCGGGCGTACGCCTGGTGGGTACTGGGGCATCACCGGCGGGCCCTGGAGGACGTACGGCGGGCGATCCCGGTGCTGCGGCAGGCGGACGACGTGATCTGGACCGCGCGGGCGCTGACGCTGCGGGCCACCGTGCATCTGGCGCTGGGCGCGGTGGACCGGGCGGACGCCGACTTCACGGCGGCGGAGGCCCTGTGGGACACCACGGGCCAGGAGCACGACAAGGCGGACGCGGTGGAGAGCCGGGGCCTGGCGGCGTTCCGCGCCGGGGACATCCCGGCGGCGCTGCGGCTGCTGGACGAGGCCGAGGGACGCTACGCGGCACTGGGCACCCCGACGTTCATGCTGAACATCCGGCGCTGCGAGGTCCTGATGGCGGCGGGACTGGCGCCGGAGGCGCTGGCCGAGGCGGACGCGGCGATCGCGGCGCTGGACGGGATCGGCGGGCAGTCCACGCGCAAGGCGGAACTGCTGTTGGCGGCCGCCCGTGCGGCGCGGCTGGCCGGTGACCCGCACACGGCGATCGCGCGCGCGGCGCTGGCGGTGCGGCTGTTCGCCGGACAGCGGCGCATGTGGTGGGAGACGCACGCCCGGCTGGTGCTGATCGAGGCCCGGGTGGCGGCCGGGCGGCACGCGGGCCGGCTGGTGGCGGACGCGGCCGCGGTGGCCGAGCGGCTGGCGTCCTTCGGGGCGCCCTCGGCGCCGGAGGCCTCACTGCTGGCGGGCCGGATAGCCCTGGCGCTGGGCTGGCGGGCGGACGCCGAGCGGCATCTGGCGGTGGCGGCGCGCAGCCGGCACGGCGGTCCGCCGCTGGCGCGGATCACCGGCTGGGCGGCGCAGGCGCTGCGCGCCCAGGCGGCCGGGTCGGGACGGGGGGTGCTGGAGGCGTGCCGGCGGGGTCTGGCCGTGCTGGACGACCACCGGACCACCCTGGGCGCCTCGGAGCTGCGGGCGCGGGCCACCGAGCAGGGCGCGGAGCTGGCGGCGCTGGCGCAGCGGGCCTCGCTGGCGGCGGGCGGGTCGCGGCGGCTGCTGGAGTGGAGCGAGCGGTGGCGCGCGACGGCACTGTCCGCGCCTCCCACCCGGCCGCCCGCCGACCCGGCGCTGCAGAGCGGGCTGACCGCCTTCCGGGAGATCGCGGCCCGTGCGGAGGCCGCCCGGATGGAGGGGCGTCCGGTCCCCGCCCTGGAGCGCGAACAGCGGCGCCTGGAGCGGGAGATCCGCTCGCTGACCCTGCACATGCGCGGCGACGCGCCGGGCGACGGGGACCGGTTCGACGCGGGACGGCTGCTGGCGGCGCTGGGCGGGACACGGCTGGTGGAACTGGCGGTGGTGGACGGCCGGGTGCATGTGCTGGTGTGCGGCGGCGGGCGGGTGCGGCGGTTCGAGGCGGGGCTGCTGGGCCAGGCGGTGGCCGAGGCCGAGCATGTGCAGGCGGGTCTGCGGCGGCTGGCGCATCCCGGGGCGGAGGCCCGGCTGCCGCTGGTGGAGGCCATGGGGCGGCGCCTGGAGGAGCTGCTGCTCGGCCCCGCGGCGGCGCATCTGGGCGGCGGGCCGGTCGTGGTCGTACCGCCGGGGCGGCTGCACCGGGTGCCGTGGGCGCTGCTGCCGTCGTTGCGCGAGCGGGTACTGAGCGTGTCGCCGTCGGCGAGCAGTTGGCTCAGGGCGCACGAGACGGCTCCCCCGCCCGGCGGGCGGCATGTGCTGGTGCGCGGGCCGGGCCTGGCCACCGGTGGCGCGGAGGTGCCCGAACTGGCGGGCCGCTACGGCGCTCCCACGGTCCTGGAGCACGACGAGGCGCGGGCACCGAAGGTGCTCGGGGCGCTGGACGGGGCGGCGCTGGCGCACATCGCCGCGCACGGCGCCTTCCGCGCGGACAGTCCGCTGTTCTCCTCCCTTCGCATGGCCGACGGCCCGATCGTCGTCCACGACTTCGAGCGCCTGGACCGCAGCCCGTACCGGATCATCCTGTCCTGCTGCGACACCGCCCGGTTCGCCTCCGTCGGCGCGGACGAACTGCTGGGCCTGGTCACGGCGTTGTTGCCGCTGGGCACCGCGGGGGTGGTGGCGTGCAGCGCGCCCGTGAACGACGAGGCGGTGGTGCCGCTCATGCTGGCCCTGCACAAGGGGCTGGCCGCCGGGCTGTCACTGGCGGAGGCGCTGCGGGACGCTCGTGCCGCCGTGCCGGACGACGCGGTGCACCAGGCGACGGGGTGGGCGTTCACCGCGTTCGGCGCGGCGTGAGGGCGGGTTCTGGCGGGTTCTCGGGTGGGCGGGTCCTCGGGTGCCCGTGCGGACCGGCGGTGCGGGTGCCCGTGCGGGGACCGGCGGTGCGGGTGCCCGCGCCGTCCGGGGGTGCGAGGGGTGACCGAGGGCCGGTGAAGGCCCTCGGTCGTGCTCGTCACACCTCTATTCCGAGCCACGCCCTGCCGGAACCGTCATGAGGACACTCGCGGCAATGGCGCGGCCTTCCCGGATCCACTGCCTCGACTCATGCCCTCGATGGGGCGGCGGTTGCAGGGAGACCGGCACAACGGCGCTTCGAGCAGGCCCCATTATGCCGTGCGGATCATGAACGGAGCTTTTGTCGGGCCGACTTGGCGTCCGGGGCCGTCATCCTGCCCGGCAGGGTCTGACGGTCGCCGCCGAGGCGGGTGTAGGCGCTGTAGAGGTGGTTGCCGACGGTCCGCACGGACAGGGTGAGGCGCTCGGCGATCTGCCGGTTGCTCAGTCCGGCGGCCGCCAGGGTGACGATCTGGCGCTGGCGGATGGTGAGTTCACCGAGCACCAGACCGGTCAGCGCCGGGGTGCGGGCGCCCTGGCAGCGTCGGGCCAGGGCGACGGCCCGGGTGCGCGAGGTCCGCGCGGCGAGCGGGTCGCGGTGCGCCCGCACGGCCTGGGCGTGCGCCTCGGCCGCGAACAGCAGGAAGCCGCGCTCCCGGAGGGTGTCGGCCGCCCGGTCCAGGGCGGGGCCGTCCGCGCGGGCGAGCGCCTCGGCATGGGCCGCGAACACCTCGCCGGAGCGCAGCAGTCCGGCGGCCCGCCCGGGCGCGCCGAGACGTACGGCGTCGTAGGGCCGTTCGTCGTCGAGGGCGGCGAGGGCGGCCTCCAGGTCGCCCCGGGCGGCGGCTCGCCAGGCGGCGGCGCACCGGGCCCCGGGCTCGTCGGTGCCACGCTCGTCCACGCCGCCCGACTGGGCTTCGCTCAGGGCGAGTTCGAGGCGGCAGGGCCCGTCGCCGGGGGTGTGCCGCAGGCCCTGGCGGGCCCAGGCGGCGGCGTCGCGCAGTTCGCCCCGCAGACGGCAGTAGCGGTCCGCGGGGCTGGCGGCCGAGCGGCTGAGCGCGCTCGTCGGCGGCCGGCCGATGTGGGTCAACGGCACGGTCCTGCACTACTACTTCTTCGACGGCGAGTCCGACGCCTCCGTGATCCATGTGCCGGGCTCCGGGGAGACCCGGAGGGTGTCCTGGGTGGGCTCCGAGAAGCAGCGGGACGTGGTGCGCGCCTGCTTCGGCGAGTGGCACGACCTGGGCATCGGGCTGAGCTTCGTGGAGGTCGCCGACCGTTCGGAGGCGGAGCTGCGCATCGGGTTCCAGCTCGGCGACGGCTCCTGGTCGGCCCTCGGCAAGGACGCCCTGCGCGTCGGCATCAACGACCGCACCATGAACTTCGGCTGGGATCTGACCGCGTCCGCAGAGCACGGCACCGCCCTGCACGAGATCGGGCACGCGCTGGGCATGCAGCACGAACACCAGAACCCGTACGCCGCGATCCACTGGGACGACGAGGCGGTCTGCGCCGAACTGGCGGGCCCGCCGCACCACTGGAGCCGGGAGACCACGCAGGCCAACATCCTGCGCAAGCTGAGCCCGGCCGAGGTCAACGGCTCGGTCTGGGACCCCCAGTCGATCATGGAGTTCGCGTTCCCGTCGGGGCTGATCCTGGAACCGGAGGAGTTCCGCGGCGGTCTGAACCCGCCGGGGACGCTGTCTCCTCTGGACAAGGAGTTCGTGCTCCGCTGGTACCCGCCGCTCGACGCGGCGCACCCGGCACTGGTGCCGTTCCGGTCCGCCCCGCTCCGGCTCGGGCCGGGCGAGCAGGCCGATTTCACGGTGGAGCCTTCCGAGACGCGCGAGTACACCATCGCCGCCTTCGGCGACTGCGACACCGTCGTGGTGCTCTTCGAGGAGCGCGACGGCGAACCCCGCTATCTCGCCGCCGACGACGACGGCGGCACCTCGCGCAACGCCCGGATCGGGGCCCGGTTGGTCAAGGGCCGCCGCTACTTCGTCCGTGTGCGCCTGTACTCCGGCTGGGGTCCGGGCGAGACAGCGGTCATGTGCTGGTGACAGCGCCGCCGCGACAGCACGACACCGCTCGGCACGGACGCACGGACCACAGACCGGCACCGGGGAAGCGGTCGGGGCCCGTCTCCTTCGGGGGAGGGGGACGGCCCCCGGCCGCGCGCGGAAACCCCGCACCACGAGGGAGGTGCGGGGCTTTCGCGTGTCAGGGGCCGGTCCCCGGCGTTCACCGGGCCGTGTGGCCGCGGCGGGCCCACTCCTCTGCGAGCAGTTCGACTGGCGGATCAGCTCGGCGTACGGCTCGACGGGGTACGTGACGTTCGCCGAGAACAGCGGATCGCCGTAACGGGCCGCCAGGTCGACCGACTCCCGGCTGGTGGCGCTGCCGTGCCACACCCGCACGGGCCGCTGGTACGGCCGCGGCCACATCTCGGCGTCGTCAGCGGCGGGGTCGTCACCGCGGTGAACAGGCGGATGCGTTCGGTCAGGGCGGCGACATGGCTGAGGACGACCGGCGGCGAGGAGGAGATGAAGGGCCGTTCGTGCCGCTCCCCCACGCCGAAGCCGTCGAAGCCGAGTTCCTCGGCGAGGACGGCGTTGTCGAGGACCTCGCGGAACCGGTCCCGGGTCGGCTTCAGTACGCCGGTGACCGGGTCGGGGCGGTGGACGATGAGGGTGATGGCGAGGAACCTCACGAGGCCGCCCGCTCCTCGCGCGCCCCGTCGGGGTGGGCCAGTCCCAGGTGGTCGCGCAGGGTCGTGCCCTCGTAGTCGGTGCGGTAGACGCCCTGTTCCTGGAGCAGGGGCACGACCTTGTCGGCGAACTCGTCCAGGCCGCCCGGGGTGATGTGCGGGACGAGGATGAAGCCGTCGCCGGCGTCGGCCTGGACGTAGTCGTTGATGTCCCTGGCGACGGTGGCCGGGCTGCCGACGAAGTTCTGCCGGTTGCCGGTCTCGATGACCAGGTCCCGGATGGACCACTTGTTGGCAGCGGCCAGTTCGCGCCACTCCCGTGCGGTGGCGACCGGGTCGCGGTACATCCGGACCTGGGCGCGGCCGCGCGCGATGTGGTGCTCACCGGGGTCGGGGTCGATGTCGGGCAGGGGTCCGTCCGGGTCGTACGAGGACAGGTCCCGGTTCCAGACGAACTCCAGGTGCTTGATCGCGGTGGCGCCGCTGACCTGCTGCCGGCGGACGTCGCGGGCGATCTCCTCGGCCTGCGCGTCGGTGTCGCCGAGGATGAAGCTGGCGGCGGGCAGGATGAGCAACTGGTCGGTCCGGCGGCCGTACTTGGCGAGGCGGGACTTGACGTCCGTGTAGAAGGCGCGGCCCGTGTCGAACTGGGCGTACCGGCTGAAGATCGCGTCGGCGCCGGAGGCGGCGAACTCGCGGCCCTCCTCGGAGTCCCCGGCCTGGAAGATCACCGGGCGGCCCTGCGGGGAGCGCGGGACGTTGAAGCGGCCGTGGATGTCGAAGTGCTTGCCGGTGTGGACGAAGGCGCCGGCCTTGGCGTCGCGCAGGAAGGTGCCGCCGTCCTGGTCGGCGAGGATCTCGTCGCCCCGCCAGGAGTCGAAGAGTTCGTTCGCGGTGGCCAGGAACTCCCTGGCGCGCGAGTAGCGCTCCTCCTGCGGCAGGAAGCCGCCCCGGCGGAAGTTCTCGCCGGTGAAGGCGTCCCAGGAGGTGACGACGTTCCAGGCGGAGCGGCCGTCGGAGAGATGGTCGAGGCTGGCGAACTGGCGGGCGACCTCGTAGGGCTCGTTGAAGGTGGAGTTGATGGTGCCGGTCAGGCCGATGCGTTCGGTGACGGCGGCGAGCGCGGCGAGGACGGTGAAGGTGTCCGGGCGGCCGACGACGTCCAGGTCGTAGATCTGCCCGCCCTGTTCGCGCAGCCGCAGGCCCTCGGCGAGGAACAGGAAGTCGAACTTGGCGCGTTCGGCGGTGCGGGCGAAGTGCGCGAAGGAGGAGAACTCGATGTGGCTGCCGGCCCGCGGGTCGCTCCAGACGGTGGTGTTGTTGACGCCGGGGAAGTGGGCGGCGAGATGGATCTGCTTCAGGGGCTTGCTCATGGTGTGCGTTCTCCCTCCGGATCAGACGGCCGCGTAGCGGTTGGCGGGGCGGGGCAGTCCCAGCAGGCCGCGCAGGGTGCGCGCCTCGTAGGAGTGGCGGAAGACGCCGCGGCGCTGGAGTTCGGGCACCAGGCCCCAGGTGATCGCGGGCAGGTCGTGTCCGGCGACGGCGGGGCGCAGCCGGAACCCGCTCAGACCCTCTTCCTGGAACTCCTGCAGCAGGTCCGCCAGTTGGGCGGGTGTGCCGGTGAACACGCGCGCGTCGCTGGTGTACGGGGTCCCGGCGAGGGTGTCGAGTCGGTCCCGGCGGGCGACGGCCTCGGCCTCGGAGTCGTCGAGGAACACGACGAGGTCGGCGAAGACGTGCAGCGGTTCGTCCGCTCGGCCCGCGGCCCGCTGTTCGGCGCGGATCTCGGCGACGATCGCGCGGGCCTGGGCGGCGTCGTGCGGGGTGACGTAGCCGACGTCGGCGGCGCGGGCGACGAGCCGGTAGGGCCAGGTCTGGTGGGCGAGGGCGGTGACGAGCGGCTGGCCCTGCGGCGGGCGGGGCGTGATGGAGGGGCCCTTGACGCTGAAGTGCCGTCCCTCGAAGTCGATGTAGTGCAGCTTGTCGCGGTCGATGAAACGGCCGGTGGCCGCGTCCCGGATCTCGGCGTCGTCCTCCCAGCTGTCCCACAGCCGCCGGACGACCTCGACGTGGTCGGCGGCCTCGTCGAAGAGTTCGGCGACCAGGGGGGCGTCGTAGTCCTCGACGTGCTCGATGGTGCGGCGGCCGAAGTGGGCGGCCTCGTTGGGGCGGGCGCTGATCTGCACGCGCAGTCCGGCCCGGCCGCCGCTGACGTAGTCGAGGGTGGCGACGGCCTTGGAGATGTGGAACGGCTCGGTGTGCGTGGCGACGACCGTCGGGACCAGGCCGATGTGCTGGGTGAGCGGGGCGACCCGGGAGGCGATCAGGACGGCGTCGAGGCGGCCGCGGACCTGGTCGGTGCGGTCGTCCGGGTCGAGGAAGTGGGAGGACTGCGGGCCGAGGCCGTCCTCGATGGTGACGAAGTCGATCAGGCCGAGTTCGGCCTCGGTGACCAGGCGGGCCCAGTAGGCGGCGCTGAACAGCTCGCGGGGCCGGGACTCCGGCTCGCGCCAGGACGCGGGGTGCCAGCCGGTGCCGTCCAGGGCGACGGCGAGGTGCAGCTGCGCGGGGTGGGTGTCGGACACGGGTGGGTCCCTTCTGGAGATCCGTTCGTGAGGTGCCGGGGCCCCGGAGGTGTGGGGCCCCGGCCGGTGACCGTCCGTCAGGAGTTGTCGAGGGGCAGGCCGGGCGGGTTCACCTCGGACTTGGCGACGGCCTCGTTCGAGAGGTTCCAGGCGGCGAGCCACTTGGCGTAGGTGCCGTCCTCGATGAGGTGGTTGACGGCCTCGGCGACGGGCTCGGCCAGGCCGCTGTCCTTCTTGGTGGTGGCGGCGATCAGGCCCTGCAGGCTCTCCCCCGCGCCGGAGTAGGTGCCCGCGCCGCGGGTGGCGTTGGGGGTGTTCGCGGTCTGGGTGACGTGGTAGGCGACGCCGGGGTTGGCGGAGAGGTAGGCGTCGATCTTGCCGCCGGTGAGGGCCAGGTAGGTGGCGTTCTTGCTGGCGTAGTGCTTGACGGTGAGCTGCTCGCCCTCCTTCTTCAGCTTCGCCTGCCACTCCAGGAGGATCTTCTCCTGGTTGGTGCCGTTGTCGACGGCGACGATCAGGCCCGCGAGGTCGCGGTAGTCGCCGTCGAAGGTCCAGGTGCTCTTCTTCGTCACCTCGAAGCCGATGTCGTCCTTGCGGTAGGAGGCGAAGTCGTACTTGCGCTTGCGCTCCTCGGTGTCGGTGATGTTGGCGAACGCGATGTCGACCTTGCCGCTGTCGATGCCGACGAACATGTTCTCCCAGGTGGAGTTCTTCAGTTCGGGCTTCAGGCCGAGCACGGAGGCGACCAGGCGGGCGAAGTCGGGTTCGGCGCCGGTGAGGGTCTTCTGGTCGTCGCCGATGTAGGCGAGCGGCGGGAAGCCGTCGGGCAGGGCGCCGACGCCGATGACCAGCTTGCCGCTCTCGCGGACCGCGTCGGGCAGCTTGGCGCTGATGGACTCGACCTCGGCGGCCTTCAGGGTGGTCTGCTTCGCCGCGCCGTTGGACAGCTGCCCGATGGTCACGGTGCCGGCCTTGTCGGTCGTCGTGGTGGCCGCGTCGCTCTCGCCTCCGCAGGCGGTGAGGCCGGTGGCGAGGGTGGCGGCGGCGGTCGCCGCCGTGAGGCCGCGGAGCAGGGCGCGTCGGGAGGGCATGGCTGTCCTTGTCGTCCGGTGGAGCGGGTGACTTGCTGGAAGGCAGGGGGGTCAGAGGACCTTGGCGAGGAAGTCGCGGGTGCGTTCGTGCCGTGGGTGGTCCAGGACCTGCTCGGGCGGGCCCTGTTCGACGATCCGGCCGCCGTCGATGAAGACGATCCGGTCGGCGACCTCGCGGGCGAAGCCGATCTCGTGGGTGACGATCACCAGGGTGGTGCCGCTGGTCGCCAGGTCCTTGATGACCGCGAGCACCTCGCCGACCAGCTCGGGGTCCAGCGCCGAGGTCGGCTCGTCGAAGAGGATGATCCCGGGGCGCAGCGCGAGGGCGCGGGCGATGGCGACGCGCTGCTGCTGACCGCCGGAGAGCTGGCGGGGGTAGGCACCGGTGCGGTCGGCGAGACCGACCCGGCCGAGAAGGTCGCGGGCCAGTTCCTCGGCGGCCGGGCGGGAGAGCCGTCCGGTGGCCACCGGCGCGGCGGCCACGTTGTCGAGGACCGTCAGATGCGGGAAGAGGTTGAAGTTCTGGAAGACGAACCCGATCCGGCTGCGCTGCGCCAGGATGGCCCGCTCCCCCAGCTCCTTGAGCCGCTCGCCGTGCCGGCGTACGCCGATCAGCTCGCCGCCGACGCTGACATGGCCGATCTCCGGCTTCTCCAGGTGGTTGATCACCCTGAGCAGCGTCGACTTGCCGGAGCCGGAGGGGCCGATGATCGCGGTGACCTCGCCGGGCCGGACGGTGAGGTCGATGCCGTCGAGCACCCGGTGGGAGCCGTACCACTTGTGCACGTCGTGGACTTCGAGGGCGGTGGCGGTCATACGGCGGCCTCCCTGCGGGCGCGGGCGCGCAGTTCGCCGGCGGCGGCGCGCAGTCTCTGCAACGGGGTCGGCGGCAGGGTGCGGGTGGCGCCGCGGGCGAAGTACCGCTCGACGTAGTACTGGACGACCGAGACGGCACTGGTGAGGACCAGGTACCAGACGGTGGCGACCATCAGCAGCGGCACGATGTCGCCGGGGTAGGTGCTGCCCATGGTCTGCACCGAGCCGAACAGGTCGAGCAGCGACACGTAGAACACCAGCGAGGTCGCCTTGATCAGGCCGATGAGCTGGTTGACGTAGTTCGGGGTGATGGAGCGCAGCGCCTGCGGCAGGACGATCCGGCGGAACTGGTAGCCCTTGGGCAGGCCGAGGGCGGCGGCCGCCTCGTGCTGGCCCTGGTCCACGGAGAGGATGCCGCCCCGGACGACCTCGGAGGCGTATGCGGCCTCGTTGAGGCTGAGGCCGACGACGGCCACCGCCAGGTCGGTGGCGAGCCGCGACTCGTCGAAGGTGATGAACGCCGGGCCGAACGGCACGCCCAGGCTGAGCGTCTGGTAGAGGGCGCTGAAGTTGTACAGGAAGATCAGGACGACGATCAGCGGGATGGACCGGAACAGCCAGGTGTACACCCAGCTCACCGCGCGTAGTACGGGGCTGCCGGACAGCCGCGCGAGCGCGAGCAGGATGCCGCCGAGCAGGCCCAGCACCGCGCTGAGCGCGGCCACTTCGAGGGTGATGACCAGCCCGTCGAGGATCACGGGGCGCAGGAACCAGTAGCGGAAGCGGTCCCACTGGTAGAAGGGGTTGGTCGCCAGCCCGTGGACGAACTGGGCGAGCAGGACGAGGACGATCGCGGTGGCGATCCAGCGGCCGGGGCGGCGCAGCGGCAGCACGCGCTGCGCGGCGAGCGGGCGTTGGACCTTGGCGGCGGTCGTCGCCTCGGCGAGGGAGACGGCGGCGCCTGGGGGTTCACTCATGGCGGGCTCCAGCGGAGTCGGACACCCCGGAGCGGCGCGGCGGACCCCGCGGGGAGGGCGGGGTGCGGCGCGGCACGGCGGCGCGCGGGAGCGCGGACCGCACGGGACCGGGGGCTGGGCGGGCAACGGGACACCGCTCGGGCGGTGTTCGTCCGGGCGTGCGGGGCCGTGCGGGGAGAAGTAGGTCAGCCCCGCGGGCGGGCACGGCCCGGTGCGGTACACAGGGCGCTGCTGACGCGCAGGAGGTCGACGGCGCGGTCGGCGACGAGCGGTGTCACGGGCGGCAGGACGCGGCCCCGGGGGCGGCGTGCTGCCACCGTCCTGGAAGCTGCGTCCATGTCCGTCGTCCTCTGCCTGACGGCCCGCGAAGGGCCTCGCGCTTACCGAAAACCGCTCCGGTCCGGTCGTCACCTGGGGCACCCCACCGCGGTGCGAGGGTTGCCGGTCAGCTAGCCAGGGCTTGTCGCTGACGCTCATGACCGTTCTGGGCCGTAAGTGAACACAGCCGCCCTGGCATATGTCAAAGCCGGTCCACTGGGCGGACTCTCAGCGGTGGCCGGCCGCCGTCGCGTGGGCCGCCCAGTCGAGAACGCCGACGGCCGCTCCGGCGGCCTCCAGGCCCTGACAACGGGCATGGTGGCGGCGGGCGATGCCGTCGAGGTCCAGCTGTGGCCCGAAAGCGGGGTGGGCGGCCAGCCGGCGGGCGTAGGCCCACAGGGCTCGGTGCCCCGCGATGCGCTGTACCGCGGCGGCGTCCAGGTGATGGCGGTGGACGGTGTCGAGCTGCACGAGCGCCACCCACAACTCGACGTCGGCGGCCGTGAGGTGACGGTGCGTCGACTCGTCGGCCGTGCCCACCAGCCGCTCCAGCTCTCCCAGCGCGGCGAGCAACTCGTCCAGGGCCGCGGCGCGTTCCGCCGGGTCCGCACCGGCCGCACCGGCCCGCTGGGCGGCGTCCTCCACGCCTCGCGCGCACAGCCGCCGCACGGCCTCGATCTCCCCCTGCGTCCCGCACGGGTAAAGGGAGGGACGGCCGTCGCCGAAGCCCCGGGCGAGGTCGCGCATGATGTCCTGGGCGTGCACGCTGACGACGCGGCCGGTCCAGTCGTCGCCGAGCACCGGCGCCGCGGCCGGACCGGTGTGGCGGTGGGCGCTGGCCTCGTACAGCGGGAGCAGCGCCGAGTGGCCGCCGTCGGGCAGGTCGGGGACGGCGGGCAGGTGGGTGACGGGGCAGACGGCGTCGAGGCCGAGCAGGGCGTGGGTGACGGCGAGGCGCAGTCCGTCGGGACAGGCCGTCGACAGGTACAGGCGGTAGCGGCGGGGCACGGCGTAGTGGCCGCTGCGCGCGTCGCGGCCGATTCGGCCGCGCAGCGAGGGCGCGGGGCGGGCGGCGAGAGGTGCGATGGACATGGTTCTCCCCGGGTGAAGGCGTGGACGTACGCACGGCGACGGTGGTGTCGGACCCGGCACGCCGCAGGCAGCGCCGACGGCGCGCGCGACAGCGGGGGTGCGGGCTCAGCCCTGGGCGTCGAGCGCCGCGCAGGCGCGGCGGATCGACGGGTGCGGCCTCAGCCGCGGGCGTCCATGGCGCTGCAGACACGCAGCAGGTCGATGTGACGGCGGGAGGTCAGCAGCGGCGAGCGCGGGGACACGCGAGCCACGCGTGCGGTGACCGGCCCGAGGCGCCCCATGGTTTCTCCACCCGTCCTCTAGATTTCCTCCCCTGGACTCTCGGTCCCGCTCGCGGCGGTGTCAAGGGGGCGTCCGTCAGATGGGCGGTGACAACTGCGTGACCTGGTGCGCGGATTCACCAGCCGCGGCGGGCGTGGGCGGCACGGCGGTTCGGGGAGGGGAGGTAGGCCGAGCGGAGCCTGGCGACGAGCGCCCGGCGCAGTTCCCGGTCCTGGTCGGTCTCCAGCGGCATGTCGAGCTGGACGATGCCCACCCCGGCGGCGCGCAGCCAGCCGATGCGGGCGGCGACCGTGTCGGGGGAGCCGACGAACGCGCCGGCCAGCGAGCGGGCGACGTAGGCGGACAGCTGGTGGCGGCTGTCGGCCCGCCCGCGTTCGCGGTCCCGGTCGAGCTGCACGGCCTCCAGCCAGCGGGCCGTGTCCGGGCCGGAGGTCAGCCGGACCGCGTCCTCGCGGATGCGGCGGACACGCTCCTCGGCGGCCGCGTCGGTGGGGGCGGTGACGACGGTGACATGCCGCCAGATCCGCAGGGTCCGGCCGGCTTCCGCGGCGGCGGCATGGGCGCGGGCGATGTGCTGCCGGGTGGCGGTCAGGGGAAGCGGCGGCACCGCGTACACGTCCGCGAAGCGGCCGGCGAGCGCCACGCCCTGCGGTGAGGAGCCGCCGAAGGAGAGCAGCTCGGCGCGGGGCCGCGGGAGCAGCCCCGCGCGGGCGCCGCGCACGGTGTAGAACTCGCCTTCGTGGTCGAAGTCCTGACGTTCCGTCAGATACCGCCGGAAGACCTCCAGGTACTCCCCCGCCCGGCGGTAGCGGTCCGTCTTGCCCAGGGTGTCGCCGTCGCGGGCCACGTCGGCGTCGCTGGAGCCCACGATGACATGCGCGGCGGCCCGCCCGCCGGAGAGCCGGTCCAGGGTGGCCAGGGACCGGGCGGCCACGGTCGGCGCGGTGGTGCCGGCCCGGTGGGCCACCGCCACCCGCAGCCTGCTGGTGGCCGCCAGCGCCCAGGAGGCCACCAGCCAGGGGTCCGGCCAGGAGCTGGACTGCACGACGAGCGCGCTGTCCAGCCCGTCCTCCTCGTTCTCCCGGGCGCTGCGGGCGACGAACTCCGGGTCGGCGTCGCGCTCGCGCGGGTCGGGGGCGAAGCGCAGGGCCTGACGCTCCTCGGGGGTGGTGCCCGGCACGGGCGCCGCGCGGACTCCGCCGCGTATGTCGAGCTCCACGGGACTGCCTTTCGGGGGTCTGGGTCAGTGGGCGGCGGCCGGGCCGAGCCGGGTCAGGGTGTCCAGCACCCTGGCGCGGCTGACGAAGACCTCGGGGGGCAGGGAGACGTACAGCTGGATCGTGGTCACGCCCGGCCGGTGGTAGCGCAGGATGCGTTCGCGGCACTCCTCGGGCGAGCCGCTGATGAACAGGCCGTCCACGACCTCGTCGGGGAGCGCCTTCTGCGCGCCGTCGGTGTCGCCCTCCGCCCACCGTTCGTGCGACTCGCGCAGCAGCTCGCCGTGGCCCAGCCACTCGTGGAACTTGCGGTAGGGCTCGCGGTTGAGGATCCAGGCGAGGAAGGGGCGGGTGGCGCGGTGGGCGTAGTCGGTGTCCTCGGTGGGGCAGACGAACACCTTGACGACGAGTTCCTTGCCCGGCGGCTGCGGTCCGACGGCGTCCAGGATCTTCGGCACGTCCTCCGGGAAGAGGAGGTTGGTGATGGCCCCGTCCCCCTCGGTGAAACCCAGGCGCAGCATGCCGGGGCGCAGGGCGCCGAGGATCACCTTGACGGGGTCGGCGGGCGGGTGGGGCAGCCGGTAGCCGGTGATGGAGAAGGTGTCGAAGTCGCCGGCGACGTACTCTCCGCGCAGGGCGCGGGTGACGAACCGCAGCACGTCCCGGGTGCGTTTGAAGGGCTCGTCGAACGGGATGCCGTTGATGTCGGTGACATGCGCGGGCACGGAGGCACCGAGGCCGAACAGGAATCTGCCCGGGGCGAGCTGGGCCAGGGTGGCGGCCGTCTGGGCGAGCACGGCCGGGCCGCGGGTGTGCACCGGGACGATGCCGGTGCCGATGCGCAGGGAGGGCGACCAGGCAGCGGCGGTCGCGAGCGGGGTGAAGGCGTCCGTGCCGCCGCCCTCGGCGCTCCAGACGTCCGTGTAGCCGAGGTCGGGGAGCCGTTCGACGAGGAAGCGGTGCCGGTCGATGGTCAGTCCGGGCAGCGGCAGCGTGACGCCCCACTTCGGGGGCTGACCGGGCGCCGGGGTGTGGGAGAGGGTCATGAGTCCACCCGTACGGTCGTGAGGTCGAGGAACCAGGACTGAGGCTGCACGAAGCCGCGCACCTTCGGCGAGAGCGCCCTGGGGTTGCGGTCGTTGACGACGAACAGCCAGGGCGCGTCCTCGGTGACGAGGTCCAGGGCCCGCTTGTAGTCGGCCTCGCGGGCGGCGCGGTCGGCCTCGGCGCCGGCGGAGGCCAGCAGCTTGTCGACCCGGGAGTTGCTGTAGTGGCCGGTCCAGAAGGGGCTGTCGGTGCCGATGAACAGCGGCAGCAGCGCCTCCGACTGGAACAGCGTGGTGGACTGGGCGATGGCCTGCGAACCGCGGGCCACCTCGCCCTTGGCCTCGGCGCCGATCAGCGTCGACCAGTCGGTGGTGCGGATCTCGGCCTTGATGCCGACGGCGGCGAGGTCGCGTTGCACGGCTTCGGCGATGGGCACCGGGACGAGGTTCCCGGAGCCGCCGGTGGGCACGGTGACGGAGGTGGTGAAGCCCTTCGCGTAGCCGGCCTCGGCGAGCAGCCGCCGGGCCTTCGCGGGGTCGTGGGTGTAGACGTCCCCGGTCTCGTCGTAGGCGAACGTGCCGCGCGGGGCGGCCTGGTGGGCGGGGTCGGCGGTGCCGTGCAGCAGGTTCTCGGCGATGGCCTCGCGGTCGATAGCGTAGTTGGCGGCCCGGCGCACCCGCGGGTCGTCCCACGGCTTCGCGGCGGTGTCGAGGATCCAGTACCAGAGGTGGTCGTAGCTGTTGGTGACGACCTTGACGCCGTCGGCCTGCAGGCTCGGGATGTCGTCGGGGTTCGGGTACTCGATCCAGTTGACCTCGCCGGAGCGCAGGGCGGCGGTGCGGGCGGCCGCGTCGGGCAGCGCCTTCACGACGAGCTTGTCCAGCTTGGGGGCACCGCGCCAGTAGTCGTCGAACCGGGCGAGCTCGATCTGTTCGCCCGTCTGCTGCCGCACGAAGCGGAACGGGCCGGTGCCGACGGGGTGTTCGGAGAACTTGTCGGTGCCCGTCTTGCGGACGGCTGCCGGGCTAGCGATCAGCACATGGGCGAGGTCCTGCGGGAAGTGCCCGTTGGGTTCCTTGGTGACCAGCCGGATCCGCTCGTCGCCGAGCTTGGAGTACGACGTGATGCCCCCGGCGTACTCACTGGCCGCCGCGCCGAGGGCGTCGGTGTACTGCGGGCTGCGCTTGTTCAGATAGCGGTCGAGGTTGAACAGCACGGCGTCGGCGTCGAACCGGGTGCCGTCCTGGAACTTCACGCCCTTGCGCAGGGTGAACGTCCAGGTCTTCCGGTCCTGGGCGACCTTCCAGGAGGTGGCCAGGGCTCCGGTGATCTCGGACGGGCCGTCACCGCTGGACAGGTCGTAGCGGGTCAGTCCCTCGTAGAGCTGGAAGCTCACCAGTCGCTTGCCCTCGAAGCCGGCGCCGCCGATCACCGTGTCGGGGTTGGGGAGTTTGCCCGTCGCGCCGATGACGAGGGTTCCGCCGGACCTGCCGCCGCCGGGGGTGTCGTCGGCGGCGGTGCCGGTGCCGCAGCCGGACGCGGCGAGGCTCAGCAGGAGCACGGCGGCCAGGCCGGCGCGCCGCCGGGAGACGGGTGGATGGTGGTGGTGCGTCATGGGTTCCTCGTCGTGACTCAAGGGGCGGACGGTTCACCGACCGGGGCCGGATCACCGGGCCGGGTCGGTGTGGGGGGCTCGGGGACACCGCCGTCGGCGGCGAGCAGGGCGCGGGTGTAGGGGTGGCGGGGCCCGGACCACAGGGCTTCGGTCGGACCCTCCTCCACCACGTGTCCCGCGCGCAGGACCACGACCCGGTGCGAGAGGTGCCGTACGACGGCCAGGTCGTGGGAGATGAACAGGTAGGCGAGGCCGAGGCGTTGCTGGAGCTCGGCGAGGAGGGTGAGGACCTGGGCCTGGACGGTGGTGTCCAGCGCCGAGGTCGGTTCGTCGCACACGATCAGGTCGGGGCCGGTCGCCAGGGCCCGGGCGATGGCGACGCGCTGGGCCTGGCCGCCGGAGAGTTCGCGCGGGCGGCGGCGGGCGAGGGCCGGGTCCAGGCCGACCTTGCGGAACAGGTCGGCGACGAGGTCCGGCCGTTCCTCGCGGGGTGTGCCGTGGACGCGCAGGGCGAACTCGACCGCCTCGCCTGCCCGCAGCGCCGGGTTCAGCGAGCCGCTCGGCTGCTGGGGCACGAACTGCAGCCGGGCCCGGACGCGTCGGCCCGCGGCACCGCGCAGCCGGTGGGGGTCGTGGCCGTCGAAGCGGACGGTCCCGGCGTCGGGCGCGAGCAGCCCGAGGGCCAGCCGGCCCAGGGTCGACTTGCCGGACCCGGACTCCCCGACCAGCCCGACGGTCTCCCCGCGCGCCACCTGGAGCGAGACACCGTCGAGCGCGAGGGGGCCGCGCGGGTAGCGCTTGGAGACCTGGTCGAGGCGGAGAAGGTCGTGGCCGCGGGGGGTGCCGGGTCGCGGGGCGGGGGCGGGCAGGGCCGCCGGGCCGCTCTGCCGCCCGGTGCTCGCGGCGCCCGCCGCTTCGAAGCCTGCCCGCCGGTTCATCGGGCGCCTCCCGGCTGTGCGGCCACCAGTGCGGCGGCGTAGGGGTGTTCGGGCTCGGTCAGGAGCTTCGCCACCGGGCCGGACTCGACGATCCGGCCCGCTCGCAGCACGGCCACCTGGTGTCCGATCCGGCGGGCGACGCCGATGTCGTGGGTGACCAGGAGCACGGATGCACCGCGGGACGCGAGCAGGTCGAGGACGCGGGTGCGGACCAGGGCGTCGAGCGCCGTCGTCGGCTCGTCGGCGATCAGCAGGCCGGGTGAGCAGGCGAGGGCCAGGGCGATGACCGCGCGCTGGCGCTGGCCGCCGGAGAGCTCGTGGGGGTGGCTGCGGGCCGCCCGGTCCGGGTCGGTGAGGCCCGCCGCGGCCAGGAGTTCCGGGACGGCCTCGCGGGCCGCGCGGCGGCCGGGGACCACCCGGTGGCGCAGCAGCACCTCGACGAGCTGGGAGCCGATCCGGCGCAGCGGGTCGAGCCCGGCGTCCGGGTCCTGGGGGACGTAGCCGATGCGGCGGCCTCGGATGTCGGCGAGGGCCCGCTCGTCCAGGGTGCGCAGTTCGGTGCCCGACAGCCGCACGCTGCCGCCGACCCGGGCGGTGGGTCCGGGCAGGCCGAGGACCGTGCGGGCGAGGGTGGACTTGCCGCTGCCGGACTCCCCCAGCAGAACCAGGACCTCGCCGGGGAGTACGGACAGGGACACTCCGTCCACGGCGCGCACGCCGCCGTGGGTGACCGTCAGGTCGACCACGTCCAGCCGTTCGGGCGCGCTCATCGGCCGGCCTCCGCGAGCAGCCCGCGGCCGGCCCCGGTACGGCGGCGCAGGGCCTCGCCGAGGGTGTTGAAGACAACGGAGACGACGAGGATGGTCAGGGCGGGCAGCACGGCGACCTCGGGGCGGGTGAGCAGGCTGGGCCGCAGTTCGTCGAGCATGGCGCCCCATTCGGCGGCGGGCGGCGGCACGCCCAGGCCGAGGAAGGACAGCCCGGCGGCGTAGACGATGGCCAGCCCGACCAGGGAGGAGGAGTAGACGAGCAGGACGGGGGTGACGACCGGGGCGACCTGGCGCACGGCGATCGTCCGGGCGCCCGCCCCGCTGACCCGGGCGGCCACCAGGTACTCGGCGCCGCGGATGCGCCGTACCTCGGTGAAGGCGACCCGGGTGACCGCCGGGGTGAGCACGACCGAGAGCGAGACGACGGTGGCGAGGAGCCCCGGCTCCATCACGGTGGCGACGGTGATCGCCAGCAGGACGCCAGGGAAGGCGTAGAGCACGTCGAGGGTGCGCAGCAGGGCGTGCTCGGTACGGCGGCCGCCCAGGCCCGCGGCGATGCCCAGCAGGCCGCCGGCGACGGTGGCGACGGCCACGGGGAGGAGCCCGCCGAGCAGCGAGGGGCCCGCCGCGACGAGGAGGCGGCTGAGGACGTCCCGGCCCTGGGTGTCGGTCCCCAGCAGGTGGCCCGGACTGCCCGGCGGCAGCAGCCGCTCGCGCAGGTCTCCCGCGTCCGGGTCGCCGGGGGCCAGCAGCGGACCGGCGACGGCCAGCAGGAGAAGGGCGGCGGCCAGGCACGCGGAGACGGGTGGGCGTCTGCTCACAGCGCACCTCGCAGCCGGGGGTCGATCAGCGCGTGCGCGGTGTCGACGAGGATGTTGACGCCGACGAAGGCGACGGCGACGAGCAGCACGCCCGCCTGGATCAGCGGCAGGTCGCGCGCGGTGAGGGCGTCGTAGAGCAGCCGGCCGAGGCCCGGCCAGGCGAACAGGGTCTCCACGAAGACCACGCCCTCCAGCAGATAGGCCAGCTGGAGCCCGCCGATGGTGAGCAGGGCCGGGGCGG
Organism: Streptomyces sp. NPDC006458; assembly: GCF_040612135.1. Lineage (NCBI taxonomy): Bacteria > Bacillati > Actinomycetota > Actinomycetes > Kitasatosporales > Streptomycetaceae > Streptomyces > Streptomyces sp. NPDC006458. The sequence goes on along the minus strand of NZ_JBEXPR010000006.1, from coordinate 23,242 downwards.
CGTTGTGCACGCAGTGCCTGAGGACGGCCCGGCGGCGCAGGCCGCGGGCGCGCAGTCCGTCGGCCAGGTCGGACTGGAGGACGGAGCCGAGGGCGGCGCCGAAGACCCGGGCGGTCAGACCGAGCGGCACGAGCGCCGCCGCCACGGCAGGCAGCACGAGGTGGTGCAGCTGGTCGGCCGGACCGCCGCCGGTGAACAGGTCGCGGGTGCCGCCGGCCGGGAACCAGCGCAGCCCCACTGCGAACACGGCGATCAGCAGCAGCGCCACCGAGTACTGGGGCGCCGACACGGCGAGGGTGCCGAGCGATCGCGACACCCGGGCGGCGGGCCCATCGGGACGGCCCGCGCCGAGTGCGCCGAGCAGGGTGCCGCCGGTGAGCACCAGCAGGAACGCGGCGCCGGCGAGCAGCAGGGTCTGGCCCAGCGCGGGCAACAGCAGTTCACCGACCGGCCGTTGGGCGGAGACGGAGACGCCCAGGTCGCCCTGGAGCGCGTGCCCCAGCCAGTGGGCGTAGCGGACCGGCAGGGGTTCGCCCAGCCCGAGGCGTTCGGTCAGCCGCTGTCTGGCCTCCTCGGAGGCGCCGGGCCCGAGCAGGGCGAGCACGGGGTCGCCGGGGACGAGGGCGACGGCGGCGAAGACGACGACGGTGACGCCGAGGAGGGTGGGCACGGCCAGCAGCAGACGCCGCAACAGGTACCGCCTCATCCTTCGGTCCTGCGGGGGTGGGCGGCCATGCGCTCGGTTTCCTTCCTGGCCGGATGCGGTTCGCCAGAAGAGTGCGGGGAGCGCGTGGGCGGGAACCAGCCAGGCGTTGATGCTGATACCACTGGTCATAGGACCGGCCGTACGGAATACACGGTTCCCTCATACGCATGTGGTCCGGTCCTTGTTGACCCCCGTCGAACGGCCGAATTACGCTGCTCGCATGGTCAAACGGCGAACCGACTTCACCCTGGTCGGTATCGGCGGCTCGTGGCACCGCAGGTGCTTCGACGAGTCCTGTCGTCCGTGTGCCGGGCGCTGACCCGACGGCTCCGTCCGTCCGCGCCCCTCTCCCTGCTCCAGGCCGATCCGCCACCGCCGAGGGGACACACATGAAGCCGTACCGCCGTTCTGACGCCATCTCCCTTGCTCTGTCAGGGAGTTCGTCGTGACCACGCTGACCATCGCGCCCGCGCCCGCGCCCGACGATCCGAGGGCGCTGCACGCCGAGATCGACAACCCGCTCGACATGATCGCCGGCCACCAGTTGCTGGCCGAGTCGGAGGAACGGCCCGGCGGGCGGCCACCGGTGGCCGTCTGCGACTGCGGCCATGCCACCTGCGCGGGGCCGCGGGCCCACCGCCAGGCGCCCGTCGTCCGGGTCTTCCTCGCCCAGCGCCACCCGGTGGCCAGCGCCGGACTGCGCAGTGTCCTGAACGCAGACCCGGGCCTCACGGTCGTCGGCAGCTCCGCGGACCCGCTGCGGCTGCCCGAGGCGCTGCGCCGGATCCAGCCCGACGTGGTGCTGCTCGGCCGCGGCGGGACGCTCGCGGAGGACCTGGCGCTGGTGGCTTGGCTGCGTGCCGCCGATGTGGCGCCCCAGGCGCGGGTGCTGCTGCTGCGCCGGGCGGAGAGCACCGCCGAGGCGAGTCGCATGCTGCTGGCGGGTGCGAGCGGCTGCTTCCCGCTCGACCTGGCCGAGGACCGGATCATCCGCGCGGTCTCCGTGGCCGGTGCCGGCGGTTCGGTGTTCCTGCCCGCTCCCCCGCCGGCCCGTGTGCAGGCGGCGAGCCTGGCCGGGGAGGCCGCCGAGCCCCTGCCGCAGCACTGCGGGCTCACCGACCGGGAACGCCAGGTCCTCGCGCAGCTCGCCCGCGGGCTGAGCAACGCCGAGATCGGGCGCGAACTGGCGCTGGCCGAGGCCACGGTGAAGAAGCACCTGACGAACGCCATGCGCAAGATCGGCCAGTCGGACCGGCTGCGGGCCGCGCTGTACGCGCACCGCCACGGCCTGGCGGGCTGAGCCGCCGACCCTCGACGGGCGGGCACCGTGAGGTGCCCGCCCGTCGGCGTCCTCGGGGAGCGCCCACGGTCGCCCGCGTCGGTCCAGGGCCGGCAGACGGCAAGCGGCAGGCCGCAGGGCCGCAGACGGCCAGACGGCAGACCGCAGACCGCAGACCGCAGACGCAAGGCCGCAAGCCGCAGAGCCGCAGAGCCTCAAGGCCTCAAGGCCTCAAGGCCTCAAGGCCGGAATACGCCGGACAGGCGGCCCCCGAGCCACTCGGCGTCAGCCGAAAGCACCTCGTCCCTCACCACATCAACGCCCCCAGGGGCGACCTTCGGAGCAGTCCCCGGGCCCCGATGGTCGCCGTCGGCGCAGCCTTTCGGGGCTTCTGACCTGCCCGGCCCGCTTCATAGCGTTGCCGTACAACAGGACCCCACCGGTCCGCTCCCCACCGCGAAGGAGATCCGAGATGAGCGATGCGCCCGCAGCAGGCATCGCACGCGACGGTTCCGACGGGGTTCCGGCGACCACCGCGGACGACAGCCTCGGCGCCCGGGAGACCGGGCGTCCCGTCACCGCCGTACTGGACGGCCCGCGCACGCCCGGTGCGCCCGAGCCGCAGACAGCCGAGCGGCTGCGCAACACCTACCGCGGCATGCCGGACGCCGAGCGGTCGAGCCTTTGGAGGCAGCGACTGCACGAGGCGGAGTCCGGGCTGACCCGGCTGCTGGCCGCACGGAACAACAACACGCACCTCGTGGACTGGTTCGCGCTCCAGTCGGAGATCTTCGCCGATCTGCCGGACGCCGAGACCGGCACCTCCGTGGCCTGGCAGCGGGTCTTCTTCCGCGGCCAGGCCCTGATGGAGCGCTTCCTCGTCGCCCGGTTCGGCGAACAGGCGCTCGCCGGCTGGGCGGCGGCCATCGGCGAGGTCCACCGCGAGGTGGAGCCCGACCGCGGCCGGGGCGCCGCCGACCCCGTGCACCGCATCGCCCGCCAGGCGGAACTGTACGGATCGGACTACGAGTTCGACGACGACCCCGACACCGGGGAGGCCGACCGCGCGGCGTTGACCATCACCCACTGCGCGATCTGGGACTACCGGGAGAAGGCCCGGCGCTCCGGCGTCCGCATCACCCTCGCCTCGCCCTGCACATACTGCGTCAAGGCCCTGTCCGCGAACATCCGCGCCAAGGGTTTCGAGCCGTCGCACAGCCTGCGCACCGGGCCCACCGGACACGGCTGCCGCTGGGAGGCGTCCGCCTGTGCGGGCACCCCCGCCGAGCAGGACCGTTCCGCCGACCTTTCCGGGGAGCAGTGATGTGCGGCGTCACCGGATGGCTCGACTGGGCGGCCGACCTGCGGACCCAGGGCTCCACCGTGGAGAAGATGACCGAGACCCTCGCCTGCCGCGGCCCCGACGCCGCCGGCATCCGGCTCACCCGGCACGCGGCACTCGGCCACCGTCGTCTCTCCGTCATCGACCTCGACGGCGGCGCCCAGCCCCTGGAGGCGGACAGGACGGTACTCACCTACAACGGGGAGCTGTACAACCACACGGACCTCAGGCGTGAACTGGAGGCCCTCGGCCACACCTTCCGCACCCGCTCCGACACGGAGGTCGTGCTCCGCTCCCATCTCCAGTGGGGCGCCGAGGCACCCCGCCGCTTCAACGGCATCTTCGCCTACGCCCTGTGGGACGAGCGCGCGCAGGAACTGCTCCTGGTCCGCGACCACCTGGGCATCAAGCCGCTGTACTGGCACGCGCACGCCACGGGCGTCCTCTTCGGCTCGGAGCCGAAATCCGTGCTCGCCCATCCGGAGTTCCGCGCCGAACTGGACGCCGAGGGCATCGCCGAACTGTTCGCGCTGCCCGCCGCACCCACCGCCGGGCACGGCCTGTTCCGGGGGCTGCGCGAGGTGCGTCCCGGCCATCTGGTGCGGGTACGGCGGTCCGTGACCCGGGAGACCCGGTACTGGCAGCCGGTCTCCCGGCCGCACACCGACGACCCGGCCACGACCCGGCGGACCGTGCGCGAGCTGCTCGCCGACGCCGTCGAGCGCCAGCTGATGAGCGACGTGCCGCTGTGCACCCTGCTGTCCGGGGGTGTCGACTCCAGCGCGATCACGGCGCTCGCGGCCCTGGCCCGGGAACGGGCCGGGCAGGGCAAGGTCAGCAGCTTCTCGGTGGACTTCCCCGGCAGCGCCGACCGGGCGCCCGACGACTGGCGCACCGGCGCCGACGCCCCCTTCGTCCGGGCGGCCGCCGAGCACATCGGCACCCTGCACACCACGGTCGTCATCCCCGACGACGACCTCCTCGACGCCCGGGAGGCCGTGTTGCGCGCCCGGGACCGGCCGGGCTGGGGCGAGATGGACGCCTCGCTGCACCTGCTGTTCCGCGAGGTGCGCCGGCGTTCGACGGTCGCCCTGTCCGGGGAGGCCGCCGACGAGGTCTTCGGCGGATACCCCTACTTCCACGACCCCGCCGCCCGCGCCGCGGACACCTTCCCCTGGCTGCACGGCCGTACGACCCCGGCCGCGCTGCTGCGTCCGGAGGTGCGGGCCGTGGTCCGGCCCGAGGAGTACACCGCCGAGCAGTACCGCGGCACGCTGGCGCAGGTGCCCGCGCTGCCCGGCGAGAGCGGCACCGACCGCCGGATGCGTGAGCTGTTCCATCTCGCGCTCACCCGCTGGCTGCCGCCGCTGCTGGAACGCGTCGACCGGATCAGCATGTCGGTCGGCCTGGAGGTGCGCGTGCCGTTCTGCGACCACCGCCTCGTGGAGTACGCCTGGAACGTGCCCTGGGCCCTCAAGGCACCGGACGGCAGGCCCAAGGGGCTGCTGCGCGACGCCGTGCGCGACCTGCTGCCGACGCAGGTCGCCGACCGGCCCAAGAGCGGTTACCCGTCGACACCCGCCGTGCGCTACACACAGGTCCTCACCGAGCGCGCCCGTGAACTGCTCGCCGACCCGGCGGCCCCGGTCTTCGACCTGGTCGACCGGGAGACCGTACGCCGGGCCCTGAAGGAGGGCCGCCCGCTGCCCAGTCCGCGCACCGCGCCCAACCCGGTGGGCGGACTGGACCACCTGGTGCAGGTCGACGAATGGCTGCGCGCCTACCGGGTGGGGCTGCGATGAGCGCCCCACGCACCGCCGGCCCGGCCCGCGCCGCGGCCGGGCCCCCCGACGGGCTGGTCGAGGCGAGCACGGACGCCGTCCGGCGCGGGGGGACAGCCGCGGACTCGCCCCGGCGCGGCGAGACGGGCGCGCCCCTGCCCCGGAACGGTGAGGCGGGCACGGACGCCTTCCGCCTCGCCGCCCGCCGCTGGACCACCGGGGTCGCCCTGCTCACCGCCCGGCACGGGGACGAGGTCTTCGCCAAGACCGTGTCGTCCCTGTGCACCCTCTCCCTCGACCCGCTCCTGGTCAGCGTCGCGGTCAGCGCCCGCAGCCCGCTGACCGCCGCGATCCGCGCCGACGGCCGCTACGCCGTGTCCGTGCTGGCCCGCCATCAGGAGCCGGTCGCCCGGCACTTCGCGGCACCGGGCGCCGGGCGCGCCCTCGGGCTGTTCACCGCCGCGCCGATGCTCCACCGGGCCACCGGGGCGCCGGTCCTGGAGGACTGTCTGGCCTGGTTCGACTGCCGGCTGCACACCGTGCTGCCCGGCGGCGACCACGCCGTCCTCGTCGGACGGGTCGCCGCCGCCGACGCGGTGCCCGGCGAGCCGCTGATCTACCACCACGGCGAGTACCGCTCACTCGCCGGACTGCCCACACCCTCGACGGGAGCCCGCACATGACCCTGCTGGACACCTCGGCCGCCACCGCCCGGGGGCTGCTCACCGGCGACCGGTATCGAGCGGAGCTCGACGACGGCCGTGAGCTGTACCTCGACGGGGAGCGGGTGTCGGACCCGGCCGGCCACCCCGCGTTCCGTCCCGCGGCCGACGCCCTCGCGGACCTGCTCGACCTCCAGCACGCCCCCGAGCACCGGGAACTGCTCACGTACGAGGACCCCGACAGCGGCCTGCGCCTGGCCCGCGCCTACCAGCCGCCGCGCACACTCGAGGAACTGCGTCTCCAGCGCCGCAGCGCGGAGTTCTGGCATGCGAACGCCTTCGGGCAGCACGGCCGTTCGCCGTCCTTCATGGCCTCGATCGCCGTCGGTGTCTACGACTTCCGCCACCAGCTGGACCGGTCCCGGCCTGGCTTCGGCGCCAACGCGGAGGCCTGGTACCGGTACTGCGCGTCGAACGACCTCGTGCTCTCGCACGCGCTGGGCGATCCGCAGATCGACCGCTCCGCCGACCCGGTGGACGACCCGGACCTGGCGCTGCGGGTGCTGGCCGAGAACGACCGGGGCATCGTCGTGCGCGGCGCCAAGCAGCTCACCACGCTCGCTCCCCTCGCCCACGAGGTGCTCGTCTATCTGTCGGCCTCGTTCACCCAGCGGCGCGGCGAGCAGTTCGTCGTCTGGTTCGCGCTGCCGCTGAACACGCCCGGCCTGGTGACCCTGTGCCGGGAGCCGCTGGGCGCCGAACCGTGGGGGCACGCCCACCCGTTGGGGGCGCGCTACGACGAGCAGGACGCCATGCTCTTCTTCGACGACGTCCTCGTCCCGTGGGACCGGGTCTTCCTGCTGAAGGACGCGCCCCTGGCCCGCACCGGGCTGGCCCGGATCAACGCGTGGTCGGCGTACATCGCGCACGTCCGCTACCGGGAACGGCTGCGCACCCTGCTGGCCACCGCCACCCTGGTCGCCGAGAGCATCGGTGTCGACGGCTTCCGCAACATCCAGGAGGACCTCGGCCGGCTCGCCTCGTACACCGAGCTGACGGAACTCTTCCTCGACGCGGCCGAGGCCCGTGCCACCGTCACCGACGGCGGGCTGCTCGCCCCCGGTGACACGGCCGCGAGCCGGGTCTGGTCGGCCGAGGTCGCCGACGGCGCGGTGGACGTACTGCGCCGGATCGGGGCGTCGGGGCTGCTGATGCAGCCCACCGAGAAGGATCTCGCGCATCCCCGGCTGCGCCCCCTGCTCGACCGCTACATGCGCGGGCGCGGCATCGACGCCGAGCGCAAGTCCCGCCTGCTGCGGCTCGCCTGGGAGCTGACCGGCGACGGCTTCGGCCAGCGCCAGCACCTCTACGAGCTCGTCCACCGCGGCGACCTGGCCCGCAACCGGATCAACCTGTTCAAACGGTACGACCAGAGCGAAGTACGGCGGCGCCTGGAGGAGTTCATCGCCGTGCCGCAGCCCGGCCGTCCCACCACCCCGGCATCCACCGTTGAGGAGCAGTCGTGACCCTGTCCGACATCGAGGCCCAGGCCCGCACCCTGGGCGGATACGACGACGCCAGCCGGCTGCGTCAGGTGCACGACCGCGACTGGGTGCTCGACCGGGTGCCCGGCGAGCCCGGCGTACTGGTCGATCTCGGCAGCGGGATAGGCCAGTTGCTCCAGGAGGCGCTGGAGCGCCACCCCTCGCTGCGGCTGGCCGTCGGGCTGGAGCGCTCGGAGCACCGGATCGCCGAGGCGGGCGAACGGCTGCGCCCGTACGGCGACCGGGTGGTGCTGCGGCAGGCCGATCTGACCGCGCCGGCGGCGCTGCCGTACCGGGCCGACGTGGTGACGATGACGTCGGTGCTGCACTGGCTGTACCCGGTGGAGCACCGGGTGCTGGCCTGGGTGCGGGACCATCTCGCGCCGGGCGGCAGCTTCCTGCTGACGACGTATCACCCGGCGCGGGACGAGCACGGGCTCGGCGGCGAGGACGACATCGTGCGGGAGGCCCTGACGGCGCTCGGCGTCGCGCGGGAGTCGGTACCGGCGCTGCTGGCCGGCCACGAGGTGCTGCCCATCGCGACCCGGACCCGCTCCGAGAGCGAACTCGCCGAACTGCTGTCCGAGTTCTTCACGATCGACGACTGGTGGGAGCGGGAGGCGGTGGTCACCGTGCGGGACGCGGCACAGTACGAGCACTTCCACGCGGCGACCTTCGGCGACTACTACGCCTCCGTGCTGGAGCCCGAGAAGCGGGCGGAGTTCTTCGCCGCCGTCGGCCGGGCCGCCTGGGAGCGGCAGTCACGGCAGGGGCGGGTCAGCGCGATGCCGGTACGGCTGTGGCGGCTCGGCGCACGCGAACGACGCGGCCTAGGCTGAACCCCACGGGTCCGGATGCCCTCCCGGGACTCCGGCCCGACCGCGGAACCGAACCGAACGAGGAGCCGTCAGCATGTCCACTCCCACCCCCGGCCCCAGCCAGGAGCTGGGGGCCTTCCTGCGCGCCCACCGTGAGCTGCTCAAGCCCGTCGACGTGGGGCTCACGGCGACGCCGCGGCGACGCACGCCCGGCCTGCGCCGGGAGGAGGTCGCCTCGCTGTCCGGTGTCGGGCTCGCCTGGTACACCTGGCTGGAGCAGGGCCGGGTGACCGCCAGCAGGCAGGTGCTGACGTCGGTGGCCAGGGCGCTGCGGCTGGACGCGGCCGGGCTGCGGCACGCGATGCGGCTGGCCGGCTACCACGAACCGGTGGCGTCCGGCGCCGAGTCGGCGGGGCTGGCCGCGACCGTCCGGCCGATCCTCGACTCCTGGCCGGCCAGTCCGGCGGTGCTGCTGGACCGGCACTTCGACCTGCTCGCCTGGAACACGGCGTGGAGCGCCCTGTGGGGCAGCCCCGAGTCGGTGCCGGGCGACCGGCGCAACCTGATGTGGCTGATGGTGGCCGACCCGCGGCTGCGGACGGTGCTGCTCGACTGGGAGCCGCTGGCGATGAACATCTTCCAGCACTTCCGCGCCCAGGCCGGTCCCGCCCTGGCCGACGGGCGCACGGGTGAGCTCTACGACCGGCTGGAGGAGGACGCGCCGGAGCTCCGCCACTGGTGGGGGTGCCACTCGGTGGCGGAGCTGACGGCCCGTACGGTGACGGTACGGCCCCCGGGGTCGGCCCCGATGACGCTGTCGCTGTCGTCCTTCCACCCGGTGGACGACCCCTCCGCCCTCATCCTGCTGTTCACGCCGTCGACCGAGCGGGACCGCGAGCGGATGACGGGGCTGTGCGCGCGGCCGCTGCGGGCGGTGGACCCGGAGGCGGACGCGCGCGCGGCGGGCTGAGCGCGGGGGCCCGGCCCTGACGTCCGTACGCCCGTCCGGCTCCCGGACGTCAGGGTCGGGCCGTCTCCTCGGCCGCCCGGCCCGGCACGGGGGCCGCCGTGTCGCCCTGGCGTCTCCCGTCCCGTCGCATCCCGGCGCTCACGGCCAGTGCCGCGAGCGCCGAGACCAGGGCGAGGCCCGACCCGATCAGGAGCGTGCCGGTCGCCGCGTCGTCGAAGGCGCCGACGGCCCAGGCACCGAGTCCGGTTCCGGCGTACATCGTCGAGGTCAGCCACGCGCTGGAGGTGGCCCGCAGATCGGGGGCGGCGGTACCCGCGAGGGTCTGCTGGTCGATGACGAATCCGCCGCTCGCCACGAACCAGACGGTCACACCGAGCAGCGCGAGCACCAGGCCAGGACCCACGGCGGACAGCGCGACACCCACGGCGAGGAGCAGCCCCCACACCGGCAGCAGCGGCAGGTGGTCGCGGCCCGCGGCCCGCGCCCGGTCGCCCAGCCGGCCGCCGGCCAGCGATCCGGCCACGCTGCCCGCGCCGACCAGGACACCGACGAGGCCGAGCGCGGAGACCGACAGATCGAACCGGTCGACGAGCACCACGCCGAGGAACGTGTAGGCGCCCAGGTTGGCCGCGTGGAAGGCGGTGTTGACGGCGAGGGCCCGGCGCAGGGCGGGGTGGCGCCACGCGGCGAGCACGGCGACGAAGGCGCCCTGGTTCCGTGCCGCGGCCTCGGGCGCGGGGCGGCCGGTCACCTGGCGCAGGAGCAGGGGCACGGCCGCTGCGGTGGCGACGGCGAGGGCGAGGAACGCCGAGCGCCAGCCCGCCGCCCCGGCCAGCAGCCCGCCGAGCGGCACGCCGACGACCTGGCCGCAGGAGAACAGGGCCATGCCCAGGGCGAGCGCCCGGCCGCGCACCCGGTCGGGGGCGGTCTCGGCGATGTGCGCCCAGATCGCCGGTCCGGCCGCGGCGGCGGCGAGGCCGGCCAGGGCCCGCGAGACGATCAGCAGGGCGAGCCCGTCCGCCGCGGCGGCCGCCGCGTTGGCGAGCAGGAACAGCGCGGTGCCGGCGAGAAGGGTGCGCCGCCTGCCGACGCGGTCGCTGAGCAGTCCCAGGAAGGGCGCCGCGACCGCGTAGACGAGGACGTACGCGGTGACGCTGTGGGCGGCCGCGGACTCGGACACGTCGATGTCGTCCGCGATGGTGGGCAGCAGCGGGGAGACCAGGAATGTCTCGGTGCCGAACAGGAACAGCAGCAGGAGGACACCCGCGTACCGCCACCGGTCGAACGCGGCCTGCCGTGCGCTCGAACTCACGAGGGATCACTGCCTTTCACGAGGCTGGGGGGCGTGGGAGCGCAGGGCCCCGGCGCGCTCGGACCGCCCTGCCCGGCCATCGTTTCCGCAGGCCTCCCGCACAGCCAGACAGGCGTTCGTCCTGATACCCGCACTCACAGCCTGAGGCCGCCCCTGGTCCGCCCGGCCCTCGACCGTCCCCGGAGAATCCCGCCCCGCCCCGGACACGGCCGGCGAGGGCCGTCGGTTCCCGTCCCAAGCCTCTTGTCAGCGCAGGTTGTCGGGGAAGCTCCACTCCTGCATCGCATCACTGTCGGGTCTGATCCGGTAGCGGATGTGGCGCAACCAGTCCGGCAGCCACCAGTTCGCCCGTCCCGCCAGCTGCATGGCAGCCGGCACCAGCAACGCGCGGACCAGCGTCGCGTCCAGGAGGACGGTCAACGCCAGACCGGTACCCAGCAGCTTCAGCGAGGTGACGCGGGACATGGCCAGCGCGCTCATCGTCGTCACCACCACCAAGGAGGAGGCGCTGATGAGACGTCCGGTACAGGCCATGCCATGAACGATCGATGAGCGGCTGTCCCCTGTCGCCCTGTACTGCTCCTTGATGCGCGCCAGCAGGAATACTTCATAGTCCACGGACAGGCCGAGGGCGATGCAGACCATCAGCAGGAGCATGCTGATCTCAAGTTGCCCGGTGACCGTGAAGCCCGTCATACCCGCATTCCCCTCCTGGAAGACGGGAACCATGCAGCCGACACCGGCGCTCAGGCTGAGCGCGGCAAGGGCGACCGTCTTGAAGGAAACGAACAGCCCGCCCGTGAAGGACAGGACCACAAGCAGCGCGCTGGCTCCGGCCAGGAGCGCGGCAAGAGGAACACGCCGGGACAGTTCCGTCTTCGTGTCCGCTGTGCGGGCAGTGGTTCCTCCGACCATCCGCGGCGTAAAGGCGGGCAGGGCGCGAATCTGGTCCAACAGGCGCTCGGATGCCGGCGGTTGCGAACCCGGCGGCATGCGTACGTCCAGGAGCAACGCGCCCTCACCGGCGAACCGCTGAAGTGCCGGATTCGGCGGGGTGACTCGGCTGCCGCCACGATAGGAGCCGGTGATGGTGTCCACCCGGGCGACGCCGTCGACCGATGACAGCCGACGAGCGTAGCGGTCTACGTTCGCAGTGACGCCCGCAGCGCGGGGATCTGCCACGCTCAGCACAATGGGCAGTTCGGCCCCGGCTGCGTCCGGGAATTCGGTGCGCACACGCTCACCGGTCTTTCGCACCTGCGTGGATTCGGGAAGGACGCGCTCGTCGGCAATACCGAACTGGGCTTTGCTCAAAGGCATCGCGCAGCCCAGCAGGAGCACTGCTGCCGAAGCGCCGAGCAGAACAGGACGCCTCGTGGCCGCGTTTCCCAGCCACGCCCACACTCTGCTGTACCCAGGGACGGTCGAGATCTCCTGTGGCGTGTCCGAGCCCTTTCTCCCGCGGAGCGGCAGCGTTCCTCGCACCCGATCGAAAAGCCGCCGATCAAACCGTGCCGCAGGAAGCAAACTGAATCGCAACAGTACTGGATAGACGAGGACCGTGGTCAATGCGGCGAAAGTCACCACAGCGATACCACCGGCTGCCAATGAACGCAGAAACGGCACTGGAAAGATCAGCAATGTCACCAGGCAGGCAATGACCGTGGCGGCGGAGAAGAGCACGGCGCGCCCAGCCGAACGGACCGCGAGAACGACGGCTTCCGCCACCCCTTCCCCGAGAGCCATCTCCTCCCGGCAACGCATCATGACCAGGAGGCCATAATCCACCGAGAGGCCGAATCCCAGGGCCGCTGTTACATTCACGGCAAACACAGAGACAGGCATGACAAAAGTCAGCCCGTTCAGCACTGCCAGCGTCGCCGAGACGGAGACGACCCCGATCACCATCGGCAACAGCGCCAAGGCGACCGAGCGCAGGGCCACCATCAGGATGAGCAGCACAAAAGGAGCGGCAGCCAGCTCCGCAGTGCGTAGATCTTCTCGGCTCAGCCGGACTGCTTCCGCATTGCTCCATACTGGTCCGGCCGCGGCTACGGTGACTTCCCCGTGATTCCCCACCAGACCCGGAACAATTCTCTGCGCCGTCTTGACGGCTTGCGCCCCTTTTCCGATCAGCTCGACACCGATCAGGGCGTTCCGCTCGTCTGCGGACAGCAGAGCGGGGCTTGCCGTGTCCCAATAGCTCCACACCTGCGCCACCCCGGGCTGACCGGCCACGGAACGGGCAAGCGCGCGGCCGGCGACAGCCGCATCCCCGTATTTCATCGAGGTTCGGCCGGATACCAAGAAGATCAGGTCGGCGGAGGGCTCGTCGAACTGTTCCTCAATCACATGGTCAGCCCGATCGGACTCGGTCCCGGTGGCGGTGAATCCAGACGGAGTCAATCGACTAAAGCCGCCGATCGTCACCGGAAGCAGTGCCAGCCCCAGCACGGCGACCATTGCGAGAATCCTGCACGGATGTCCGAGAATCCACTTCGCCGTGAGCATGGGGGCAACTGTATAACGAGTTCTCTCTGCTTCCGGGCCGACGAGCCGCCGCCCCCTCACCATTTCGGGCCACAGGAACCGCGCGTCTGCCGGGCAAGCCCTGGGATATACGGTAAACAGGGCGCATCGAGGCACGCACCCGCAATCTCAAAGCCCCCTCACACACAAGGACAATCATGAGTACATCCGCCGCCGTCGATTGCAAAAAAGCAGGAGAACAGCGCTACACGGCCTCTGTCGCTCGTGACGAAAATACGATTCTCGAAGCCCAGCAGCTGCGCCACCGGATCTTCAATGAAGAACTCAAATCCTGGTATCACTCGGAGCAGGGCCGCGAGATGGACGGATTCGACCGGCATTGCGACCATCTCGTCATTCGCCGCACGGACACCGGTGAAATGGTCGGCATGTACCGCCTCCTCCCGCCCGAAGGCGCCGCGCGGACGGGGGGACTGGCCTCGGAGGCCCTGTTCGACCTGAGTCCGCATCGCGCCTTGAGGCCGGCGCTCGTCGAACTCACCCGAGGGTGCGTTCACCCCGACCACCGCACCGGCCCTGTGATCACCATGCTGTGGGCGGGAATCATCCGCTACATGACCCGCAGCGGCCACGCCTGGCTCTCAGGGCGTATGACTCTTCCCCTCGACGACGGGGGTGGCGCCCTGGCCGCAACCTGTTGGGACCACGTGGTGGCCGGCGGTCATCTGGGCCCCGACCGCTATCGCGTACGCCCCCACACCCTCTGGAATCCCGCATCGGCCGACCGCGACCCCGGCCTTCGCATTCCCCCCAAATTCCGTGGATACCTGCTTGCCGGCGCATGGGTGTGCAGCGAGTTCGCATACGATCCGCAACACAATGAGGCCAGTCTTTACCTCTTGCTCTCCCTCGAGAACATCAACCCGCACCGGCGGAAGGTCCTCCTGTCACTCGGGGAGAGCCTGACGCCCTGAAGTCCCTCCGGGACCTCGACGTGCCGGCCAGCGACGCAACGTGATGCGGTACAGCGTGGAGGCCTGGCGCATGAAGACGATCTGGCTGGCTCGGAGGTAGGTGCGATACCGCCGGTAGTTGTCGGGGCCGACGAGCAGTTGAGCCTGTTCCCGGGCCTGGAACAGGCGGGTGGACCAGCCCTGCAGAGTGCGTGCGTAGTCCGCACCGTCCTCGCGCAGCCTGCTGATCGCGAAGTACGGCTCACACGCGGTGGCGATCTCGGACAATCGCGGCAGTGCCGATCCGGGGAAGACGGCGCGTGCGAAGAATTCGGGTACCGACTCGTCGTGGTCCGTGTCGTCGGTGAGCGCGATGGTCTGGAGACTGAGCCGGCCCAGCGGCGGCAGCCATCCAGCGCAACGCGCGAAGAAGGCACGGTAGGCCCCGATCCGTTCGTCACGGGACATGGTCTGATCGGCGAAGTGCTCGAACGCTCCGATCGAAACGATGCCGTCGTACACGTCCTCCGGCTCGTGGTCGCGCCAGTCCTGGACCTGGACGTCCGCCCCGGTCAACCCGAGCGAGCGCACATGTGCGTGCTGGTCGGCGCTGAGGGTGAGGCCGACCGCGTGCCTGACACCGGTCTCCTCGGTGGCCATCCGCAGCAGACTGCCCCAGCCGCAACCGATGTCCAGCAGTCGGCTGTCCGCCGTGATGCCCGCCTGGCCGAGGTGGTAGCGGAGCTTGGCGTGCTGTGCCTTCACCAGCAGGTCCGTGCTCCCGGGCGCCCCGGCGATGCCGTCCCACAGGGCGCAGGAATACGTCAGGCCGGGGTCGAGCCAGAGGGCGTAGAAGTCCTTGCCGATGTCGTAGTGCGCCTGAATGTCCTCGGCGGTGGCGCCTGCGCGATGACGCTGGTCGGTCCGGGTGTTCACGGGCCGCCTCTCTCGTCGTACGAAATGGATGAACCAGGGCTGGGAAGCAGAGCGGCGGGAGCGGCTTCTCTCATCCGGTCGAACAGCCGGTCGGAGCGTTCGGCCTTCGTCTGCAACTCGTCGAGATGGCGGCCGATGCGGTCACGGGCCTGCTCGCCGGCGGAGCCGAGACCCGAGCGGGTCATCACTCCCAGGGCGCGCAGCAGGGGCTGCAGTACATGACGGCGGTGGACGTCGAGGTTGTAGATGCCGACCGCGGCGATCCGCAGGGCGCGATGCTGGAAGCCGGGAATGGTGGTGCCCGGCATGTCGAAGGCGCAGATGACGTCGGCGAGGGCACAGACGGCGCCGTCGGGGTCCGACTCCACTGCTGCGGTGTACAGGTCGCGGTAGAAGATCATGTGGAGGTTCTCGTCGGCGGCGATCCGTGTGGTCAGCTGACGGGCCACGGGATCGGCACAGGCGAGTCCGGTGTTGCGGTGGGCCTCGCGGGTGGCCAGTTCCTGGACGGTGACGTAGGCCAGGCCGTGCAGAAAGGACGCGTGGTCGCTGGTGTAGCCGGTGGACACGTGCCGCATGCGCTGGCGCTCCAGGGCGACGGGGTCCACGGCACGGCGTGCGTGGAGGTAGGCCCGCAACGCGTGGGCGTGGCGGTCTTCCTCGGCCGTCCAGCGGTGCACCCAGGCGCCCCAGGCGCCGTCGCGGCCGAACTGCGTGGCGATCTCGAAGTGGTAGCTCGGCAGGTTGTCCTCGGTCAGCAGGTTGATCGTCAGCGCGTCCGCCACGGCCTTCGGGAGCTCGGACTGATCGGCCTGCCAGGGCGTGCCGTTCAGCGGGCCGTCGAAGTCGGTGGCCTGGCTCCAGGGGATGTAGGCGTGGGGGAACCAGTCCGGTGCGGCGGCCAGATGGCGGTCCAGAAGCCTGGCCACGGTCGGTTCCAGCTCTGTCAGGAGATCGAGGGGAAGGGTCATCACAGACTTTCGGCCCGCCAGCGGGCGGTCGGCATCGGGTCCCGGTCCTCCATCCGCTCCGCGGCCGGACGCGGTTCGGATGCCTCGAGAGCTGGACGTTCCGGGTCACCGGGCGATGTCAGGAGCGCTGGAACACAAGCGCCGCGTTCTGGCCGCCGAAGCCGAAGGAGGTGGAGAGCACTGCCTCCAGACGGGCGGACCGTGGCCGCTTGGTGACGACGTCGAGGTCGATCTCCGGGTCCATCCGGTCGAGGTTGGCGGTGGGCGGGATGAGTCGATGGTGCAGGGAAAGCACCGAGCAGACGGCTTCCACGGCCCCGGCGGCGCCGAGCAGATGCCCCAGGACGCTCTTGACCGCGGTGACAGGTGGCGGGGTGGCGAAGACACGGCGTAGCGCCGTGGCTTCCGCACGGTCGTTCAGCCGTGTGGCGCTGGCGTGGGCGTTGACATGTCCCACATCGCCGGCTGCAAGCTCGGCGCCGGTCAGGGCGGCGTTGACGGCCCGCACCGCGCCGGCACCCTCGGGATGGGGGACCGTGGGGTTGTGGGCGTCGCCCGAAAAGCCGTAGCCGGTGAGCCGGGCGTACTCGCGGGCTCGTCGGGCCCGAGCGTGCTCGACCCTTTCGAGGACGAGAACTCCGGCGCCCTCGGACAGGACGAAGCCATCCCGGTCGGTGTCGAAGGGACGGGACGCGCCGGCCGGGTCATGGACACGGGTGGACAGCGCCCCCATTCTCCAGAACAGCGCCGACGCCAGTCGGTTGCAGCCGGAGTCGGCCCCACCGGCCACCGCCAGGTCGCACGCGCCGGATCGGATCAGCATGCTCGCGATACCGATGGCGGTGGCACCGGACGCGCAGGCGGTACTGACGCCCAGAGTGGGACCCAGCGCCCCGAGCATGGTCCCGACCTCGCCGGCGGCCATGTTCGGCAGACTGCGGGGCAGCGTCGTGGGCGACAGTCCGAGAAGGCGACCCTTCTCCATGGTCTGGCAGACCTTCAGGGTGGTGTCGTGGCTCGTGCCCCCGGTACCGATCACCACCGCGACTCGGCTGCCGTCCCACAGCGCGGAGTCGAGCCCGGCGTCGGTGACGGCTTCCTTGGCCGCTGCGTGAGCGAACTGGATGAATCGGTCAGTGCGCCATGCCAGGCCGGGACCCAGGGCAGCCGCGAGGTCGGTGTCGGCCACCCGGCAGGACATCGTCACCGGCAGCCCGTCCATCGACGGATCGTGGGTGGCCGTGGGGTCGCCGCTGCACAGGCGGTCCCAGGTGGCGCCGACACCGACGCCTCCGGGCGTGACCATTCCGAGTCCGGTGACGGCCACCGCGTGGCGGTTCATCCGTCGTTCTTCGCGGCGGCTTCTGTCGTACACAAGACCTGTTGGACCGCTTGGACGGCCTGGGCGAGGGTGGTGTCGAGGTTCATCTGTTCGAGGAGACTTTCCTGGACATCGACTCCGGTCTGCTCTTCGATCACCACGATCAATTCCATCACGGCGATCGAATCCAGTTCCAACTCCGAGAACCGCGCACTCCCGTCCAATTTCGTCGGATCGATCTGGAAATGCGATTGAAGAAGAGCCTTCAGTCGCTCCTCAGTGAATTCCTCGATGACTTGAGACCCCATGAAAACCCATCGCTTTCGATACTCCCTCCGGGACATCCGGCGGGGGCGCAGCTCACACTTATCACGCCCGCGATCCCCTGACGGAGTCATTTCTAAAACGCGCGCAACCATATTCATTCGTATGCAGTAATTCCCGGGTGCAGGTCTCGCAATTCCCGTGCGTCCCTTGCCCCGATTCCTGGCCTTCTTGAACCAGGGGCGGAGAAGCTGTTCGTCGAGGACCACGGGGTCGACCACCGCGTCCACGGGGTCAGTCATCGCCGTCGCCGTACTCGCCCTGCTCACCGGACCTCGCCGCCAACCGCCAACCGCCGGCTGCCGACTGCCGACTGCAAGGGCGAAGCCCTCGGACTCCACTGGGACGACGTCCAGCTCGACCAAGACATCCGCTGAGCAACGCACGAAAGGCCGCCTTCCCATTTCTGAGAAGACGGCCTCCGACTTGCATGAAGCAAAGTCGGGACGACAGGATTTGAACCTGCGACCCCTTGACCCCCAGTCAAGTGCGCTACCAAGCTGCGCCACGTCCCGGTGTCCCGATCAGCGGGCGAAGCCCGGTGATCGTGCAGGTAAAACCCTACCGCATGGCCGCCACGGGCCCCCGGCGGCTACCCCTGCTCGGCGCCGGTGTAGGCGGCCGCGTTGCGGTCGGCGGCGGCGCGGGCGACGGCCGGGTCCTCGCCGCCGTCGACGTTCGCGGTGTACCAGGACTCGCCGGCCGCGGTGACGAAGGAGAGGCCCTCGGTGGAGCCGAACCAGGCCATCGCCCGCTCCCCGTCTACGGCCTCGCCGGTGGACAGGTGCAGGGTGAGTCCGATCAGGGCCATGTCCCAGCCGACCCCGACCGCGCCGGGGCCGTAGCGGGCCCACTTCTCGTCGTCGGCCTCGAAGAAGTGCTCCAGCTCGAAGCGGCTGCGTCCCTCCCCCTCGGGTGTCAGGCGCAGCTCGATCCAGCTGACGTCGCCGTCGTACTCCCAGGTGGCGAGGAGGCTCTCGGGCGGGTCGCAGCGCTCCACGGTGCCGCCGGCATGGCCCTGCAACTGGTAGTGGCCGCCGACGCGCAGGTCGCCCGTCAGGGGCAGGAACCACTGCGGGAGGCGCTCGGGGCTGGTGCAGGCGTGCCAGAGGTCGTCGAGCGGGACGTCGAAGGTGCGCCCGATGGTGACGCCGCGGGCATCGGCTCCCCGGAACGGACGCCGGCCGACCCTGCGCCGCACGGAGGTGATCTGGTCGGTGACGTCGATCATTCGTCGCTCCTCAAGGGATCGCTCGCCGAGCCGGCGCGACCGCGTCACGGCCGCCACCGTGCACGGCCTGCCCTCGTCCTGCCCTGCCCTGCCCTGCCCTGCCCTGCCCTGCCCTGCCCTCCACGATCGCCCGGACCGCCCGCCCCCGCCACCTCGCCCGTCCGGCCCGACCCGACGGACTGTCCGGTCACCAGCGGCGATACCCCACACTCTGTCGGCGCCCGAGCGCCCCGCCCGCTGGCTAAGGTCGCCCCATGACGCACAGCTTCGCTCTCCACATCCCCGACGCCGAGCTCGAACCCGAGCCGCTCGACCCGGCGCAGATCGTCTCCGGCACGCCCGAGGTGAGTGGGAAGGTGGTCTGGGAGTCGGCGGACGGCAAGCAGATCCGGGGCGTCTGGCAGATCACCCCGGGCGTGGTGACCGACACCGAGGCGGACGAGCTGTTCGTGGTGATCAGCGGCTCGGCGACGGTCGAGGTCGAGGGCGGGCCCACGCTGCGGGTCGGGCCCGGCGACCTCGCCGTGCTGCGCGCGGGCGACCGTACGACGTGGACGGTTCACGAGACGCTGCGCAAGGCGTACGCGATCACCCTCTGAGGCGGGGTGCGCCCGGTCGGCCGGGCGGCACGGATTGACACCTGTGAACACGGGCGCCCAGGGTGGTTCGGGGCTGTTCGCTCCGGTCCGAAGAGGCATCCGGGGACACAGAGGAGAGCTGGCCATGGTGGTGCGCGCGCTCGGTGTCGCGGTCGTCGGATTCGGCTGGATGGGCCGGGTGCACAGCCGGGCGTACGCCCGGCTGCCGCACCACTATCCGCTGCTCGGGCTGCGGCCGGAGCTGGTGACGGTCGTTGATGAGGTGCCGGGGCGGGCCGAGCTGGCGGCCGAGCAGTTCGGGTTCGCCTCGACGACACGGGACTGGCGGGAGGTGGCGGCCGACCCGCGGGTCGAGGCCGTCAGCATCACGGCGCCGAACTTCCTGCACCGGGTGATCGGCACGGCGATGGCCGCGGCGGGCAAGCACATCTGGATCGAGAAGCCGGTCGGCCTGACGGTCGCGGACGCCCGTGCCGTGGCCGACGCGGTCGCCGGGGCGGGTGTGCAGGGCGCGGTCGGCTTCAACTACCGGGGCGCGCCCGCCGTCGAGACGGCCCGCACGCTGATCGCCGCCGGGGAGATCGGCCCGGTCACACATGCCCGCATCCGGCTGTTCAGCGACTACGCCGCCCATCCCGACTCCGCGCTGACCTGGCGGTACGAGCGGGAGCGCGGCGGCAGCGGGGTGCTGGGCGACCTGGCCTCGCACGGCGTCGACCTCGCCCGTCACCTGCTGGGCGACCTGGCCGAACTGACCGCCGACACGGCCGTGTTCGTGCCCGAGCGGCCCCGTCCGACGGCTGCCACGGCCGGCCACGCCCGCGCCCCGGGTGGTGCGCCCGGGCCCGTCGAGAACGAGGACTACGTGAGCTGCCTGGTGCGCTTCGCCTCCGGTGCCCGGGGCGTCCTGGAGGCCTGCCGGGTCTCGGTCGGCGAGCAGAACGCGTACGGCTTCGAGGTGCACGGCACCCGGGGCGCGCTGTTCTGGGACTTCCGCAGGATGAACGAGCTCGGCGTCAGCCGTGGCTCCGGCTACCAGGACCAGCCGGTGAGCACGGTGTACGTCGGCCCAGGCGACGGTGAGTTCGGCGCCTTCCAGCCCGGCGCGGCCAACGCCATGGGCTACGACGATCTGAAGGTCGTCGAGGCGTACCGGTTCCTGCGCTCGATCGACGAGGGCCGGCCCCACGGGGCGACGCTCACGGACGCCGTGCACAGCGCGGCCGCACTGGACGCCATCGAGCGGTCGGTGCGCAGCGGGGCCTGGGTGGGCGTGGAGGTGCCGTAGCCACACCTCGTGCCGAGGCACCCGCACATCGTGGAGGGAGGCCGGTGGCGATACCCGAGCGTGACGGACTGCGACACCGCCGGCCCCCTCCTGCCTCGAATGTGCCACGCCGGAGGTCGCGCCACCTGCCCGGCGCGTCCGTCCGTGCCGTGGTCGCGTCCAGGAGCAGCGGAGCACCGTTCGTGGGCCGGAGCGGGCCCGCCGTGGCCGTTCGCGCAGTTCCCCGCGCCCCTCGAAGAAACCACCGTCGGCCCGTCGTGGTCGTTCGCGCAGTTCCCCGCGCCCCTCCGAAGAAACCACCACCGGCCCGTCGTGGCCGTTCGCGCAGTTCCCCGCGCCCCTTGAGGGGCGTGTCGCTCGGAGCGGTCGGCGTTCGAGGTCTGTTTTGTCACGCGGGTGCGTAGACGCGCCCCAGGTGCTCGCCGAGGAGTGGTACTCCAACCACGGGATCAGGCTGGTCGTCGACCAGGTCACCGGCCGGGTGCTGTCGGCCCGGCTCGGCCCGCGCCAGACGCTGGGCGCGCCGGGGGCCACGAAGGACGCGGTGGTCCTGCTGGACGTACCGGCGCTGACCCACACGACAGCCACGCAGAAGCGGGCGGTGGACAAGGCGAAGCAGGACGGCGCCAGGCTCCGGGCGCTCGGCACGACCGTGCCGGTCGGAGCCGGGGCCGTCGGACTCCTGCTCGCGGTGGCGGGCGCGGCCCTGGTGGTGCGGGGCCGGCGACCGGACGCCCCGGAGCCGGCGGCCGGGACGCCGGTGCCCCAGTTGGTCAGCTAGCGGGGTCGGCGGGCGGCGGCTGCGGGGCGGTAACCTCCTCGGCCTCGGGCAGTTCGGCCACGTCGACGCCGCTGACCTGTGCCAGTTCGTGCTTGAGCGCGGCGAGTTCGGCGCCGCCCGCCATGTGGTTGGTGAGCTCCTCCAGGGTGACCTGGGCGCGGGCGGCGCTGAGTTCGAGGGTGCCGAGGCGCAGCACGCTGAAGTGGTCGCCGACCATGTAGGCGTGGTGGGGGTTGTGGGTGATGAAGATGACGCCGAGTCCGCGGTCGCGGGCGGCGGCGATGTACTTCAGGACCACGCCGGACTGTTTGACGCCGAGGGCGGCAGTGGGCTCGTCGAGGATGAGGACGCGGGCGCCGAAGTGGACGGCGCGGGCGATGGCGACGCACTGGCGCTGGCCGCCGGAGAGGGTGCCGACGGGCTGCTCCAGGTCGTCCAGGACGATGCCCATGGCGCGCAGTTCGGCGTCCGCGGTCCGCTTCATGCGGTCGATGTCGAGACGGCGGAACGGCCAGGGGCCCCGGGTGAGTTCGGAGCCGAGGAAGAAGTTGCGCCAGACCGGCATCAGCGGCACGGTCGCCAGGTCCTGGTAGACCGTGGCGATGCCCCGGTCGAGGGCCTCTCGCGGGGTGGCGAAGCGCACGGGTGCGCCGTCGACGAGGAACTCGCCCTCGGTGTGCCGGTGCAGCCCCGAGACGATCTTGATGAGGGTGGACTTGCCGGCGCCGTTGTCGCCGAGCACACAGGTCACCCGGCCGGGGTGGACCGCGAGGTCGACGCCCTGCAGGGCGCGGATGTTGCCGTACGACTTTCCGGCCCTGCGCAGTTCGACGAGCGGCGGGCCGGGGGCGTGGGTGGTGGTCATCGGGTGGGTCACCTCCGGGTCGCCGCGCGGCTGACCCACAGATTGATCAGGACGGCGCCGAGCAGCATCACGCCGAGGAACGCCTTGAACCAGTCGGGGTTCCAGCCGGCGTAGACGATGCCCTGCTGGACCATGCCGAACATGAAGGCGCCGAAGACCGGGCCGACGGCGGAGCCGTGGCCGCCGGTCAGCAGACAGCCACCGATCACGGCCGCGGCGATGTAGATCAGTTCCTGGCCCACCCCCTCGCCGGACTGCACCGTGCTGAAGGAGAACAGCTGGTGCATGCCGACGATCCAGGCGCCGAGGCCGACCAGCATGAACAGGGAGATCTTGGTGAAGGTCACCGGGACGCCGAGCGCGCGGGCCGACTCCTCGTTCCCGCCGACGGCGAAGACCCAGTTGCCGTACCGGGTGCGCAGCAGCAGCCAGGTCGCCAGGGCGGCGAGGACCAGCCACCACACGACGGTGCTCTTCATCTGGACGCCGCCGACGTCGAAGCCGGCGGCGAAGACCGCCCTGGCCTGGCCGAAGCCGTCCATGTCGCTGATGTCGTCGGTGGCGACGTTGCCGGTGACCCATTTGGTGACGGCGAGGTTGACGCCCTGGAGGATCAGGAAGGTGCCGAGGGTGACGAGGAAGCTCGGCAGACCGGTGCGCACCAGTATCCAGCCGTTGAACAGACCGACGGCGAGCGAGACGGCGAGCGCGAGGAGCACACCGACCCAGACGTTCATGGTCAGTTGGTAGCTGACCATGCTCGCGGTCAGCGCCGAGGTGATGACGGCGACGCCGGAGGAGAGGTCGAACTCGCCGCCGATCATCAGCAGGGCCACCGGCAGCGCCATGATCCCGATGGTGGACGACTGGTAGAGGATGTTCGCCATCGAGTCGCCGTCGCGCACCGCGGGCGCGGCGACGAGGAAGAACACGAACACCGCGACCGCGCCGAGGAGGACGCCCACCTCGGGGCGGGCCAGCAGCCTGCGGGCGAGGGGCCGTCGGACGGTCCGGCCGTCGGCCGCCCCGCCGGGGCCGGGGGCCGGCGGGGCGGCGTAGTCCCGCATGG